>JALWTK010000121.1 GCA_027082875.1 Sulfurimonas sp. | reverse complement strand
ATTATAAAAGTTATCAAAGCAAGTACAAATATAGAAGACGCAAGAGACAATCTTGTTTCCAATTTTGACTTCTCACAGATTCAAGCACAAAGCATTGTTGATATGCGTCTTGGAAAACTCACTGGGCTTGAGCGTGAAAAAATAGAAAATGAACTGAAAGAACTTCAAGAGCTTATTGCTTATTTAGAATCTATTCTTAAAAGTGAAGATGTACTTCACGGTATTATAGGTGAGGAGTTTGAAGAGGTTGCGTCTATTTATTCAAACAAAAGAAAAACTGATATTGAAGATGATTATGATGATATTGATATCGAAGATTTGATACCAAATGAGCCTATGGTAGTTACCATTACTCACCGTGGTTATATCAAACGCGTACCACTAGCTTCGTATGAAAAACAAAGAAGAGGTGGCAAGGGCAAAACTGCTGTGACTACTTATGAAGATGACTTTATTGAAAACTTCTTTACTTGTAATACACATGACACTTTACTTTTTGTTACTGACCGTGGACAATTGCACTGGTTGAAAGTTTATCGTATTCCAGAAGGAAGCCGTACTGCAAAAGGTAAGGCAGTTGTAAACCTTGTAAACTTACAACAAGATGAGAAGATTCAGTCTATCATCCCTACGACTGATTTTTCAGAAACAAAATCACTTGTTTTCTTTACTAAAAATGGTGTTGTGAAAAGAACAAAACTTAGTGAGTTTAGCAATATTAGAAGTAATGGTGTAAAAGCTATAGTGCTCGATGAAGATGATAGCCTTATCACTGCAAAAATAGCCGATCAGGAGATCCAATATCTCTTTATTATGACGAAGATGAGTCAGTGTATCAAATTTGAAATAAGCAAGACTCGTGACCAAGGGAGAAGTACTCGTGGGGTTAGAGGTATTAAATTTAAGCATGATGAAGATGAAGTGATTGATGCTAATATTATTCGTGATGATGAACAGGAGATATTAGTTGTTGCAGAAAAAGGTATTGGAAAGCGTACAGATGCTGGTGAGTACCGCTTAACTAACCGTGGTGGTTCTGGTGTTATCGCTATGAAAATGACTGCAAAAACAGGTAAATATGTAGTAGGTTGTTTAATGGTTGATGAAGAGATGGATATGATGGCACTTACTAAAGCTGGTAAGATGATCCGTGTAGATATGCAAACGATCTCTAAGTCAAGTCGTAATACTTCCGGTGTTTATATTGTTAAAGGTGATGAGGTGGCTTCAGTTTCTAGATGTCCTAAACAGCCCAAAGAAGATGAAGAGGATGATAAAACTTCAGAGATGGAATAACTCTTGCTTAGTCCCCCATAATTAAGATTAAGGGACTAAACATGAAAAAAAGTTTACTCATTGCACTATTTTTGAGTGCTACAGCACTCCTAAGTGTTGAGACGATCCAAGGCGTTGAAGATACAACAGGTCCAATCACAGTTGAACAAGCAGCTGGTGATGTGCCAACAACTCAGATGGTAGAACCTGCTCTTCCTAGTAGTCAAAATCAAAGTATTGAACCTCTCTTAAAAGAGGAAGAGGAGTTACTTATCAGCGTAACTGGTCAAGGTGTAGCTCCAATGAATACATCTTCACCAGCACAAGCTTATGCACTAGCTAAAAGAGCCGCTGTTGCAGATGCATATAGAATGATTGCTGAAAGGGTAAAAGGCGTTAGAATTGATGGTCAAGATCTCATTAAAAATATGATGGTTAAAAGATCAACTGTAAGAACATCTGTGCAAGCAATGGTAAAGAATGCAGATATTGTTGAAACAACTTTTAAAGAGGGACTATGCGAAGTAGAAATGGAGATCACTATTTCTCACGCAGACTTTGCTCAATAATACTTTTTTATTCACTAACACTGAGTGCTAGTGAATATCTTATCTCTTACAGGTATGTAGTCAAAGATGCCATACTTTATAACGAATCACTTATTGTTTCACATGCAATGAAAAAATGTAATGGTATTGCTTATGAACCACTTAAACTTGAGAATAATGGCTCAAAAAACTTATCTCAAATCATCTCAGCAAATCACGATATATTTATTGGTTATATTCATAAACTTGGTTTAGATGTACAACACAATGAGGAAACTATAAATGCTCAAAATAAGTCCACTACAGTACTCACACTTAGAACAAAATGTTTCAAAGTCGATTTTAATGATAATTTTGCTAAAATAGCCCCTTTAAAATAAGGGCTCAATGTGAAAATTGCAATCGTTGAAGATGACATCAACATGAGAAAATCTCTTGAGATCTCTATGGGAGATTTCACAGAATATGAAGTAGTGACATTTAAAAACGCCATAGATGCCCTTAAAAAACTTGATGACACATTTAATCTTGTCATTACAGATATCAATATGCCTAAGATGGATGGGATAGAGTTCATCAAAAAACTTAATGGTAGATACGAAGTGATCATTATGACAGGTAATGCTACACTCAATCGTGCGATAGAGTCTATACACCTTGGTGTCAAAGATTTTCTTCTAAAGCCTTTTGATATTGATGCGCTTATTGATGCTATAAAAAGAGAAGATAAGATACAAACTTTACAAAAATCTGTAAGAAAAAAATCTTCAAAGAAGAAAAACACTACAGGCTTCTTAGGGACATCAAAAGCATTGGAGGGATCTCTTCAAATCGCAGATAAAGCAAGCAAAACAGATGCGAGCATCTTACTTTTGGGTCAAAGTGGTGTAGGTAAAGAGGTTTTTGCTAACTATATTCACCAAAACTCTTTAAGAGCTAAAAAACCTTTTATTGCTATCAATATGGCAGCTATTCCTGAGCAACTCATAGAGAGTGAACTTTTTGGTTTTGAAAAAGGGGCATTTACTGACGCAAGTGAAGCAAAAGCTGGTCAGTTTGAACTAGCAAATGGTGGTACCCTATTTTTAGATGAGATAGGTGAGATGCCTTACAATGTACAGGCTAAGATACTTCGTGCTCTTCAAGAAAAAGAGGTACGGAGACTTGGTTCGTCTAAAAGCATCAAAATAGACATCCGTATAGTGTCTGCTACAAATGCTAACTTAAGTGATAAAATTAAAGAGGGTGAATTTCGTGAGGATTTATACTATAGGCTCAACACTATCCCACTCAAGATCCCTTCACTGCAAGAAAGAAAAGATGAGATACTTCAAATAGCAGAAGCTTCCCTAGAGCAAAACTGTGAGAAGTATGGCTTTGAGAGTAAATTTTTTAGCGAAGAAGCAAAAGAGATGTTACTCAGCTATGGATGGCCTGGTAATATCCGTGAACTTATCTCTGTTGTTGAGAGAGCTACTATACTCAGTGATACTGATGAGATAGGCGTAGAATCTCTACATCTTGAGTCTCGTAAAAATATATAAGGAATAAAATGAAAAAATATAATGTAGCAGTTGTTGGAGCAAATGGAGCAGTTGGTGAAGAGATTTTAACAATTCTATCTGAGATCGCTTTTCCTTACGCAAAAGTAATTGCACTTGCTTCATCAAGAAGTGCTGGAACAACTGTAGAGTTTGATGGAAAAGAGTTAGTCATTCAGGAGCTTACAAAAGAGATTTTTGCAAAAGAAGATATAGAGATAGCCCTGTTTTCAGCAGGTGGAAGTGTAAGTGCAGAGTTCGCACCAGCATGTGTAAAAGCAGGAGCTGTAGTGATAGACAACACCTCTCACTTTAGAATGGATGTAGATACTCCACTTGTGGTACCAGAAGTAAATCCTGAAGATATAGCTCTTTGGAAAAAAACAGGTATTATCGCGAATCCAAACTGTTCAACTATCCAAATGGTACAAGCACTCAAGCCACTTGATACAGCGTACACTCTCAAGCGTGTAGATGTAGCGACATACCAAGCAACAAGTGGTGCTGGCAAGAGTGCTATGGAAGAGCTTGTGCAACAGATGCAAGACTTCTTTGCTTTTAAACTTGATGAGAGCGAACACAAAGTTTTCAATCAACAAATAGCTCTGAATGTAATCCCTCAAATAGATGTTTTTACGGACAATGGTTACACAAAAGAGGAGATGAAGATGGTCAATGAGACTACCAAGATAATGCATAGAGAAATTCCTCTTAGTGCGACTTGTGTCCGAGTACCAACTTTAAGAGGTCATGCTGAAGCTTTAACACTGAGCTTTGAAAATGAAGTAAATGCTGATGAAGCGAGAGAAGTACTTGCAAAATCTCC
>JALWTK010000120.1 GCA_027082875.1 Sulfurimonas sp. | reverse complement strand
AAAATGCATACATTGTAGCAGAGTGAGCCAGAGAGACCGCTTCACCTAAAACAGCAAAAATCCCCCCACCAACCATACCACCAACACCTATAGATATTGCACCAAGTAAACCTATTGTTCTCATCTCTTTATCCAACTATTTCGCATAAGCATTTTTGAATAGAGATCATCTCATCACTGCTTAATTTTGATAATTTCTCTTTTATCCGTGTTTTACTTAATGCTCGTATCTCATATATACAAGCATCACTATCTCTTTCTAACTTATCTCTTGCATTTATATAAAATCTGTATGGAATAGTATCTCGCTCTATGACAGTTGAAAGGGGTATGACTATGACTGTGTCTAAAATATCATTATCCTCCTCACTACTTATGATGATAGCTGGTCTAAGTTTACCCATTTCATCACCCTTAGCAGGATTGAAATTTACTAAACAGATATCTCCTCTATTCAATTCCATCAGATACTGCTCCATCTTCAATTTTATCTTTTCTTGATGCTTTGAGTACCTTTTCTAAAATCTTTCTTTTTTTCTTTTTTTGCAACTCTGCACTAAACTTTTCAAACTCTTCTTTAAAAATTTTAGGTACAAAGTAACCTATCTCCTCTTTTTTTCTACCGTTTATAATAGTAGCTACATCATCTATATCAAAAAAATTAGTCGTATTTCGCAAACTTGTAAGTGTCATATTAATCATACATATCCTTTTTACATTTTAATCTAACATAATTATAACATAAGATATAGTAACATTTTTACTCCTATGTGAATAACTTTTTATTCACGTAGCTTTTTAACCCTATTTTATGGAACTAAAGTGTATTATTCACACTATATTTAAAAAATAGGTTTTAATGTGAATATCGGACAAGAGATACTAGAAAATTTAAAAGAAGAGATAAGCGAGAGCGAGTATAAACGCTATATTCGCCATCTCATTTATGACGTGAAAAAGTCTACACCAGAACTTGCACTATTTTATGCTCCAAATGCACTTGTGGTCAACTGGATAAAAAACAGATACACTGAAAAGATTGCACACCTCTTTGAAGTGAAGACGAACTCCAAGGTAACAGTAAAAATTACCCTCAAAAACCTTGTAGATAAACGCAAAAAACAAAAAGTAGTCGAAGTGAAGCAGGGAAACTCTCTTCTAAACCCTTCTCACTCTTTTTCAAACTTCATGGTAGGTGGTTCAAACCAATTTGCTTATTCAGCAATAAAAAGCATCAGTGAAAAACCAGGAATACTCTATAATCCTGTTTTTATCTATGGTGGTGTTGGACTTGGAAAGACTCACCTTATGCAAGCAGCTGGAAATGTTCTTCAAAATGAGGGAAAAGTTGTTATATATACTACTGTTGAGCAGTTTTTAAATGACTTCGTTCGCCATCTCAGAAACAAAACTATGGAGCGTTTTCAAGAGAAATACCGTAAGTGTGATGTGCTTCTCATAGATGATATCCAGTTCCTCTCAAACAAAGAGTCTATCCAAGAGGAGTTTTTTCATACCTTTGAAGCCCTCAAAGGTGCTGGTAAACAGATAATCCTTACAGCAGATAAGCCACCAAAAAAGATAGGTGGACTTGAAGCAAGACTTCAAAGCCGTTTCGAGCATGGACTCGTTGCTGACATACAACCTCCTGAACTTGAGACAAAAATAGCCATCATAGAGAAAAAATGCGAGATAAATAAGGTAAAACTCTCTAAAGAGATAGTCAACTATATCGCCACAGTTATAGACTCTAATGTTCGTGAGATAGAGGGTATACTCTCAAAACTACATGCCTACTCACAACTAATGCATGTAGATATAGACCTTGAATTTACAAAAAATGTACTCAAGGATCAGATGGCTGAAAAACGCGAGAATCTTACTATGGATACTATCACCGAAGTCGTCTCAAAAGATCTTAACATTAAACCGAGTGAGATACGTTCTAAAGGACGTAGTAAAAACATCGTTTATGCAAGACGTATAGCTATCTATATTTGTCGTGAACTCACACAAAATACTATGCCACAACTCGCTCAATACTTTGGTATGAAAGACCACACTGCTATTAGTCATACTATCAAAAAAATCAATGATCTTATCAAAGATGATGAAGATTTTAAGACAAAAATAGATGAGTTAACAAACAAAATTACAAATATCTCCTAAAAAAAGATATAATTGTAAAAGTGAATAGACGTGAATAGAGTTACTATGACTCATCACGTCCTTTTTAGTCAAGTTTTAGGGTCTTTGAGAAAGGTTTTCACCTATTCACATGCACCTACTACTACTTACTAAAAATTATATAATATATAGGGAATTTACATGATTATAACTATTACTAAATCTATACTTGAAAACATACTTATCCATTCTGGACCTTTTTTGGAAAAAAAAGATACTTCACAGATAACATCACATGTCTATTTAAATGCAAGTAATAACTCTCTTACTCTTAAAGCTACAGATTATGAAATAGGATTTATGGTAAATACATCTGAAGTACATATTGATCAAGAGGGTAGTATAACTGCTAATGGTAAAAAGTTCTTAGATATTGTTCGTATTTTAAAAGATGGAAACATTAACTTAGAGGTAAAAGGTGATACACTTCATATCTCTCAAGGTCACTCAAATTTTAAACTCCCTACTTTTTCTCATAATGACTTTCCAGAGTTTCCATTTTATGAAGGTAAGGCACGTATCTCTATAGAGTCTCACATGCTCATAGAATCCTTAAAGAAGATAACTCCAGCTATCGACACTAATAACCCAAAATTTGAGCTTAATGGAGCTCTTATAGATATTAAACATGATTTTATAAATTTTGCATCTACAGATACTCGTCGTCTAGCAGTTGTTACACTTTCAAATAGTAGTGAGAGTGAACTTAGTATTATCATTCCTAAAAAAGCGATCATAGAGATTCAAAAACTCTTTTTTGATAATATTGAACTTTATTATGATGATACTAACCTTATTATTCACTCAGAACAGTATACTTTCTTTACAAAACTTATAAATGGTAAATTTCCTGAGTACTCAAGAATTATCCCTAAAGAGATTAAAAATACTCTTTTACTTCCTAAAGCTGTTATGATAGACTCTATAAAACAGATAACAACTATCTCTTCAGATGTAAAAATTACTTTTTTAAATGATGTTATTACTTTTGAGTCTTTAAGTGATGATAATATTGAAGCAAAAACTGAAATAGGATATGTTACAGGGTTTAGTGAAGCTTTTTCATTAGCTATTAACTCCCGCTATCTTCTAGACTTTTTAAACTCTATAAACAACTCAGAGTTTAATATAGGACTTAATGAAGGAAACCTTCCATTTATTCTAAGTGATGATAATTTTAAAACTGTAGTAATGCCTATTGTTATATAATCTTTAGGCATTTATTATTAAGTATTTTTTTCTTCTTTTTCTCCTAACTTTCTCTTTATATGCTCATACAGATATAAAAAGAGAATTTATTTATGATCAAAATCTTTCACAATCTCTCTTTAATATGTATAAAAATTATCAAAACAATCAACTTTTAAAACAACAGTTTACTCCTTTAGACCTAAATTTCAATGCTGACTATAAAACTAGAAATACAAATGTGAATGCTGAACTCACAAAACCTCAAAAAGATCTTATTGAGGGAACACTTTATCTTCAAGTTACTCTTATTAGCACCATAGGTATATTGGCACTTATGCCCGAATCTGTAACAAATTGGGATGTTCAATCTTTAAAAGAAAATCCTTTAGATCAAAAATGGAAAGATAATGTATCTGCTGGTCCTGTATGGGATGAAGATGATTTTGTTATAAACTACATTGGACATCCAGTTTCAGGAGCTTGGTACTACACAATGGCTAGAAATGATGGAGTAGATCCTTTTGGTTCATTTATCTACTCTTTCTTCATATCAACTTTTGTGTGGGAGTATGGCTATGAAGCTTTTGCAGAGATACCTTCTATTCAAGATATTATAGCCACTCCTGTAGTAGGTGCCTTTTTAGGTGAGTATATGTACTACTTGGAAGGAGAGATAGATAAAAATAGAGGAGAAGTCCTTGGATCTTCTACTCTAGGAGCAATAAGTTACTTTTTTATAGATCCCTTTGGAAATCTAGCAAATGGCATTAGTAATTTTTTTAATGTAGAAACAACTATGTACTTTCAAACTTATCAGCCCTATAATAATATTGCACAAAGTAATTATGATATAGCTATTTTAAAACCACAACAGTTTAGCTCTTTTGATTATGGTTTTATGCTTAATTTCAAGTACTAGTAGTGATAAGAGAAGAGTAAAGAACCATAACTATAAAGCCCTTTTTGAGTTTTATACTCTTTTGAAGAATGTCGTCTTAAATAATCAATACTAAAGTTTTTATAAGCAAAAGAGAAACCATATCCTATATCTAGAGTAAGGGGATATTTTTTTACACTATAACTCTCTCTAAAACTATTGCCATCGAGAAAAATATTTCTTGCAATAGTATTTGCTTGAAGCGAGAAGTTTATGTAATAACGCCACTTTTTTGTCTTATTTTGAGTACTGTTAAGAGAAATCTTTGAAGTATCTGTATTGTTTATAAGATAAGATCCAAAATCTTTAGGTACATTTTTTCCCCAACGAAACAGAGCAGAAGCATAAGCTTTTATAGAAGTATTTCCAAGTTCTACTCCATAAGAGGGAATTAAAGAGGCGCTATAAGTATAAATATGTTCTAAATCATAATACTTTTTTTGAGAAAAGTTAAGTTGGAAAATAAACTCATTTTTTATTTGATTATCCCATCCTTGAGGGTAAGGTGAACCTATAAGATCATGAATAAATTTCTGTACACTCTCCATCTGTGAAGAGGGACCTACTACGCCTATTTGAGTAGTTAAGGAGAGGAGAGAGTTCTCTTTTACCTGATGGAGTGTTCCTTGAAGATACATATAACCAGCATAAGGTCTATCTCCAACTATCACATCACTTTGTGTTAAATCTTTTGGAGTGTAGAGCTTATGAGCAAAGGAGAAAGAGATGTAGTTATCACTCGCTTTGTAGTCACTAAAAGGAATATGAAGAAGAGTCTCTTTTATATTGTTTCTAAAAAAAAGTGCACCGATTTTACCACCATAACTATAAGCAGCATCATCCCTAATATCGGCATCATTTTCTGTCTGAAAGTAGATACTTTTCATCTGCCATCTCTCCGCAAAAAGAGCAGAACTAAGCAGAAGCGAACTAAGCAGAAGTTTTTTATACATACTCTACCAAGCTACAGATTTGTCACTTCCGCGTTTACCGATGATAGACTCACCTTCCCATACAGCTAAACCATTTTTAAGATCCGTAAGTGTGAGCATAAAGTAGTATTCGACTTGCTGTTTTGAGTCACCCATATTTATATTTCTTTGGAGTATTTTTCCTGAGAGGCTCATATCTGGTGCTTGAAGGGTTCCTTTTTTAGCAATACTTACAGAGTTAAACTCATCATTTCCTCTTAGATCACGACTCTCTTGGTTCATTTTATCTTCTGCACCACCTACAGCAGTAGTTACAAAGACTTTGCCACTATTAAGGAGTTCGATGCGAATTTTTTTAATAAGCTGATCAGTGTCTATATGCTGCATAGTATCGTTTCGTACTTCCGAAATAGCTAATACATGGCGTTTACCATTAACAATATTAAGTGCTGGTGATTTGAGCATAGACTGAGTAGCCTCACTCGCAGCTTGTTGGAAGTCACGATAGTCAAGAGCCATCACTTGTGCTCCTGTATCATTATGCATATCTATTTTTTGAACTTTTGCACAAGCACTAAGAAGTAGTAGTGAAGTGAGGGATGCACTGAGTGCGAGTTTTAGAACTGTCATTTATTTTTCCTTTTTATCTATGTAGATTTGGTACTCTGTAGCCTTAGTATTTGGGGCTATAACATTTATGCGAAACTCTGCATTTTTGTAAGCTGGGAAGTCAGTCCATTTTGAAGAGAGTGAAGGCACTTCAAAGCCATCTTTATCTTCCCATGTCACACGGTATCTAAAGCTTCTGTACTTATCAGTTTTATTTTCACCTATGATCTGTATCTCTATAAGTCCATCATTTATTCTACGCTTATTGATCTTACTTACTTCTATATATCTCTCTACAGAGTTATCTACGAGTTTGACATAGGATTTACTTGAACAGCTAGTTAGTAGCAGTAACACACCAAAAAGTATTGTATATAGTTTCATCTTCTCTCCTTAAAATGGTATAACACTTACAGATGCTTTAGCACCTATTGTAGCAATTTTTACATATATAAGTATATTATCGCTTTTTGGTAAATCAATCTTTTGTATAGTCAAATTATTTGGTGTTTTCAGTGTAACTATCCCATTTTTTGGTTGTTTAAATCTTGCGAGTTGGAACTCTTTTGGTAAGGTAGACCAGATACGAGTATCTGCCTGTGTTGAGCTTATCTGGTAGATAGCAGAGGCTATACTTAGTAGTAAAGCTGCATTTGAGTTTGAGTTGTTTGCACTCTCCTGAACAGCATAATTTATAGCTGCTTTTGTAGCGGTAGAGAGGATAGCACGGCGAACGATACTCGGGTAAGTTTTTTTAAACTCAGTCTCTATTACCCTATCCATACTCGCTAGAAATTTTGTGCGAAAAGTAGAGTCGTCACTCTCTATAGTGAGGTAGTTATAAGCAAGAGAGCGTCTGATCATATGTGGCAGTGCTACAGAAATATAACTCAAATGATTAGTAAATATCCACAGAGGAAAGTCCATACGGAGTTCATGCAGGAGAGGTGCTTGACCATTTTCATAGATAAGCCAAACAGTAGGTTGAGATGTTTTGTTTTGCAAATCTGCTAGAACAGTATTATTATCAGGCATCATCCCATAGGCTTCCCTTAAAAGTGAATACGCCTTAGACTCATCTCCATCAGCTCTTGCAAAGATACCAGCTAAGTAAGTAGTCATTGGATTTATGAAGTCAGGATAGGGTTTAAAGTTATAAAGTTCAGGGTAGTTGTTGTGTATAATAGCATCTATTTTACTATCTTCAACTCTTAGATTTTTCCCATCTTTTTGACTCTTTTGCTCTTTTTTTGCTATCTCTCTTTGCTCTTTGTGTATCATCTGTGCAAAATATATCTTTGCACGACGTTGTCGATCTATAGCACGATTAAACTCTACTCTTGCTCCTATTCTATCTCCTATAGCCATATAGTTTATAGCCTTATATGTGTTTGCCATGATAGCATCATACTGTGTTCCCATATAGGGACGAGTAGTGTCATTAAGTAGAGTTGAAGTTACTCCTTGAGAGAGATCACTTACTAACGTCTGTTCTTGATAGTGTTTTATAAGTGATTCACAGGTGTTAAAATGCTCTGTACTTATGTTATTTTCTTTAGCATAGAGATAAGCAGAGCCACTTTGGAGTTCCCAAAGTAGATTATTTCTCGCATACTTATCTCTCTTGTCTATCTGTGAGTCTGAGTATCTTGCTGCATCTATATAAGAACCATGGGCAATATAAGTATCAACTTTGATCATGGCATTTCTAGGGGTACACCCTGTAAAGATTAGAAGAAAAAAAGAGAGTGCAGAGAAGAAAAACAGTTTCATAGTAATATCTTTTTATTAAAGCTTATCAATTAGAGTGTTAATTAGAGCTTATCTTTTGTCAATAAATATTATTTTTAGCAAAACTTAGATAAAATAAGCTCAATTATGCAATTTTACGGAGTTATAAATGGAAAATTACGGTGCTAGTAATATTAAAGTCCTCAAAGGACTAGAAGCTGTTAGAAAACGTCCGGGTATGTATATCGGTGACACAGGTCATCGCGGTCTACACCACCTAGTTTATGAGGTTATTGACAACTCTATAGATGAAGCGATGGCTGGGCACTGTGATACTATCACTGTAACTCTCACAAAAAAAGGTACTTGTAAGGTAAGCGACAATGGTCGTGGTATCCCTACAGATATGCACCCAACAGAGGGAATGAGTGCAGCAACTGTAGTTCTTACAGTACTTCATGCTGGTGGAAAGTTTGATAAAGATACTTATAAAGTTTCTGGTGGACTTCACGGGGTTGGTGTTTCTGTTGTAAATGCACTCTCTTCTGATCTTCACATGACTATTTTCCGTGAGGGTGAGATCTTTGAGCAGGACTTTAAAGAGGGTATACCTCAAGAGCCTTTAGCTGTAACTGGAACTACTCGTAAAACTGGTACGACCATAGAGTTCGCAGCAGATGCAACTATCTTTACTGATACTGTAACATTTGAATATGAGTATCTTTCTAAGCGTTTTAAAGAGCTTGCATACTTAAATCCATTTATCACTATTAAGTTCAATGATGAGAGATCTGGAACTAAAGAGGTTTATCACTTTGAAGGTGGAATCGCTCAGTATGTAGGCGATATGAACAAAAAAGCTGTAGTTGCTGATGTCTATAGTTTCACAGGCAAAGCAGATGATATTGAGTTTGATATTGCACTTATGTATAATGATGGGTACGAAGAGAAACTTGCCTCTTTTGTAAACAACATTAGAACACCAAATGGTGGAACACATGAAGCAGGTTTCCGTGCTGCTCTTACTCGTGTCATCTCCAATTATAACTCTAAAAATGGTGCTGTAAAAGAGAAAGATGTGAAGATAAGCGGTGATGATGTTCGTGAGGGACTTATTGCCATCGTTTCTGCTCGTGTGCCTGAGCCCCAGTTTGAAGGTCAAACAAAGGGTAAACTAGGAAATACTTATGTAAGACCACTTATCCAAAAGGCAACTGGTGAAGCACTTGCAAAGTACTTTGAAGAGAACCCTATCCAAGCAAAGGCTATCGTCTCTAAAGCATTAGCAGCAGCGCGTGGACGCGAGGCAGCTAAAAAAGCAAGAGATTTAACTCGTAGAAAAGATAATATGTCAGTAGGAACACTTCCTGGTAAACTTGCAGATTGTCAAAGTAAAGATGCGACTATCTCTGAAATATATCTCGTGGAAGGGGACTCTGCGGGTGGTTCTGCTAAGCAGGGTCGTGACCGTGTTTTTCAAGCGATACTTCCACTTAAGGGTAAAATCTTAAATGTAGAAAAAGCACGTTTAGAAAAAGTCCTTAAGTCTGATGAGATCACAAATATGATCACAGCTATGGGTTGTGGTATCGGTGAAGAGTATAACGAAGAGAAACTACGTTACCATAAGATCATCATCATGACTGATGCGGATGTTGATGGAAGCCACATTCAAACACTACTACTTACTTTCTTCTTTAGACATTTCCGTGATGTAGTTGAGAAAGGGTACCTTTATCTTGCACAGCCTCCACTTTACCGTTATAAAAAAGGTAAAAAAGAGATTTACTTCAAAGATGACCGCGAGATGAATGACTTTCTTATCGACAATGGTATCGAGTCTTTAGAAGAGCAGACTTTAGGTCATAATGACCTTGTCTCTTACTTTAAGATGGTAGATCACTATGCTGGAAGTCTTGATGCACTCGAGCGTCGTTATGCACTCGTGGACTTGATCCGTCACTTTATAGAAAATCCTGATCTCATTGCACTTCCCGCAAAAGAGCTTTTTGTAAAAGTGCAAGAGTTTTTAGCAAGTATAGAAAACAATATCTTAACACACACTATAGATGAAGAGACAAACGAAGTACATGTTTTTGTTCAGACTAAGGGTGGTATGGAAGAGTTACTTATCAACGATGATCTTTTTGCAGCACCACACTTCACTGAAGCGAATTTTGTGTTTAAAAAGATCCAAGAATGGGAACTTAGTTTCGATGAAGATATCATCGCTGTGCTTGAGAGTATCAAAGATTATGCTCGAAAGGGATCTTACATTCAACGCTACAAAGGTCTTGGTGAGATGAATCCTGAGCAGCTTTGGGAAACTACTATGACTCCAGAAAATCGTGTACTTCTTCAAGTAACCATAGAAGATGCAGAGGTAGCTTCTGATGCATTTACACTCTTCATGGGTGATGAAGTAGAACCTCGCCGTAACTACATAGAGACACATGCAAAAGATGTAAAACACCTCGACGTATAAACGCCATGTTATTACCTCAAACCAAAGAGAGAGAGTATCGTTTTAGGTTAGCACTTAGGATGGGACTTCCTATCTTTGCTCTCATTTTTGCATTAGTTATTCACACATTTATAGAAAATTCACAAACACTTCAGACCTCTTTTTATGTAGAGTCACTCATCCTTTTAGTCTTTAGTATCTACTTTTTTCTCTACCTTATCTATAATGGTTTTGAAGTTAGAATTACCGATGAAGTGAGTAAAACTTTTACACGTGAGTATCTCTTTAGCTATCTCAAAAATGAGCTGAAAAAAAATGAGAACTATGCACTTATGCTCATAAGTATAGATAATCTCAATGATATTAATACTCTCTACGGTATAAAAAATGGTGATAGAGTTTTAGAAGAGACAGCAAAATGGATAGCTGCATACTTCAAAGCTCAGAAAATAGAAAACTTCCCATTAGGACATATAAAAGGTGGAGACTTTATCATAGGTTTAGAAGGGAGTGAGAGTGAGTACACAACACTTTTAGAGCTTATGTGCCTTAAATCCGATGAGATGAGTGTCGATGACATAGAGATAAAACTCTCCGGTGCCATTACTGATACAAGTTATTCACATGAGCTAGACTACATGGTGGAGAATCTCTTTGAGCTTCAAGAGCAAAGAAGAAACTCAAGGGAGGCACTTCCAGAGGAGCCAATGACACCAAATGAACTAGAGAGCTCAGTTATAAACGCCATAAATAAGCGAAAGATGAGCATCATGGCACAAGATGTTTATGAGGATGGAGTGGTCGCATTTAAAGAGTGCTTTGTAAAGCTAAGAAGTCCAACAGATAAACCAATCTATCCAAAAACCTACACAAAAATCATCAACAGACTAGGTCTCACAGTAGAGTATGATCTCATGGTCTTAGAAACTCTACTTCTCTCGACTAGCAATAATGAAGATATCTATGCCCTCAACATCTCTCCAACCTCACTAAGAAATGAGAAATTTTTACAAAAAACAAAAGAACTGTTAAGAGAGACGAAGAAAAAGTTAATGTTTGTTCTAGAAGAAGCAGAGTACTTCTCACACACAAGCAAGTACAACAGTATCTTACACTCTCTTAAAAACAGCGGTGTCCTCATAGCCATCTCCCGACTAGGTAGCATTCACTCAAGTTTTCTATACTTAAGAGAACTAGACATAGACATAGTACGTTTTGACACCTACTACTCCAAACTAGAAAAACTCAAAGAGAACCGATCAGTAGTAGAAGGCTTTCATGTGATGGCAAAGGAAAAAGGAGTGAAAACTTGGATAAAAAACCTTGAGAATGAAGAGAGTGTGAGCTTGGCTCAAGAGTTGCAGGTTAGTTACACTCAAGGGAAGATGCTCTCGGGGCTTGAGGAAGTTTAACAAAGTTCAAAGTCTGAATTTAGTATACTTCCATTACGAAAATATTTACTAACATAGAGAAATTATTATTGAAGAATAAAGAGCTTCAGAAAGATTAAGAAGCTGATAAATTACAATGGAAAATACATGAAAATAGCAGTAGTAGGAACAGGATATGTAGGCATCTCAAACAGTATCCTACTAGCACAACACAACGAAGTAGTAGCACTAGACATCATCCCTGAAAAAGTAGAGATGCTTAACAATAAAATCTCTCCTATAGAAGACAAAGAGATAGGTGAATATCTTGCAACTAAAGAGTTAAACTTTCGTGCTACACTTGATAAGCAAGAAGCATATAAAGATGCTGAGTATATTATCATCTCAACACCAACAGATTATGACCCTGAAACAAACTACTTTAACACTAAACTTGTTGAGATCGTCATAAAAGATGTATTAGAAATAAATCCAAATGCTACTATGGTTATAAAATCAACTGTTCCTGTAGGCTATACAAAAAGTGTAAATAAGAAGTTTAATACTACTAACATTATCTTCTCACCGGAGTTTTTAAGAGAGGGTTCTGCACTTTATGACAACCTTCATCCAAGTAGAATCATAGTTGGTGAGAAGAGTGAAAGAGCAAAAATATTTTCCGAATTGTTAGCAGAAGGTGCTATAAAAGAGAATATAGAGATCTTGCTAACAGACTCTACAGAAGCAGAAGCTGTAAAACTCTTTTCAAACACTTACCTTGCTATGAGAGTCTCATACTTTAATGAGTTAGACTCTTATGCCCAGACTCATGGTCTTAACTCAAAAGACATCATAAATGGTGTAGGACTTGACCCTCGTATAGGAACACACTACAATAACCCAAGTTTTGGATATGGAGGATACTGTCTTCCTAAAGATACTAAACAGTTAAGAGCTAATTATGCGGATGTTCCTAGTAATATCATAGGGGCGATTATTGATTCTAACTCAACCCGTAAAGATTTTATAGCAGACTCTATAATAGCAAGAAATCCAAAAGTCGTAGGAATCTACAGACTAGTAATGAAATCAGGTTCAGATAACTTCAGAGCATCTGCTATACAAGGTATCATGAAACGCATAAAAACCAAGGGTATAGAAGTAGTCATCTATGAACCTGTAATGCAAGAAGATAAGTTCTTCCACTCTAATGTCATAAAAGACTTAGAAGAGTTTAAGAAGATGAGTGATGTTATCATCGCAAATAGGTTTGAGAATATACTTGAAGATGTGAAAGAGAAAGTTTATACTCGTGATATTTTCAATAGTGATAATTAAGAATGTAAGGCATACCGGTAGAAACCGATGTTAGAGTAACACCGACTTTAGTCGGTATAAAAGGGGATTATAAATGAGTATATTAAATTTAATAGGCAGAACTAAAGAGTTATTTACAGACGATATTTCAGATAATAATGAAGAGCTAAAAAGCATAGTCTCAACATCAACATTTTTAGTAATTGGTGGTGCAGGTTCTATTGGTCAAGCAGTTACTAAAGAGATATTTAAACGCCAGCCTAAGAAACTCCATGTAGTAGATATATCTGAGAACAATATGGTAGAACTTGTTCGAGATATAAGAAGCTCATTTGGTTACATTGATGGAGACTTTCAAACTTTTGCTTTAGATATTGGTTCACTTGAATATGATGCATTTATAAAATCTGATGGAAAATATGATTATGTCCTGAATCTCTCAGCACTTAAACATGTACGCAGTGAAAAAGACCCTTTTACACTTATGAGAATGATAGATACAAACATATTTAATACAGATAAAACGATAAAGCAAGCCAAAGAAAATGGGACTAAAAAATACTTTTGTGTTTCCACAGATAAAGCGGCAAATCCTGTAAATATGATGGGTGCAAGTAAACGCATAATGGAGATGTTCGTTCATAGAAACTCTTTAGATATAAAAGTTTCTATGGCTCGTTTTGCTAATGTGGCGTTTAGTGATGGTTCTTTGCTTCATGGATTTAACCAACGACTAGAAAAAAAGCAACCTATAGTAGCACCAAATGATATAAAACGCTACTTTGTAACGCCACAAGAGAGTGGAGAACTTTGTCTAATGTCTTGTATATTTGGTAAAAATAGAGATATATTTTTTCCTAAGCTAAGTGAAAATCTACACTTAATCTCTTTTGCAAATATAGCAGTTAAATATTTAGAAGAAAAAGGGTATGAGCCTTATCTTTGTAAAGATGAAGATGAAGCAAGAAATTTTTTCATTCAAAATTCAAAATTAAACATTCAAAATTTAAAACAGTGGCCTTGTCTTTTTACTGCAAGTGATACAACAGGTGAAAAAGATTTTGAAGAGTTTTTTACTGACAATGAGACTTTAGATATGAAAAGATTTGAAAATCTAGGTGTTATTAAAAATGAAGCTAATTTTGATGCAGAGTTATTACAATCATTTGAAAAGACAATAAAGAATTATAAAAAAAATCTCTCTTGGTCTAAAGAAGAAATTGTTAAAGAGTTTTTTACACTCATTCCAGACTTTGGTCATAAAGAGACTGGGAAATATCTTGATGGGAAGATGTAAATATGTATAAAGATGTAGTAGACTTTATACAAGAACTTTACAAAACTAAAGAGTTTTTGCCATTGCATGAACCAAGATTTATTGGTAATGAGAAAAAGTATGTTAATGAAACAATAGACTCTACCTTTGTATCGAGTGTTGGTAAGTATGTAACAGAGTTTGAAGAGATGGTAGCTAAGTTTAGCGGTACTAAGTATGCAGTAGCTACTTCAAATGGAACTTCTGCACTTCATATAGGACTCAAACTTGTAGGGGTAGATGAGAGTTGTGAGGTGATAACACAACCTTTGACATTCATAGCCACTGCAAATGCCATTAGTTACTGTAATGCTCAGCCAATATTTGTAGATGTAGATAGAGATACTTTAGGACTATCTCCCGTAAAACTCAAAGAGTTTTTAGAGGAGTTTGCAACTCTAAATGAAGATGGAAACTGTATCAATACATCTACAAATAAAATCATCAAAGCATGTGTACCGATGCACACTTTTGGTCATCCATGTAAAATAGATGAGATAGTAGAGATTTGTGAGAGTTACAACATTGCAGTTGTAGAAGACGCAGCAGAATCTTTAGGCTCTTACTACAAAGGTAAACATACGGGTTCGTTTGGTAAAGTCGGTGTATTTTCTTTTAATGGAAACAAAATCATCACAACAGGTGGTGGTGGTATGCTAGTGACTGATGATGAAGCACTTGCAAAAGAAGCAAAACACATCACAACAACTGCAAAAGTTCCCCACCCTTATGAGTATATACACGATGAAATAGGGTATAACTATAGACTTACAAATCTAGCAGCAGCACTAGGCGTAGCTCAGATGGAAAATCTTCAACTCTTTGTAGAAAAGCAGAGAGAATTAGCTAAAAAATATGATGAATTTTTTAAGAATCAAGATATAGAGTTTATAACAGAACCTAAAGATTCTAACTCAAACTACTGGTTAAATGCAGTCATTTTAAAAGATAAGCAAAGCAGAGATGAATTTTTACAATATACTAACGATAATAGTGTAATGACTCGCTCTATCTGGCGACTTATGAATAAATTAGATATGTTTAAAAATGCACAAACAGGTAATCTTGATAATGCACAGTGGTTAGAAGATAGAGTTGTAAATATCTCAAGTAGTGTGATTTTATAATGAAGCCTAATATACTTTTAATCGGTGGTGGTGGACACTGTAAATCTATCATAGATGTTATAGAACAAGAAGGTAAGTATCAGATAGCAGGTATTGTCGATAAAAAAGAGTTAATTGGCAGTAATGTGTTAGGTTATCAAGTTATTGCATGTGATGATGACTTGCCAAATCTATTTCAAAAGTATAAGTATGCAATAGTTACTGTTGGTCAGATTAAGTCAAATAGACTTAGGGTAAAGCTATTTAAGATATTAAAAGAGATTGGCTATAAATTACCAGTAGTTGTTTCTCCATTAGCTTATGTTTCTAAGCATTCATCAGTAGATGAAGGCACGGTGGTTATGCATAATGCCCTTGTAAATGTAGATGTAAAAATTGGAAAAAACTGTATAATAAACACAAAAGCATTGATAGAACATGACACTATTATAGAAGATAATTGCCATATCTCAACTGCGGCAGTAATTAACGGTGGAGTAACTGTTAAAGAGAATACTTTTTTTGGAAGTAATGCTACTTCTAAAGAGTATATAGAAGTGAAAAATTTTGTAAAAGCAGGGAGCCTAGTGAAATGAGTGTATTTATAATAGCCGAAGCAGGTGTAAATCATAATGGTTCTATTGAACTTGCAAAACAGCTCATAGATGTTGCTGTAGAAGCTGGAGTAGAT
>JALWTK010000119.1 GCA_027082875.1 Sulfurimonas sp. | reverse complement strand
TAAATCCTTAATATCTATAATCTGTTAAAACTCTCATATAAGAGGCTCTTTCATAAGCAGCAGGGTTTCTCGTATGTGCTAAAGAGATACTTCCTTTCATCTGCTCTATGGAGATATACTCTTTCTCTTCCATCCAAGCCTCTAGTGCTTCAAGAGTTGTTTTTATATGTCCTGCACCATTCTCCATGATAGCTGAGACCATAGCCACACTATCTGCACCACTCATCATAGCTTTTAAAATATCTTCATGGTTTTTAATGCCCGTAGAAGCACAGAGTGAAGCCTCTGTTTTTTTGTAAAGGATAGCAGACCAACGCAGTGTTTCACTCAAATCTTGTGAGCTACTCATGTGGATAGATTGCAGAGCATTCAGCTCTTCTAAGTCTATATCTACATGCACAGGTTTATCGAAAAGTACAAGAGCCTTTGCCCCTGCGTCACTCATCTTTTTTGCCATATTTGCAGGTGCTGAGAAGATACTATTCATCTTGACACTTACGGGGATAGTTACACTCTGCACAACTGCTTCAAGCACATCAAGGTAGAGTTGCTCTACGGCTTGTGCATCTACCTCTACATCAGTTGGTATATAGGTGATATTTAACTCTAACGCATCCACCCCTACAGACTCTAGTTTTTTAGCATACTCTATCCAGCCACCTTTGGAAACGCCATTAAGTGAAGCGATGATAGGAATAGAAACACTCTCTTTGAGTTTGATTATCTCATCAAGATAGTGTTCTGACTCTAGGTTACTTAGAGTTACCTCAGGAAAATACCCAAGAGACTCTGCATAATCTTCACTCCCTTTAAATAAAAAGTGATCCATCTCATGCATCTCATGGTTGAGTTGCTCTTCAAAGATAGAGTGCAGGACAACTGCCGCCGCACCATTTTCTTCAAGCTCTTTGATAGACTCTATAGTCGCAGTGAGTGGTGAAGCTCCTACAATAATAGGGTTTTTAAGTTCTAGTCCCATATATGTTGTTGTTAAATCCATCTTAGTTCTCCTCTTGTGGCTGCATTGAGCTCTCTAGGTTTTTATAGCGTTTGTAGTTCTCTTTGGCATGATTTCTTGCTGTTTCTAGGTATTTCTTCGCATTGTTCGCATCAAGTTTCTCTACCATTTTAAAACGAGTCTCTTGGTACATAAAGTTTTTGACATCTATTTTTGGCTCTTTATAATCGACAATCATAGGATTTTTTCCCTCACTAAGAAGTGCTGGGTTATATCTAAAAGTCGCCCAAAGACCTGAATCTACTGCGAGTTTTTGATGTTCCATTCCATAACGAAGGTCATAACCATGTGCCACACAGTGTGAGTAGGCGATAATGATAGAAGGACCATCATACGCCTCAGCCTCTACAAAGGCTTTCACAGTCTGCGCATCACTTGCACCCATAGCCACACGAGCTACATAAACATCGCCATAAGCTATTGCCATCATGGCTAAATCTTTCGGTATTTGAGGTTTTCCACCCGCTGCAAATTTAGCTACTGCACCTGTAAATGTCGCCTTACTCTGTTGCCCACCCGTGTTAGAGTAGACTTGCGTATCTAGGACTAAAATATTGACATTTTTTCCACTTGCAAGTACATGATCAAGACCACCATAACCGATATCATAAGCCCAACCATCACCACCAATCATCCAGACAGATTTTTTCACAAGATACTCAGCAAGTTCTGTGAGTCTTTCACTCTCTTTACCTTTGATGTTTTTAAGTTTGGCTTGAAGTTCCACTACACGTTCACGCTGTTTAAATATCTCAGGTTCATCCTCTTGAGTAGAGTTCAGTAGTGAGTTTGTAAGCTCTTCGCCTACATCTTTTTTAAGTGCAGTAAGTGTCTCTCTTGCATTGTGAGTGTGGTTGTCTATGGCAAGTCGAAATCCTAGTCCAAACTCTGCATTATCTTCAAAGAGAGAGTTTGACCATGCTGGACCTCTGCCCTCACTGTTTTTTCTCCATGGCGTTGTAGGAAGATTTCCTCCGTAGATAGAAGAACATCCTGTAGCATTTGCAACGACCATTCTATCACCGAAGAGTTGTGAAGCGAGTTTTATATATGGCGTTTCACCACAACCTGGACATGCACCACTAAACTCAAAGAGAGGCTCTAAGAACTGTGTCTCTTTCGCTTTTTCATGGTTAAGTTTACTTCTATCGTAGGCTGGAAGTTTTGTGAAGTGTTCCCAAAGTTCTGCTCCATTTTCACGAATAGGCTCTTGTTCTACCATATTGATAGCTTTGAGGTTTGTTTGTGATTTGTTCTTTGCTGGACAGACCTCGACACAAAGAGTACATCCAGTACAATCTTCCACTGCCACCTGAATAGTAAACATCTCACTTGGTTCAAAGTTTTTCCCTTTGGCTTTTGTGTAGAGAAAATCATCAGGCAGATCGCTCAAGATAGACTCCTCGACAACCTTAGAGCGAATAGCCGCATGAGGACAGACAATAACACACTTGTTACACTGGATACAAGTATCAGGATCCCACTGTGGCACTTCAAGTGCCGTGCTTCTCTTTTGGTACTGTGTTGTACCACTCTGCCATGTTCCATCACTTGGCATAGCTGAAACAGGTATCTCATCCCCATCCCCAGCTATAAGTTTTGCAGTCACTTCCTCTACAAACTTATCAAATTCACCCTTAATAAGTGGTCGCATCGCTTTTTTGCTCTGCACTGTTTTTGGTACTTCTACTTCATGAAGATGCTCTAAGGTATTATCGACAGCAAAGAAATTCATCTCTACAATCTGCTTTCCTTTTTTTCCATAAGTTTTCTCGATGGAAGCTTTTATCTTCTCTATCGCTTCCTCTCGTGGTAAAATATTTGAGATAGCGAAGAAACAGGTCTGCATAACGGTGTTAATACGTCGCCCCATATTGCTCTGTTTGGCAACTTTTGCAGCATCTATAACATAAAACTTTAACTCTTTTTCTATAATCTCCTCTTGCACTTTTTGAGGGATTTTTGAGAAGACTATATCTTTAGAAAATGGGGAGTTGAGTAAAAATGTCGCCCCTTTTTGTGCATGTTTGAGGAGGTCAAACTTCTCTAAAAAAACACTCTGATGACAGGCTACGAAATTGGCTCTCTCTATAAGGTAGCTTGATTTTATAGGCTCTTTTCCAAAACGAAGGTGTGAGGTAGTCATAGAACCCGACTTGTTAGAGTCATAGACAAAGTAACCTTGTGCATAGTTTGGCGTCTCTGTTCCTATGATTTTTATAGAGTTTTTGTTCGCACCTACTGTTCCATCACTTCCTAGACCATAAAAAAGCCCTCTAAAAGTCTCTTCGTTAGCTACACTAAAACTCTTATCCCACTCTAAAGAGGTGTTCGTAACATCATCATATATACCTATAGTAAAGTGGTTTTTAGGTCGCTCTTTTGCAAGTTCATCAAAGACAGCTTTTGTCATAGAAGGTGTAAACTCTTTTGAAGAGAGTCCATAACGCCCACCTATGATTTTAGGCATGCCAAAGCCTAGTTTTCCCTCGACATTAAGTTCATTAAGCGCACTTACTACATCAAGATAGAGTGGCTCACCAAGGGAGCCTGACTCTTTTGTTCTATCTAAAACGGCTATAGATTGTGTTGTCTTTGGAAGAATTGAGAGGAAATGTTTAAGTGAAAAAGGTCTGTAGAGTCTCACTTTTATAACACCGACTTTTTCGCCTTGCTCTTGAAGATACTCTACTGTCTCTTCAACTGTATCACAACTAGAACCCATAAGGATGATGATTTTTGTAGCATCCTCTGCACCAACATAGTCAAAGAGTTTGTATGCTCTCCCACTAAGTGTTGCAAATTTATCCATAGACTCTTGGAGAATATCGGGGAGTTTATCGTAGAAACTATTGACACTTTCGCGCCCTTGAAAATAGACATCAGCATTTTGTGAAGTACCACGAATAAAAGGATTGTCAGGAGAGAGTGCGCGACTTCTATGCTCATGAACCAGTTTTTCATCTATCATCTTGCTCATCATTTTCATATCTATAAGTTCTATTTTACTTACTTCATGAGAAGTTCTAAAACCATCAAAAAAGTGTAAAAAAGGTATGCGAGAACGAAGAGTTGCATCTTGGGAGATAAGAGCAAAATCATGCGCCTCTTGAGCATTTACCGAGTTAAAGAGTGCAAAACCAGTTTGACGGACACCCATAACATCACTATGATCACCAAAGATAGAGAGTG
>JALWTK010000118.1 GCA_027082875.1 Sulfurimonas sp. | reverse complement strand
ATAATCAGGAGAGGCTTTAAAAGTGATAGCCCCTGAGCTGTTGATGTCAAAGAGTGCAGCATCATCTCCACTTAGTAGATAGCCTGTAGTGTTAGTCGCATTTATCTGCATAACCACACCACTACTGTTTTCTACAAAATCATCCGCTTGCAGATAGGCTTCAAAAACATAAGCACTTCCAGCACTAGAAGCAGTTGTAGACTCATACATCGCTCCTGTTGCTACAGTACCATCTATAATATCTAGCCCATATCCGAGTTGATCATTTGCCTGAGCATCTTGAGCTTGAAGTTTTGCTGTTTGCGTAAAAACATCACTCCCGTTGTTTTTGTAGATATAGACAGCCCCACTGTTGGAACCAACGCCATCATCCAAGACCTTACTAACAGCAACATAATCCCCATCAATAGCTACATACTGCCCAAAATAATCACTAGATTCTTTATCGTTTGCCTCGATCTTTTGTAGCTGAGTAAAGTTGTCACTCCCATCATTTTTGAAGATATAAGCACTTCCGGCATTTGTTAAGCCTGAAGGATCTTCAAGGTCAGCCCCAACAACAAAGTAATTCCCGCTAATAGCCACACTGAATCCAAACTCATCAGAAGCTCCAGCATCACTAGCTTTTATCATACTAAGCTCACTAAAAGTACCACTGCCATCATTTTTGAAGATATAGGCAGCACCTGAATTTGAGCTTGTTGTATCTTGACCTGATGCACCTACTATAAGATATGCACCATCTATAGCTACAGAGCCACCAAAGTAATCATTTGCAAGACCATTACTCGCTGTAAGCTTTTGAACTTGAGTAAATGTACCACTACTATTTTGAAAAATATAAGCTGCACCTGCATTGCTACCTTTTTGATCTTCTAGATATGCACCGACAACTATATACTCACCACTTATATCTACAGAGATACCGAAGTAATCTGAGCCTTGACGATCGGATGCTTGAAGGTATTGTAACAGTGTAAAGTTGTCATTGCCGTCATTTTTATAGATGTATATTGAGCCTGCATCTATACCACCTGCATCATCATAAGGCACTGCTACAACTATATAATCCCCATCTATAGCTACACTGGATCCAAAATTATTATTTGCCGCTGTATTAGTTGCTGTAAGTTTTTGTAAGAAAGTATAGCTTCCATTAATATCTTTTTTATAGATATAAGCAGCACCGGCATCTGCAACACCACTAACATCTGCCAACTTCGCACCGATAACAGCATACTTTCCAGAAAGAGAGACACTATAGCCAAAGCGATCACTAGCTGCTATATCATTTGACTGGAGTTTTTGTAGCTCTTGAAAACTATAACTATTTTGAAGTGTTGGCGTTAGCGCAAAGAGTGAGCTATACAACAGAAGTGATAAGAGAAGAACTCTATGTAAATGTTTCATAATGGTGACCTATATATTAGATTTTAGAATAATAGTGCCATTATAAAACACTGAAGTCTTAGCGAAGTCTCAGTGGGCTAATTTTCTACCTCTTGCATCTCTCTTATCGTTTTAAGTAGCATCTTTTTTGGAGTAAAAGGGATGAGAGATAGGGTTATCTTCTGTCCTAGAGTGAGTCCACTTATGACATCAAGATCACCTCGTATCATGGCGTTATAACCATCTTGGGCTACACTTCTTGCACTCACTGTTTTTTTAAAGAGTGCTGTCTTATCCATCCCTGAAGTAGCTCCAAACTCACTCTGCGTTGCACCTGGCATAAGGTTGGTTACGGTGATGTCTGTCTCACGAAGCTCCTCTGCTAGAGCATTACTAAAAAAAGTCACATAGGCTTTTGTCGCATAGTAGACTGCTTGAAGTGGTCCGGGCATATAGCTTGCTGTTGAGGATGTGTTAAGAATCTTTGCACCCTTTTGCTGAAGCATATTAGGCAGAAAAAGATAGCTAAGTTCAGTAAGTGCTATGATGTTTAGGTTGATCATCTCTCTTTGTCTTGGCAGAGGAAGCTCATGAAACTTGCCAACAAGA
This sequence comes from Sulfurimonas sp., assembly GCA_027082875.1. Lineage (GTDB taxonomy): Bacteria > Campylobacterota > Campylobacteria > Campylobacterales > Sulfurimonadaceae > Sulfurimonas. The sequence continues at coordinate 13,906 of JALWTK010000118.1, read as the reverse complement.
CCAAACCCTGCATTATTCATAAGATAGTCTACTTTGAGTCCATTTAGCTCTACACTCTCATAGAGCTCTTGTGCTGCCCCAACGACACTTAAGTCCATAGCAAAGATAGTCACCTTTACACTGTACCTCTCTTCCAACTCTCTTTTTATGAGTTCTAACTTCTCCTCTCTTCGTGCTACTAAGATAAGATCTCCACCACGACTAGCATGCACCCTAGCCAACTCTTTTCCTATCCCACTACTTGCACCTGTTATCAGTGCTGTTTTTGTACTCTGCATAAAATCTCCTTTGAGAAAGTGTATCATACTGAGGTCTTAGCGAAGTTTTACAGAGAAACTGATAAGATAAAAGTATTGAGACTTCATTGAGACCTCAACTTGCTACTATTTGACAAAGGATTTGTTTGAAGATTTTACTACTACTGATAGCGTTTACCTACTCTCTCTTAGCACTGCGTATTCCCGATGGTGATGTAGATATAACTCACTTTGAGTTGCACTATCTTCAAACGAAGAAGCATGAGTTTACATTAGAAAATATACAAGAAAAAGAGTTCACACAAACAGCTCCCTCAAACCACTCCTTTGGTATGATAAAGGACAAAGATATTTGGATAAAACTAGAACTACAGACAGGTGCTACTCCAAAAAAACTCTATATCCAACAAGCAGATACAGTAAACAGTTCTGACATAAAGTTTTATCTTCTCAAAAATAACAAAATCATAGCCCAGCTCAAAGATGGTGTACAAAATGGTGCAACTGCCTCAGATGCTGTAATGGTGGTAGATGTAGATGCCAAGAGTCACTACACACTTTTTGCAAAAATCAGCACACAAGCCTCTCTCATCCTCAATATGAACATCTACGATGAGGCTCACTACTACAGCTATAAAAAATATTTCACCTTCGGTTTTGGTATATTTATGGGGGTAGTTTTTGGGCTTTTACTCTATAACTTCTACCTCTATTTTGCTCTTAGATATATACAGTATCTCTACTACTCTTTGTTTGTTCTTTTTACGTCTATCTACTTTATGGCACACACGGGAGCGATTTTAGAGTTTTTTGCTATACCAGCTATTTACTATGAGTATCTATACTACTCCTATTTTCCTATGGGCATCTCTTTTATTCTCTTTTTGCAGACTATGCTGCAGACAAAAAAATATATGCCAAATGTAGATAAGTTTCTCACACTTATCATAGTGAGTATTGTTCTTGATTTACTCTACTATACCTTCATTTCTAATATTATGGCTTACCAGTATAAATCATACTATATTATCCTTGGGGTAGTGCTCTTTTTACCATTTTTTTATCTTTGGGCTATTTATAAAAAAGTACCTCTTATCAAGCTCTTTTTACTCGCTTCACTACCTAAGGATCTGATGGTCTTTCCATCAATCTTTATCTTTCTTGGCTGGGTAGATTTTAGCTGTTTTAGTAGATATGCCTATGGGTATGCCTTAGTTTATGAGGTAATCGCATACTCCATTCTTATAGCTTACTACATAAAAAACATACAAGAGGAGAACACACTACAAAAACTCCTACTTAGCCAAAAAGAGAAGCAGGCAGCCTTAGGAGAACTCCTCATCTATATCACTCACCAATGGAGAACACCATTAGCCACACTCTCGTCTCTCTTAATCACTCAACAAGTAAAGTTACAAAACAATGTACCTATAACAGAGAATGATTTGCACAAATATATTCAAAAGAGTCAAAAAGCTATACAGTTTATGTCTGAGACTATCTCAAACTTTGTCTCTTTTTATAGTCCCGATAAAACATTAAAAAGATTCAACATCTCAAATGCTATAAACACAATAGTAACTATCATCGAAAAAGATCTCTTATGTCAAAATATAGATCTTCAAGTGAAAGGGGATGAGTCACTTACATTTTATGGTGCCCAGAATGATCTCTCTCAAATCATACTCGCACTTATTTCAAATGCAAAATATATCTTCAAACAAAGAGACATCAAAAATGGTAAAATAGAGATTGGATTTTATAAAAAAGATGATTACATTATTATAGAAGTAAGTGATAATGCCGGAGGCATCCAACTAAAACCAATCAGCAGTCTCTTTGAACCTTTTCAAAGTACTAAAAGTAGTACACAATCTGGCATAGGATTATACATGGCTAAAAAAATTTTAAACTCCTATAACTCTACAATAAGTGCAATAAATGAAAATGGTGGTGCTAAGTTTACCATTACACTACAAGGGGACTAATCTATGGATATATTAAAAAAATCTAACATCTTACTCTTAGAAGATGATATAGAGTTTGCATCTTCATTGAGAGAAACATTAAAGTTTTATTTTTCTGATGTCTACTTTGCTAGTACTATAGAGGAAGCTTCTACACTACTTACTAGTCAACAAGTAGATGTAATTATGAGTGACATTCACTTAAAAAAGGAGAATGGTCTTGATTTTATATCACAACTTCAAAAAGAAGATGCAAGTATACCTATCATTATAATTTCTGGATTTGATGACAAAGAATTTTTAATGCGCTCTATAAAACTAGGTGTAGTAGATTATCTTCTTAAGCCTTTTGATTTAGAAGATCTTGAAAAAGCTCTACAGAGTGCATCAGAGAATCTGCTACCAAAAGAAAAAACTCTCTATAAGGTTAAAGATAAAGTCTATTTTGATAAAGATAAAAAAATCATTAGAGATCATGACAGAGAGATAACACTTACAGCAAAAGAGTACCTCTTTTTAGAACTCCTTTTTAGTCAAGAAAATCTTCTTTTTACAAGAGATATGATAGAAGAGGCAGTATATAAAAAAGAGAGTATGAGTAGTGCAGCTCTAAAAAACCTACTCTTTCGCATACGAAAGAAGTTAGGAAAAGATTTTATTATTACTCTGCCTGAGCTTGGGTATAAGATGAAGCAAAGAGGAGAAGCTAGAGGTGCTTAAAAAGAGTACTCTTATTTCTTTGTAACGATATAAAGTTGCTCATGACCAAGGCGTTTAAGTATATCCATAACACTTACGAAGTCTTGGAAACGCGACTCTTTGTCACTTCTAAGAATAACAGTCTGCTTTTTACTAACACTTGAAAGTTTTGACTCTAGTGTCGCTAGGTCAACCTTCTCTTTCTCAAAGAACATCTCACCCTTAGCATTTACATAGACTGTAACTTCTTTTTTAGTGTCTTTTTTATCTGTTGCTTTAGCATTTGGTAGATCAACGGGAATAACACCCTGCTTGATAAAAGTTGCTGTTGTAAGTACCATAACAAGTAGTACGAGCATAATATCTATAAAAGGGATGACATTTATAGAGTCAAACTTCTTATGACTCTTTTTACACTTCGCCATTACTTCGCTTTTGCCTCTTGTTCTACATCGAACTTCGTTAAGATACGCTCAGCCTTACGAAGAGTTATAGTGTAAGCTACGATAGCAGGCATCGCAACTACAAGACCCATAGCTGTTGCTTTAAGAGCTAGGGCTAGTCCAACCATGATCTTCTTCGCATCAACTGCACCAACATCACCCATAGTATAAAAAGTAATCATAATTCCCGTTACTGTTCCAAGCAAACCTACATAAGGAGCATTTGTCCCTATGGCACTAAGTACTCCGATATTATCTGTAAGATCAAGATCAAGATTGTCTCTATACTCATAGTCCTCTGTTCGTACACTTTTATAAAACATCATACGCTCTATAAAGAGCCACAGTGTCACGATACTCATCAAAACAAGTATACCCATAACTCCGTAATCAAGAGCATTCTCTGCATAGTCTAATATATCTGCTTTTTCCATTTAATTTCCTAGTTTTTTAAATTCTAATTCAACTTTTGTGCCTCTGCTTGGCTTAGAGTCAAAGCTAAGGTCTATACTATTTTTATCACAAAACCTTTTCACCATACTTAAGCCTATGCCAAAGCCTTGTACCATACTATTTGACTGATAATAAGTATCGAAAATATGAAGAAGCTCTACCTCATCCATACCTATTCCAAAATCTTCTATAGATAATCTTGTCTCATTAAGTCTGATTTTTATTCTTTGTGATTGATTTGAGTATTTTACCCCATTATCAACAATATTGTCAATCACTTTGCTCACTCCCTTTCTATCACTCACCACTACTAGATCATCTGCTTGAAGTTCAAACACCATCTGCGGATAGAGAGTTCTAAAAAATGCCACCCTTTCCTCAACAAGCTCTTTAAGAGAGAACAGCTCACTTACATCCTCACGGCTCTGCATCTTGATCATATAATCGAGTTCATTATATCTTTCTTCGAGCATAGCACAAGCACTCTGTATTCGCCCTAGTCTCTTTATACTCTTCTCATCACTTAGGTTTTTTTGTAACATTTGTGTGTTTGTTTTTATAGTACTTACTGGAAGATTAAGTTCATGCAGTGTCTCTTTTGAAAGGTTTTGTAAGTTGTTGACATACTCTTGAAGAGGATCTACTGCAAGCTTTGAGATAAATATACCTGAGAGGACGATAAAGCAGAGAAAGGCTAATGACAAAATATAAATATTTGTCACTGCTACCAGTGTCGTAAAGTAGTAAAGTGCTCCGACAAAAAACACTACTGTCACAAAGTAGTAAATAAAGATATTTAAACGCAGACTAGCAAACAAGTCTATACCCTACTGCTCTAATGTTTTCTATCTGTACTTCTGGGAGTAACTGCTTAAGACGATTCACATAAACGCGAACAGCACCATCACTTCCACCCTCCTCTGCACTCCATAACTCTTCTAAAATGAGCTCTTTTGGTACAGTTTCATTTGCATGGCTGATGAGTAGCTGTAGAAGAGAATACTCTTTTTTTGAGAGTTCTAAGAGTATACTATCATAGTAGATGCTCTTGTGCTCATCATCTAGTTTGAGCTTCCCCACTTCTTTTGGCAAGTCCTTTTTTGTGCGTTTAAGTAGTGCTTTTAAACGCCAAAGGAGTTCATCGTTATCAAAAGGTTTTGTGATGTAGTCATCCCCTCCACTTTCAAAACCCTTTTCTAAACTCTCTTTATCTTTATGTGAAGTCAAAAATATTGCAGGAGTAGTATCTTCTGCAGCTCGTAAGTCACGAAGTAAAGAAAGTCCATCAATAAGTGGAACATTGATATCTAGAAGATAGAGGTCAAACTTCTCTTTATAGGTAGCATCAAGTGCATCAGAGCCATTTGTAAAATGGGAAACATTATAGCACTCATCTTCAAGAAGATCTACGATAGTCTCCCCTAGGAGCATATCATCTTCAAGTAAAAGTAATTTAGTCAATACTCTCAATAGCCCAAGCCAAAGTCTCACCAGCATACATAGGGACAACACCACTATAGTTTGCGGGTACTACAAAAGGACGCTCTTCTAGAGTCACTTCTTTAAACTCTGGACAGATACCGTAAATACGCTGAGCATTATCACTCACAAAGTCCTGAAGATTCTCTAACTTACCAAACTGGTCAAACACTTCACAAAGAAGCTGTAGAGCGATAGGAGCAGTAAAGACACCAGCAGCACAACCACAAGACTCTTTAGCATGCTGAGGATGTGGTGCAGAGTCGCTACCAAACATCACTTTTGGATGCGCTTCAAGTGCTACAGAAAGAAGTGCATCAAGATCTTCTGGGCGTTTTGCGATAGGCTTACAAAAAAGGTGTGGCTGCATCATACCACCAACAACATCATCAAGTGTTAAGATAAGATGATGCACTGTGATAGTTGCATAAAGATTATCAAATTTATCTAACATATCTACAGCTGCTTTAGTTGTGATATGCTCCATGATAATTTTTAGCTTTGGAAAGTTTGTCGCTAAAAGCTCATAAATAGACATAAATTCAGTCTCTCTATCCATAACAAAACCATCTGTTTCACCATGCACACAAAGTGGAATTTCCATATCACTCATAGTTTGAAGTGTAGGTCTCATCTCTTCTATATCAAATGAAGAAACACCACCTTCCGAGTTTGTAGTGATTCCTGCAGGATAAAGCTTAATAGATGTTATTTCATCAGCTACACTCTCTAAAAATGCTTTGTCATAATTCTTATAAAAAAGAGTCATATAAGGCTCAAAATTATCATTTGGCACGGCAGCCATGATTCGCTCTTTGTAAGCTACAACTTCTGCAACATTACTTACAGGAGGTACAAGGTTTGGCATGACCAAAGCCCCACTTAAAGAGTAAGCAGAGAGTGGTGCAACATTTTCAAGCATTATACCATCACGAAGATGTAGGTGCATATCAAGAGGCATTAAAAGAGTATGAGTTTTCATTAAGATCCTTAAGAATAATTCTATTGCTATAATTATACAAAAATATATCTTATTTAGCTATAAGAAAAGAAAGAGAGGAGAGAAGTTTAAATTTGAGAGAGTTCTTACAATGTAAGATACTTGCTAACATAATCGTCAGCAAGTATCTTATAGAACTATTTACCTGTAACTACAGTTTTACCTGTTGACCATAAACCAAGAACATTTGTTCCTTTCCAATCTACAGTAGAAACAGTTTTGATACCACCATTCTTAGCTGCAGTTGCTATACTACAGTCACCTGTTGCAATAATTCCTAGTAAATTTTTACATGTTCCAGACTCTCCAACTTTAGAACCTGCTTCTGCTGATGTTACCATATATGGACTAGTTGCATTTGAATAAACCGTTGCATGTGTTGGTTGCATTGCACAACCACCAAGGAAAACTACTGAACTTAGAACTACTGTTGATGCTATTTTTTTTAACATTTTATACCTTTTTATTGAAGTTACCGTATTTTACTCTAAAAAAACTTAATCAGTTATTATACAAAAAAAATCTGCTACATTTTCTGAAATTCGTGCATCACAAAGAAGTAAACACTCACTATTTAAGAGCTAAATTCCCCATAAATATAAATCAGAAAAAGAGATTAACATTCCAAAAAGTGGTGTTATCTTATAAAGATGGCTTATTTTTATAAATGGCTTACCATCAATAAAAATACCAAGCTGTACAGCACTGACCATTAAAGAAGCCATAATCAAGAAAAGATAAGCTACAGGTAAAAAGATATACCAGCTCTCATGCATAAAACCATAAACTAAAAGTGTTCCAATTGCAATAGAGACAAGAATATTTAGTAGTAAAAAATTTGTGTTTGATTTTTCTTCTTTTTTGTAAATACGGGCAATTTTAAAGTATAAAAATGCCATAAAGAGAGAGGTGTAAAATATCATAAGTAATTTCCTAAAATTAAATTTTTGGAATTGTACCTATAATAATGTTAAGTAATGATTATTATTTGTTTTTCAATTACCATTTATGAGCTTATTTTTTGGTTTTGAGATAGCAAGTAGAACTTCCTCTTCTATAGAAGATGGCATTTTCCCAGCTGCAACAAGGTCTAAAACCTTATGTAGTCGTTTTTCTTCAAGCTCTTTTTCATGTATGGCTTTTTCATGTCTAAGTTTCTCTTCTTGGAGCTCTTTTTTAAGTTCTCTATTTTTCTTACTATTTTGATAGAGTAAAAAGAGTGCAATAATTAGAAAGAGAATAACTGCAATCACTATATAAACGGTGTATTGCATTGTCTCCTTTTTTGTACTTGCATCAAGTTTTGAGGTAGTGATCTTTGTCACTGACTTTGATTTGACAATTTCTTGCTCTGTTTGAGCATTTACTTTTGCAATATTGAGTTTTCCCTGTGTTTGAATATTTGCAATTTTTATCTTTGTATCTGCTTCTATTTTTGAGAGTGCAATTTTATTTTTCCTCTCTTCACTCTTATCCGTAGCGACATATACCAAACTATTAGGATTGACTCGTGTTGTGTCTATCCCGATAAGAGGTATCTTCTCCGAATGTTTACTTTCACCACAACCGTTCAAGATTGTAAACACAAAAAATAAAATAAATGCATATATATACTTCATCAAACTCTCTCCATTTCCTACTTTAAAGTATCCTTGGCTTGTTTGATTAAATCATTGACAGCATTTTCATAAACTTTTGCTTCATTTGCATCAGTTGATTCAAAACGAGTTACAAGAACTGGTGTTGTGTTACTCGCACGAACAAGTCCCCATCCCTTTTCAAAGTTTATGCGAACGCCATCAACATCAATGATATCTTTTATAACAGGAAAAGATGCAGGAGGATTTTCTAACATCTCTTTCACACGAGCAATTATCTTAAACTTCTCGTCTTCTGTAGTCTCTACTTTTAGCTCTTCAGTGGAGTAAACCACAGGAAGTGCAGCAAGCTGGGCATCAAGATCTATACCATCATGAACAAGCTCAAGCATACGAAGAGTTGCATAGATAGCATCATCATAACCGAAGTAACGATTTTTAAAGAAGATATGTCCGCTTACTTCACATGCAAGGTCTGCGTTTGTTTCTTTCATCTTCACTTTGAGGTTAGAATGTCCTGTTTTGTACATGATGGCGTTACAGTCGCGTTTAGTAAGTTCATCGTACATCACTTGAGAACATTTCACCTCACCTATAACCGTTGGCTTATCCATTTTCATAGAGTAAAGAAGAGCCATCATGTCACCCTTAATGTTGTTCTTGTGAGTAAGAACTGCAATACGGTCAGCATCACCATCGTAAGCAAACGCGATGTCACCATCAGTTGCTAGAAGTTTTTTCACATCTTCTAGGTTATGCTCATCACTTGGATCTGGGTGGTGGTTAGGGAAAGTTCCATCAGGGTCAACATAAAGCCCTTTTGTTTTGAGCTCTAAACGCGAGAATATATCTTCAGTTACAACACCAGCAACACCGTTACCACAGTCATAAACTATCTTTGTATCCATACCTTTAAGGTGTTGGAACTCATTTACTAAAAAGTCAATATAACGACTTACTGCATCTATTTCAGTAACATCACGTTCAACTTCAGTTGGCATATCCATAGCTTCACACTCACGACCGAGTGCATAGATATCTTCACTAAAAAACGGTGCTTTATCTATAGTGATTTTAAAACCATTGTATTCGCTTGGGTTGTGTGAACCTGTTATCATTACAGAAGCTGATGGTGTTACGCCGTCCCATTCTTGATAGTTTGTGAAGTAGTTTGTAGGAGTAGGAACAAGTCCCATACCGAGAACTTTCTTCCCACCAGCATTAAGACCACGAGTAAGATACTCAAACAGTACAGGAGAGTGGCTTCTAGCATCATAACCAACAGCTACATACTCACCCTCTATCTTCGATGCTAAAGCATACCCTATACGAACAACACTCTGCTCATTTAACTCTTTTTCGTAGATACCACGTATATCGTATTCTCTGTAGATACTCATTGTTATTTCCTAAAAATTAATTATGAAATAATACATTAAGCTCAATTAAAACAAGATTTAAATGTTTGACAACTTGTTGATCTCCTCAAATGTTAAGACTCTATTATAAATTCTTAAATCATCTATAGAACCATTAAACTTTCCAAAGCTAAATGTTGGTGTATGATAAATGGATTTTGAACTCGTTGCATTCATATCTCTTAACTCATAATAGTCAACACCATTGACGACTGTTTTATGAGTAAAAGTCATATTCTCTTTCCCATCATAAAAAACTCGTACAGCCCCTTTAATCCCCTCATGATGTACTGTAACATAAGTTTGTGTTGCTTCATCCCATTCGACACTATCATAAGCACTTACTGTATCAACATCAGGACTATATGTATAAGCAAAGTGATGCCAAACATTAGACTCTAAAATATTACTTCTATTTTGTACATAGTATTGTGCATCAATATTCCCTGAATGTTCTTCTTGATAGCTCATACTTAAAGCTAATGTTGCCTCTCCCTTTACTATCGTTTTAAGAATTTCATACTTATGCATAGTATATGCACTATTTTCAATATAGTTACTTTTCCCATCATGTAAAGCAAAAAGTACCTCTTTCGTATCATCTGATGTTGAAGATATTTTTGCCCAAAAAGAGATAGTAATGCTTCTGGGTTCTAGTGCAGATATATATGAGAGGTTTATATCATTATTTTTCATATTAAGTGCAAAGTTATCCAAGGTAACATTATTCTCTTCTACATTTATAGTATAGGAAGATATATTTTGTGCATTGAGTGTAAATGGCATATGTAAAACCAAACCAGTAGCACGGTCTCTTTGTTTTAAAGTCTTCTTAAAATGAGATTTTGCAGTAATATCTGCTACTATATCTTTACTATTTATTCCAAGTTGCAAAAGAGTATCACTAATATTTGCTTCCTTAGAAAGAACAATATCCATAGTACTCGCTCTCTCTTGTATATCACTTGGGACTACTATACCATTAGAGCTATTTTTATCTGCATCTACTGATTGCAATAACTGTAATAGCTTAAGAAGTTGAGGATCATCAATATCTGTTGTACTGGTAACTTCAAAAGGAGTCAGTACTCTTTTTGCTTTTGCATTTCCAAGTTCTACACCTCCAAGAGAAAAGCTAATACTCTCTCCATCTTTGTACTTGAATGTTCCATTCGCATCTGTATACCCTGAATATGTGGCTGTTTTATACCCAAGGTTTTCAACAGCTGAATCCAAAAACACTCCAAAATGCGTACTCTCTTGCGATATATTACTATCTTGAGAGATATTGTTATTTGTCTCGCTACTACTGCTATTACCACAGGCTGTAAACAATATGCTACTGCCGAGGAGTAAAAATTTTGTTATATTTTTTTTCATTGAAGAATCCTTTTTTGTCTTTGCTTGTTTATTGAGTACTTTTAAAAGTAATATCATCAATTATAAATTCATGTTCAAATGACCTAAATCCTACTGCTAATGCACTAGCATCATCTGTATAAGCATTTTCAAAGACTTTAACATCATTAAATGAAGCATTTATAACACTTCCATCATAATCCAGTTTAAATTTTCCACAGTAATGATTATCTTTTAAAATAGCATCTTGAATTTCAACAGAATCATCATAGTTATTATTTCTCATAACACGTAATCCTGTTCTATCCCATGTTGTTGAAAAAGCTATTTTAGAATCAACTGGGTGCTCTTTACTATTTGCTTTACCAGTAAAGAGCTTATTTCTTTTCCCAATAAAGAAAACATTACCCCCATATTTTGTATCAGGAAAGCAACCACTAAACTCAATAGTAAAAGGGGGTTTCAAGTCTTTTTTGGAAACAACTTCATCATAATCTGCACCTTGATCAGCAGTAGTTGACCCATGATACCAAATATTATAAGGGTTTAAATCTTTATCAGTGTCATTAGTATCGTAGCCTATTGAATCACCAAAAATAAGTTTAGTATTTTCTAGCGATGCTGAACCATATACTATCCAATCAGATAAACTTGATAATGATATAACACTACCGTTATCTATAGCATTGAGTACATGTATAACTACAGTATCTCTTGAAGTCAAAGATTGATTATACTGACTACTATCACTTACTTCTAGTGTAAATGTATATGTACCATTTTTATCAAAAACTTTTGAAAAGCTTTTCTCATAACTTAGCAATTCAGATGCTTCATTGAACCAATACCAGTCAATATCCTCATCCGTTTTTAAATAGCTTGTATTACTATTTTTTCCTACAAATGTATAGCTCTGACCTTCATAAATCGTTACATCACTTCCAGCATCAGCTTGAGGTAGTTCTATGGCGGTTTGTGCATTAGCATTAACTGCAACTGAAAATGTTTTGATAGTCTCTTTTTTACTCACTGATGCAACTGCTTTTACTTCAAAATAGAGTGTTTTACTTATTATACCTGATGGTAACTGAGGCATAGTAATAGTAGGATTTTCAGTATCATTATGATCTATAGTAACTTTATAATCTTCAACATCTATTTGCTTCCATGTAAAAGAGAGGGCTCCTTGTGATGCATCTACAAAACTCTCAGATGCACTCACTAGATATATATCTTGATCTTTAACTTCTAAAGCACGATGAAGAATAATTGTTGGTGGTGCTACTTTTTTTAGCAAATCAAAAATAGTACTTTCAGAAAGGTAGATAGCCTTCGAGTCCATTGCACTTAGGCTCTTTCCTTCAGCATTAAAAGAGAGACTCGCATTGACAACAAAATAGTTATTATCAAAACCTGTAAAGTTTTCATTAAGAGGAACATTAAAACAGCTTTCTTCTATATCTGTATTTAAATAGAGATCTTTAAGCTGAAAACTTTTTGAACTTACTTCTACATCGTTATTTTGCACATCAATATTTAGCAATATATTATTAATATCTAAATAAGAGCTATTCTCAACCTCATAACAGATAGACAGACTCTTCTCTAAAACATTATATTTTCCCTTAGTTATTCTAGGGAGTAATATACTATTGTCTCTCGCATCATAATTTGCTTTTAAGCCACGCTCGCGAATCATTTTATTTGTTTGAGCTATAATATTTGCTTTATAGCTCTGTACTTTTTCAGTAAAAAGCTCCTCATTAACTAAATACTCACCTTCTGTCCAAAAAGTATTTGAAGGTACTAATACTGCTTTTTTTAGAGCTTCTATATAGTCTGTCTCGTTATCAACACCATATCTTGCATAAATAAAATTATAATCACCACCAGCATTAAAGTATTCATCGAGATATGCATTAGTAAGTGTAATGGCATTTAAATCTTTTGCAGATCCATAAAGGCTCCAAGCTGTTGCAGCATCATTGAGAATATTTAGAGTTTCAGAACCTAATGTATTGGCACATGATGCCATGTCTGCTGGAGTAGGTTTAGCAAACATATCAGCGCATCCATATACTAGAGTCATCTCTCTATAAAGTGCTTCACGTGCCGCAGTAGGTATATTGGGGTATTTTTCATCTACAATCGCTTTACCAGCTTCTAGTAGTTGTCCCTTTGCAAAATCTTTTCCTTGCTCTTTCACATGCTTTAAAAAATTCTGCGGTTTTTTATTTGCTACTACCAAAGCTTCAGATACAGCCATAGAGCTCTCTGTAATGAACTTATTCATTTGCTCATGTGTATCAAAACTTGTGTCTATATTATGCTTAATAGTTGTTGCCATTAAAGTAAGCTCCGGAAAGACTGTATACCTATAATTATAAAGTTGTAAACGTCTACTTGACTTTTCCATTAATAATTTTAAATTAGCCTTTGCTCCTTTAGAATCTGTTGCATAAAATATATTAGCATCTCCTATATAATATGCATATAGATTTTCACTTGCAGCTTTTAAATTTTCTAACATTATAGAAGTGTTAGCATGCTGTAATGCTTCTACTTTATTAATCGTAAAGTCTTTTCCTGAAGAGTCTTTATAGCTTTGTAAAAACTGTTTATTATCAACACTTACAGATGAAATTTCAATCTTTGAATCCATAAATGCTTCAAATATATCATTTGTAATAGTGATTCCATTGGAAGGATTTGCATCTTGATCTAAAGATTGTAACAACATAGCAGCTTCTTCGGAATTTTCTAAACTCAGCACAGAAACTAAGTTACTTGCGGGAACATTACCCAAAGAGACATCGCCTATAAAAAACTCTACACTATCACCATTATTATAGTTATACTCTCCGTTTGCATTCGTATAGCCGGTAACTCCAGATGATGTTTTATATTTTATACCTTCTACATTACTATCTATAAATACTCCTATTTGACTTATTGTTTGTGAAGTAGTAGAATCACTTCTTCCTCCTCCACTACATCCAGCGAACAATAAGCCAAAGACAAATAAACTACTCAAGACTATATTATATTTTTTCACAATAAATCCCCCATATTACACAAATATATCAAAGTATATATTATAAACAGATAAACCCAAATCTCGAAATAGAAAAATCATAAATGAAGTGCAAATATCGTAAAATACGAGGTATAAGAGAGTAAAACTGCACCTGATACTTTCACCCAACGGGTGCAGTTTTTTCCATAAAAACGGA
>JALWTK010000117.1 GCA_027082875.1 Sulfurimonas sp. | reverse complement strand
AAATCGCAACAACAGGAAGAGCAAGTGCAGGCTCTTTTGAGTAAGGCTGCTTTCCACGAAGCTTATTGATAAGATTTAAAAATCCATCAATACCAAAACCGGAAATAAGTAGTTCTTTTGTTGTTTTATTTTTATGTACACCTACTCGAGCAAAAATAGTTGCATAGATGTTGTAGATAAATAGAAGTGTACCCACCATAATAAGTGCCACACCAGTAATAAATACGATACCACCAAGTACATGAAACTGATGTGTATCAGCAGGAAGTGGCCAGTATAGAGTATAAAGCGGTGCATAACTCCACACAAACGCAGCTATCCAAGCAAGAGCAGTACCTATAGTAATAAGTAACCAACTTGCATTAGCAATTTTCACACTAAAGAGTGGTTTCTTTGTAAGATACGGTACCAAGAATGTAAAAGCACCAAAAACAAGCTGATAGGTTGAACCAAAAATACCAACAATTGGATGCACAGTCATAATAGAGAAAAAGTGTTCAGGATGAAAAAACTGATCAGGAAGTGGATTACCAGGAACATGTCCTACTTCTACCATTCTCATAATCATTCCCTCAATCGCCACTAAACCATAAAATAAAAATGCCATAACAACAGCACGAAGTGTTACCTTTTGTAAAGCATTTAAACTCGTATGGTCAAAGTTTGTACCATTTACTAAATTTTTAGCAAAACTCATTGTTTTTCTCCATTATCTTTACACCCTTCAACTTTTACAAAGTTTTTTACAAGCATTAAATCTTTTCCATCTTCTGTATATTCAGCTGGTCCAGAGTATTCTGTAGAAGTTAAGTTAAAAACACCATTATGATTAAATGTCCAAAGAATCTCATTAGAATCAAGTATTCCATTGACATCCGTTCCAGGATTAACCTGCATCTGCATTACTAATGAACCATCTTGACGGAAAAGTCCAAAACCATAAACCAGATCTTCACTATGTACGTCAAACTCTATTGTCTGACCACACTGAATAAGAACTTGCTTTGGTAAACCTATCCACTTATGCTCTTTTATCTTAAACTCATATTTTGCATCAGGTGTAATATTGTGTCTATCAATATCCTGTGACACCCATGGAATAGTGTTGTATGTAAAGATGTGATGTCCCACACCACCTGCAACTAAAAATGCCATATACCAATAGAATGGTATGCGAAAAACTGATTTTGCTTTTTCACGTGTGAGGTTATATCCAAACCAAGCAATAACTGAAAGTATCATTGCTGAGTATATGCTATAAGCGACCCAGTGAAAAGACAATAACTCGATTGAGCTCGTAAATGTCATTTATTTGTCTCCTTTTATTTTTAAACTAAAAAATATTTTATAGAAATTTATAAACTGATTAATTGACATACATCAAGTAAGCTATTAAACAAACAGTATTTATGTATATTAATTGATCATATGTAAAAATATATTGCTTATAAAATGATCATTTTTTAAAAAAAGCTTCTAAATCTCTCTTTTATTAGAATTGTTGATATATATCAATCTATTAACTTTTAGAAGGTAATAGAATGTTAACAGTTCAAAAATATTATTTTAAAGGTATACAGATGATAGATCCAGCAATGATTCGACCAGAGATAGCATTAAATGATTTTCTTCCTATCTTTGTTTCATCTGCTTTAGTATTAGTTTTTGGAGGGGTTTATGTTGGCATATATACGGCAGTGAAGGTAGAATTTCTAAAGCCATGGGCTATCATTATAGCTTATGGTTTTTGGACTTTGACAGCTTACTGTCTTTATGTCATGGGGAGCTTGATGCATGTAGGCTCGTTTACTGCGAAGGCTTTAGTAGTAGCAGCGATAGGACTTTTTATACTTCCTTTTGCTGTTTACTATATGGAAGACAATGTTCACAAAAGTAACGAACATGAGACACAAGGAGAAGAGAATGGCAAATAAATCTGTTTGGAATGACAACCGTTTCTGGCGACGTTCAGCAACATGGGTCACGGGATTTGCATCTATATTGCTTATTTGGCTTACATTTGATACATCGGCACAGATTTCGATGGGGACTAATGAAGATTTACAAAATGGGGTTACAAAAAGAGTTCCAGGACCGACAGTTATCAACTACAAGATAACATATGAAATGAGTGCTAAACGCGGTCATGAGGTTCCTGTGATTGGTGGAAACGATGGAAAAGGTAATTCATTGTTTCAAGAAAAAGAGAAATTTTTTGGTCGTGATGATTGGAGTGAGAAAGAAGCAAGAGAGATGCTTCACCTTGGAAAACTTGGTTCACAAGCGAAAAACTGTATGGATTGTCATACATTACTTGGAAATGGTGCTTACTATGCACCTGACTTAACAAAGGCTTGGTTAGATCCAGCATGGGGTCCAAATGGAACTATGCAAGCGATTACAAATAAACCTACTAAAGAAGAAGCGATGGCAGAGTTTTTACAACATCCTGAACTTTATGCAACACATGCACGTATGATGCCAAACCTTGGTATTACAAAGGAAGAGGCTATCGGTCTTGTAGCATTTTTAAAGCATATGTCTTCTATAGATACAAATGGTTTTCCAAGAAACTTTGGGAAAATGAAAGGAGCAATCAATGGCAAATAATCATTTAACTTCAGAGTCAAAACAGTTAGCAACTTGGTACTTAACTTTTGCAGCTATCTTGTTTGGTGCTCAATTACTTTTTGGTCTTATTGCAGCTATTCAGTATGTAATGCCTGGTTTTTTATACGGTATTCTTGACTTTTCAATTGCAAGAATACTCCACATTAATGCACTTGTTGTATGGATGGTTTTTGCTATGTTTGGTTCTGTTTACTGGTTACTTCCAGACGAAACAGGTATCGAAACTATTGGTATTAAAGCAGGAAAACTTGTATACTGGATTTTTGTAGCTGCTATTGTTGTAGTTGTTTTAGTATTCCTTCTTATTCAAGTTGGTCCTGCATCCGATACAACTATTTGGTTTATCACAGAGGGTCGTGAATATATAGAAGCACCACGTTGGGCTGATTTTGGTATTGTTGTTGTTGCACTTACATTTGTTGGGAATCTTTTCTTAACAGGAATGAAAGGTAAGCAAACAGGTATCGTTACAGTTCTTATGGCAGATATGATTGCCTTTGCTGGTTTATATCTAGCAGGTATGTTCTTTACAGATAACATCTCAGTAGATCAGTACTGGTGGTGGTGGGTAATTCACCTTTGGGTTGAAGCAACTTGGGAAGTTTTTGTTGGTGCAATTGCAGCTTATGGTCTTATCACTATGATTGGTGCTCACCGTAAAGTTGTTGAGATGTGGTTATGGATCGAAGTTGCTATGCTTTTTGGTTCAGGTATCTTAGGTATGGGTCACCACTACTTCTGGATCGGTACTCCTGAGTACTGGTGGGAAATCGGGGCACTGTTCTCAGCACTAGAACCACTACCACTCGTAGCAATGTTCGTGCATGTACTTTATGACTGGGGTAAAACTCAGGGTGCAGAAATGAATTCTGAGCATACAGATGAAGGGCATGTTAAATCAGTTATTAAAAATAAACCTGCATTTACATGGTTTGTACTCAATGCTTTTGGTAACTTCTTAGGTGCTGGTGTTTGGGGATTTTTCCATACACTACCACAGATAAACCTTTATACACACGGTACACAGTTTACTTCAGCACATGGTCACTTAGCATTCTTTGGTGCTTATGCAACTATTCTTGTTGGTATGATGTACCTCGCTGTTCAAGGTAAAAATGGTATCAAAGTTATGAAAAACACAAAAGCTTCTATCTGGGCAGTAAGTATGATTACAGGTGGTGTTATGGGAATGACAGTTGCCTTAACTATCGCTGGATATGTACAAGTTATCGTATCTCGTGCACAAATGGGAGCAACATGGGCTGCATACTTTGATGGTCAAGGTGGTGCATGGTTTACACAAGCTATGGACTGGAGACTCATTATGGGTGTTATCACATTCTTAGGCTTTGTTTTACTTGCAAAAGATTTACTTACAACGGGTAAAAATCCCGTTCACGAAAGATAAGGAGAGAAGATGTTTGAACAATTTACAGATGTTGTACCTAGCTTTTTTGGCTGGCTCAACCAAGGTCCTTTAACCTTAACGATTTTTCTTCATACGGTAATCATTTTACCGATGATATTTATCTACTTCCAAGAGAAAAAACGTTTGGAAAATGAAAAATAAAGTGTTGATAAGTCCTCTGTAAAAAGAGGAACTTATTTTATCTTTTGTAGAATAAAGGGTATAAAATGAAATTAAATAAAATAGTAACATCAGTTGCAGTATTAGCAGTTGTTTCTACAGGTCTATTTGCTGGAACATCTAAAATGGATGTTAAAAAAATGTTTGTTCAAGAGTGTCAAGGATGTCATGGACCAAATCATGAAGGTGGTGTTGGTGCTGATTTACGCCCAAATAAGCTCGCTAAAATCAATACTTATAAACTCGTCAGTACAATCTTAAATGGTCGTCCTGGTACAGCCATGCCTTCATTTGCAGAAAAAATGAATAAAGCTGATGCTCAAAAAATGGTGGATTATTTACAGCATTTTAAAGGTGAGAAGATTAAAGTTCTTACTTTAGACGCAGTAAAAAAAGGGTGGTTAAAGATAAATGATAGAGAGAAATTTTTAAAAAAATATCCTCATCCTGTAGATGTTAAAAAAGTAACTGATATCTGTTTTGCAACAGAAAGAGATGCAGCTAGAGTTGACTTTCTTGATGGCACAAAAGGTACCATTCTTTCAAAACACCCTGCTGGTTTTGCAGTGCATGTTACAGTAACTAACAAAAGACTACCACGATATGCTTACTCTATCTCTCGTTCAGGTTTAGTTACTATGTTTGACTTAAACACACCAGGTCAGCAAAAAATTGCACAAGTTCAAGTCGGAACTAGCTCTCGTGGACTTGCAGTATCTCCTGATGGTAAATACCTAATGGCAGGAAACTATGTACCAGGTGGAGCAATTCTTATGGATGCTATGACACTTGAACCACTCAAGGTATATCCTACTTCAAGTGTTATTGACATGGATGGAAATATAGGCTCTTCTCGTGTAGCTGGTGTTTATGACACTCCATATGGTCCATATATCGCTTTTGCTCTTAAAGATGCTGGGCATGTATATATCGTAGATTATTCAAAACCAGATTATCCTATTGTTGGTGATATTCCAAACATCGGTAAAATATTACATGATGGTTTTGAGAATGAAGGTAAAGAGATTGGTCGTTACCTCATGCAAGCATCACAAGGTAGTGATGTAATGGGTGTTGTTGACTTTAAAACTAAGTCTTTAGTTGCTAAAGTTTATACTGGTCCAGGAAGCAAGCCGCACCCAGGTCAAGGTTCATCTTGGTACAACGATAGATATGGTCAACTTTTTGCTACAAATAGTATGAATGTTGGTGATGTTGCAATCTGGGATTCAAACTGGGATGTTGTTGCACATGTAAGAACTGCTGGTGGTGGTCTTTTTGTTGGAACAAGTGAAGACACTCCATACATTTGGTCTGACAATGTAATAGGTGGTAAAGACAATTGGAATACGATCTCTTTGATTGGTAAACAATCTCTTAAAATTGATAGAATTCTGACTGTTGGTACGAAAAGAGGTACTATAACTGATCCTGTAACTCATAAAGTTCTTTATAGCTGGAAAGTTCCAACTGTGAAAGATAAAAAAGGAAAAGTTATTATTCCTCGTATTTTACATGCAGAGCCTGCTAACCATGGTAAATGGGTAATGGTTTCTGAGTGGAATGCTGGTCGTATCGGTATCTATGAAGCGAAAACTGGTAAATTTGTTAAATATATCAAAGGTTTAGTAACACCAACTTTCACTTACTCTATTGAGCATCGCCAATCAATTCCAGGTGCTTAAATCCTTTCTATCTTCTCTCCTTTTGGAGAGAAATTCTTTTTTCCCTCTCAAATTGACATAAATCAAGCTCTTTTTCATTAATACTTCTTATAATGAACTCATAAGAAATTTTACTCAAAAAGAGACTTACGATGAAACACTTTTTTTTATTTACACTACTCTTATCCTCCCTACTTCAAGCAGAAAAATTAGATGGTAAGAAAGTCTTTGAAACATACTGTTGGGGTTGTCATCATCAGACAGCTATGGCATTTGGACCTCCTTTTAATCAAATTGCTGAAAAAAGAACTAAAGGAGAGATAATAGCTTATATTACCTCTCCAAAATCTATGTATAAACAGTTTGGCTATAAACGTAGTGTGATGACACAGTTTCACCTCTCTAACGAAGAATTAGACACTATTAGTGACTATATTCTTTCATTCAAAGGGAAAAAATAATGTTTAGACTTTCAAACCTTATCGCTTCGGTCGTTGAAGATAAAAAAGAGAGAGTTTTAGATGGCAGCATTGCTATCTGGAACTTTACCAACAGATGTAACCTCTCATGCCTACACTGTTACTCAAAATCAACTCTTGATGAAGTAGATACACTCACAACAGAGCAGATAAAAAAAACCATCTTAGAGATGAAAGCTAATGGAGTGAAGTTTATTATCTTTTCAGGAGGGGAACCACTTACTAGAAAAGATCTTTTTGAGATCGCTGATTTTTGTAAAGAAAATGGCATCATCACCTATCTTTCAAGTAATGGACTCTACTTTACAAAAGGCAATGTACAAAGAATCGTAGACACTTTTAACTATGTCGGTATAAGTATAGATGGAGACGAGCCAACGCATGACTACTTCCGTGGACTTAAAGGTGCTTTTAAAGAGACACTTAAAGCTGTAAAACTTGCAAACGCCACAGGGGCAAAGGTAGGTATTCGCTTTACGATGACAAAAGATACTATTAACTCGTTAAAGTATATCTTTGAGCTTGCCGAAAAAGAAAATATCCCCAAGATATATATCTCACACCTTGTCTACTCAGGACGTGGTTTAGATAATCTTAAAATGGACTTAACAAAAGAGCAAAGACGAGAGGCTGTAGAGTTCATCCTAAACAAAGCCTTTGAATACTATGAGACGGGGCGAGATATCGAGATAGTTACTGGAAATATGGAGATGGACGCTGTTATGTTTTACAAGAAGTTTATCTCTAAGTATCCACAACTCCAAGAGAAGATGAGAGAAAGACTTGTCAGATGGGGTGGTAATTCAGC
The DNA here is from genome assembly GCA_027082875.1 of Sulfurimonas sp. Lineage (GTDB taxonomy): Bacteria > Campylobacterota > Campylobacteria > Campylobacterales > Sulfurimonadaceae > Sulfurimonas. The sequence continues at coordinate 45,713 of JALWTK010000117.1, read as the reverse complement.
AGGACGTAAACTTCTCAACATCAACAGTGAAGGCGATGTACGACCAGATCCATTTTTTCCTCTTATAGTTGGCAATATAATGAACCAAGATTTTGGAGATATTTGGCAAAGTGGGGAACTTTTAGATAAACTTCGAGTACATCCAAGAACACAGATAGATGGTATCTGCAGTGGATGTAAACAATTAGATATTTGCAATGGCGGAAGCCGTGCTCGTGCTTATGCAATTAGCGGTGATATATGGGCAGAAGACCCATCATGTTACCTAACAAAACAAGAAAGAGAGACATTATAATGAAAATTCAAAAACTATTTTTAGGGCTCTTTGTAGCTTCTACACTTTATACAACATTGCCAGCAAAAGAGAAAATCTTTGTAGTTGAGCGAGAAAGTAGTTCTGTAGCAGTCATAGAAAATGACTTACCTAGAAATCATATGCTAAATATGCACAATATGAACCACGGTGTTATCAAATTTTATGGCAAAGATGGCTATCTAATCAGTAGAGATGGCTATGTAGTCAAGTTTGACCCAAGAAGTGAAAAAAAACTTGCAGAGTATAAAACTTCAAAAAGTGCTATTGGTTTTGTCATCAATAAAAATTATGTGGCAGTTGCTAACTATGATGATAAAAGTGTAGATATTCTCTCAAGAGATTTAAAACCTATAGAGAAGATAAAAACAGGCTCTCGTAATGTCGGTATCAAGATTTATAAAGATTATCTAGTTTTTGCAGAGATGGATAATGATGCCATAGCTGTTTATAAGAACATCCACCCAGGAACAAAAAAACCAAAATTTGTACTGCAAAAAGAGTTTAAAGATGTTGGGATTATGCCTTTTGATGCGATGATTAAAGGAGATAAACTCATAGTTGGTTTCTTTAAGAGTCCATGGTTTGGTGTTGTAGATTTAGACACACTCAAGTATAAAAAAATACAAATCATGCTTGATGATAGAAAACCTGTACTTAAAGTACCTCACTTTGGTTTTTGGAGTATAAGTAACTCTCAAATATTCATTCCTGCTGTTGGAGACAACAAAGTACTTGTCTATACTCCTGACTTTAAGTTTATAAAAGCTATTAAGACAGAGGGTCTTCCAGTTTTCACATCACTTTCTCCAGATAAAAAGTATCTCGCAGTTACCTTTAGTGGAAAGAAATTTCCAGTAATCCAGATAATAGATACTAAAACACTCAAAGTTATCAAAAGATTTGAGTTTAATGGAAAGGTATTGCATCTTCGTTGGTCTACAGAGAAACCGAGTTTATACATCTCGGTAAATGATGCTAACAAAGTAGTCATTATAAATACTAAAGGATGGTGGTTAAAACGCGAGATTTTTACTATTAAAAAACCTTCTGGTATCTTTATCTATAAAGAGGACAAGTAGTGAGTAGAGTCTACCTAACAGGTGCTGGACCTGGTGATATAGAGCTTCTTACGATGAAAGCACACCGCGTTATCACTGAAGCCGATGTAATCATTTATGATCGTTTAGCTAATCCGGAGATCCTTGGTATGGCAAAAGATGGCTGTGAGTTTGTTTATGTGGGTAAAGAAGATGGGAGACATACTCTTCCACAAGATGAGATAAATGAAGTCATTTATCAAAATGCTCTTAAGTATAAAGTGGTTGTGCGTTTAAAAGGTGGAGATCCCTTTGTCTTTGGTCGTGGTGGTGAAGAGGGAGCTTATCTGCATGAGCATGGTGTAAACTATGAAATTATTCCTGGGATTACATCTGCTATAAGTGTACCTGCTTATGCCGGTATTCCAGTGACACATCGTGGTGTAGCTGTAAGCTTTCGCGTGGTAACTGGACATGAATCACCAAACAAAAAAGAGTCTCAAATTCCATGGGAAAACTTCAAAACTGATGATACTATCATCTTCTTGATGGGTCTACATAATCTTCCAAAAATCTCTACAAAACTTATGGAGATAGGAAAGCCTAGTGATTATCCTTGTGCTGTTATCTCCCGAGGGACAACAAAAGAGCAAAAAGTTGTTGTTGGTACACTTGAAAACATTGTACAAAAAGCAGAAGGTATTCCAACTCCAGCACTTATAGTTGTTGGTAAAGTCGTCTCACTTAGAGACCAGCTTCAATGGTTTGAAAACAAACTCTAAACAAAAAAGGATAGAAAATGAAAACTCTTACTTCAAAAGTTTTAATATCACTTAGTACAATATTTATGCTAAGTGCTTGTTCTATGACAGGAACATCTCCAGAAGATCATACAAATATAACAAAAGAGAACCTTACTCAAAAAAAGGTAGCAACACTTATTACAGAGGCTGCTGAAGAAAATGGATGGAGAGTTACTCCCTTTCAGTACAATGCACTTATTGCAGAAAAAGTTGGAGATGCTTCTACACAAGCAGTTACAATTACCTTTAGTACAGACTCTTTTGAGCTCTCTCCAGCAAATAGTGACCTGCAAGAGATCTTAAGCGAAGCACTTAACTAAGACAATGAACTTCAGAAAATATATACATGCAGTAGGCACAGGACCAAAGGGGAACAGAGATTTAAGTTATGAAGAGAGTCAAGATATGATGGCTCAAATCTTAAACAGAGATGTCTCTAACGAAGAGATAGCCGCCTTTTTACTTGGTTGGAGACTCAAGCCTGAGACAATTGAAGAGTTTCGTGGAGCATTAGCTTCATGTGATGCACTAATCAAAACAGAGGAGCTTACTAACTCCATAGAACTAGGCTATCCTTTTGATGGTAAAGCAAAAAACCCTTATATCTTTCCACTTGTAGCAAAGGTACTCAAAGAGAGTGATTTAAGCTTAGTCGTAATGGGTGATGATATGCAACCTGCAAAGGGTGGTATTACCATAAAAGAGATTGCCCAGAATGAAAATTTCCCTTCTAATGTTCACTATTTTGATAGAGCAGACTACTTTAAAGAGCTTCATGATCTTACAGAGATTCGTAACAGAGTTGGTCTTCGCAGTGCTTTTAACACCATAGAAAAACTTCCTCATATCACGAATAGCGACTACGGTATCACTGGTGTTTTTCATAAACCCTATGTAAAAAAGTATGTAGCTATATTTGCCGAGCGTTACAAGCGATTTGCACTGATACAAGGAAATGAAGGAACACCTGAACTCTTTAGTAAGGGGCGTTTATGGATTGCCCAGAAGGATGGACTTGAAGAGTTTATCATTGATCCTGAACATTATGGGATTCACTACAAAAAGTCATGGGAAAAAATCACCATAGCAGAGTCACTTGATCAACTCCAAAATCCTTCTGATGAGTATATGAAACTTGCACGATTAAATGCAGCTATTTTTCTTTTTGTAACACAAAAAGCAAGCTCTATTGATGAGGCATATGAACAACTCAATGGATAAGTTTTCTAACCATGTCAGAAATATTTTACATGGTTTTTTTCTTACTATTGGGACAACTATCGCTGAACCTTCTACCATCTTACCTCTTATAGTTAACTACTTTGGCGGAAGCTCTCTTCTAATTGGTTTCTTCGCAGCACTTCTTCGTGGTGGAGCGATACTAGTCCAACTCTTCGCCGCTTTTCAAGCACAAACCTACACCTATATGCTTCCCTATATTCGCCGTGTATTTTTCATACGGTTTTTGGCTTGGTTCTTTATAGGAGTAAGCATTATTCTCTTTGGTAAAGAGTCTCCAAACCTTACACTTTTTTGTATAGGTCTTGGTCTCTTTATCTTCTCTTTTAGTGCAGGATTTGGGGCTATCTACTTCAAGGACATCATCGCTAAAATTTTCTCTCCTAAGTTTCGGGGTAAGACTATGGCCTATAGACAGTTTTTTAGTGCTCTTGGTGGACTTATGAGTGGGGCTTTGGCTGCGTTTATACTAGAGTCCTTTCCTGCACCACAAAGTTATGGCTATCTTTTTATAGTTAGTTCTTTTATTATGGCATTTGGGTATCTCGCATTTGCCACTGTTGATGAACCTGCAAAAACCCAAACCATGAAAAAAGAGAACACTTTTAAAGAGTTTTTACATAACTCCTTTGCCCTCTTAAAGTCTGACAGAGAGTTACAGATACAGCTCACTACCTTTCTGCTCGCTTATGCTTATCTTATATCCCTACCCTTCATCATCCTTGATGCAAAAACAAAAATCGATTTAGATGGTATTGCCATTGGTTCTCTTATCACTACACAGATGGTAGGGGCGATGCTGAGTAACTTTTTATGGGGAAGACTTAGTGGTAGAGGCTACAACAAACTCACGGCCAATATCTCAATAAGCCTCTACATAGTGGCGATAGCTACTGCGTTTATAGCATCCACACTCCAAGAGTATATGTTTATCTTCTTTATCATAGGTGGAGCTATAGATGGCAACCGTATAGCCTCTGGCAATCTTATATTAGCCCTTGCCCCACAAGAAAAAAGACCTGTCTACATTGCCCTACAGATAAACATCATTTCTTTTGGTCTCTTTTTCTCTCTCCTTGGTGGGTTTTTATTACACTTTTTTAACTACAATGTTCTCTATACTATTACACTTGTTATGCTCTTTATCTCTCTTTACTTTTCCACAAAGCTCAAAGAACTCTAAAAGTGATATATATCAAACACGGTTAATGAAATATACAATACAATAGTTCTAAATAAAGGAAAATTATAAAATGAAAAATGAAATATTATCAAGAATACAGAAAAAATTTCCACTAGTTGCTAAACCTTTTGAGGCAATCGCTCAAGAGTTAGATATGAGTGAAGAGGAAGTTTTATCTATCCTCCAAAAAGAAAAAAGTGATGGCATCATCAGGCAAACTTCTGCTATCTTTGATACCAAACGCCTAGGCTACAGCTCTTCTCTTGTCGCACTGAAGATGGCGCCAGAACTCATAGATAGTGCAGTAGAGATCATAAACTCTCATCCTGGTATCTCACATAACTATGAACGCAACCATGAGTTTAACATCTGGTTTACACTTGGTGTGCCTCCAACAAGCGAACTAGGACTAGACAAAACAGTAGCTCTCATTGCAAAACTCACACATGCACAGGAGTACATAATGCTCCCCACACTCAAACTTTTTAAGATAAATGTCAAACTTAACACTACTGGAAAAGATGAGAAAAAAGAGAAGGTAAAAAAAGTTGTCCATAAAGAGATAGAACTCACACAACTTCATAGGGACATCATCCGTTTAGCACAGTATGATATCGACATGGTGAGTGAGCCTTTTGCTAAGATAGTAGAAGAAGTTGGTACAGACTATGAAACATTTTTTAGCATTTTACAGGAGCTACAAGAGGCTGGAATTATGAGAAGATTTGCGTCCATTCTTAACCATAGAAAAGCAGGTTTCAATGCCAATGCTATGGTGGTATGGGATATTGATGAAGAAAAAGGAGAAGAGATAGGTGCTGATGCAGCTGCGTTTAGTGTAGTAAGCCACTGCTACCTCCGACCAAAATATCCTAACTGGCCATATAATCTTTTTACAATGGTACACGCAAAAACAACAGAAGAGTCAAGCCAAATCATAGAAGAGATGGCAAAAGAGATTCCCAACAAATCCTATATGCCCCTCTACTCCTCAAGAGAGTTTAAAAAAGTGCGTATAGAGTACTTTACTCCAGCTTCAGAGGAATGGGAAAAGCAGTATAAATAAAGCGAAGGAATTAAACTGCTAATTCACTTCGTGGCATAAAACTGGCTTGATATATGAAGTTCTGTAGTTGTTTTATTTCATTAGCTCTAATGTTCTTTTTTTAATTTCCAAAAGTTTATACTATCATTGTAACTTTTACTGACACTTACAAATTCATCATCAGAGAGAAATAGGATCTTGTATACACCTGCCATGTTGTCAACTACTTTCTCTGTGTTTAAGTCAAATACTATATTTTGAGAGCCTGTCAACATGAGAGTATGACCATCAGGATAGAGAGTTATTGTCTCTATATTGAGATATGTTTTTTCTTCTGCAAGTGAATAGAAAGTCTTTTGAAGAGTATTAATATTGTACTTTAAAAAAAGGTTTTCTCCTCCAATCAGTACATTTTCATTATCAAGAAAAAGCAGTGTATTTATCTTTCGTTTAGGGACTTTTTTTAAACTTTTTGCACCCTCTTTATCCAAGGCATTCATCAACTTAGAAAAATCATCAGAAGTGATATTATTATCAAGACCCAAAGCTTTTGTTTTTTCTTTTATAATCAAATCAAAGTAATCACCCTCTGTTTTATAGATACGAAGAGTGTTAGATTTTCCAGCTACAGCGATACTCTTTGCATCAGGAGAGTAAGCAACACTATTTGGCATAAAGGGAAGGGTGTATTTTTCTTGAGACAGATCTTCTATGTTCAGAACTATTAACTCTTGATGAGTATTTACTAGTGCTAAAGTACTTTTATCTGGGGATAGGGTGCTATCTCGTATATAACTTCTAAAGAAAATATCTCTCTCTTCCTCTGTTTTGAGATTAACTATTTTTAATTTATTTGAAATAACTGCTAAAAGTTCTTCATCATTTTTTATATAAGTAAGGAAAGATGCATTTCCTAAAGGTATTTTATAAAACATCTCATTAAAATCATACACAAATATACTCTCTCTTCCAACAAAAGCTATAGAAGATGCATTATCAGCAAGTGCTATAGCATGTGTTTTTGGTGTATGAAATGTTTTAGTAACTACAGCTGTCTTACTCTGTACTAGCTTCTTTTTTATCTTTATTTTCTTAGACGATACAGTCTTGATAGGAGGTAAATCATCTATCCAAAAAGCACACTCTTTAAGTTCGACTCCTTTACAGTTCCTTTTTAAACCCTTTGTAGCACAGCTTGCACCTCCTCTGTATGCCTGTATATACCAGTAAGTTGAAAGATACTCATCCACCCAAAAGTCATTTAAAAAACCTGCAAAGTTACATTTAGCATGGAGTAAGTCTTGCTTAACTGCTTTTGTGTACCAGTATTTAGCCTTTTTAATGTCTATGGGTATCTCTTCATAACTATAGTACATACTTGCAAGATTATTTTGAGCATTAGCATTCCCCTGTTTGGCAGCCTTTTCATTGAAGATAAGTGCCTTTTGTATATTTTTTTCTACTCCTTGTCCATTTTCATATATAAAACCAAGGAATGCTTGGGCCCGTGAAAGACCTTGCTTCGCTGATTTTTCTAACCAATAAAGAGATTTATTTATATCTTTTTCTAGCCCATCACCTGTAAAATATGCACTTCCCAAAATATATTGAGCTTCTTTATCCCCCTCTTTTGCTGCTAACTTATAGAGCTTTATAGCCTCTTCATATTTACCTACTTTAGCACTCTTTTTGGCATCTTCATACACACTCGCGATAAGCGATAGTGTACATAATAGTAATATAATTAATTTTTTCATATTTGATTCGTTATACTTTTATAAGCCTCAATAGCTTTTTTTATTCTCAAAGAAGAAGCAACTAGTATCGTGGCAAATAAAAACTGTAAACCAAATGATTGAGATAATGTGTATAAATATATGACATAGAGCATTATTAATATACTAAGTATGAGTAAAGCATAAGATGCTACTTTACTCATGTACTTTTTTATAATAAGACTCAGAGATAAAAATGATCCCCCAATAACTAAACCTATAGGATTAGGATAGCCACCATCAGTATAAGCTAGATAAAGTGAAATTACAAATAATATAAGAAATAGACCAGAGAGTACATACATGTAATATAAGTTTTTACTTATAACTTCAAGAGCTTGTTTTTGTGTCGTTATATCCTTATCTGCTCCAAGAACAAAAGGTTCAACAGCTTTATATTTTTGAGTGAATTTAGGTAACATTTTTTTTCCTTGCTAATTGAGAACTAAAATAAAAAGCACTAATGAGTGTTAAAAAAACTATAACAATATTGAGCGGGGCTTCGTGAAAAAGCTTCATAAATATTTTCTGCTCTTTTTTTAAACTTACTTCATCTTTTCTGGAGTGTATATCTTCTAAAGATGGCTGGTAGCACTGTTTAGTATCGTTTATATCATAATAGTCGGTAAGAACACCATAGTCCATATATGTCATATAAGCATCCATTTTATTCTTTTGAGCATTTGTGCCCAAATGATAAGAAGAAACCCTATTATTAAATTCTATTATAGGAATAGAGCTATAATAAAACACTAAGATTTTAATAATCAATAAAAACCCAAAGACAATTCCAAGATTTCGCTGTAACTCTTTTTTCTTAACATTACGATTGAGTTTTATCATATAGTTCGCCTGTGCTATTAAGAAAAAGATTAATACCAAGGAAGTATAAAATTTTATATGACCAATCATATATTTAAATTCTAACTCTTGTGTGTAGGGTGAGAAATAACTATCAAACCATTGTGTATAGAGGAGGATTGAACTGAGTAGAAACAGACTGAAAACTATTCCTATAAAGATAATGAATAGCTTATCCACTCCACCCTCGAATATACTCTTTAGCCTTAGTATCTAACATCTTCATTCGCTCTTTACCTTTTGGCAGAGAAGACCGTAACTCTTTCATCTCTTGTAAAAATGAACTAATCCCTTCAGGAATAAGACCCTCTAAATAGATACGAAAATGTTTCGCAAACGCAGGAGAACTTCCAGAAGTAGATACGGCAATAGTTAAATCATCATTTTTTATAAAAGATGGGAAAATAAAATCACAATACTCTACAGAGTCAACACTATTACATAAGCACTTATAATCCTGAGATTCATCATAGATTATTTTTTGTAGACCAATATCATCTACCGCAATAATAACCATACTCATATCTTTAATATCACCCTTTTTATAAGCTCTTTTTTCATAGTGAATCTGTTCTTGTTTTAGCAGTGCCAACATATCAGGAGAAAATTCTAACGCGACAACTACTATATCTTTTGTAAAGACCAGAAGTTTTTCTAGTTTTTCAAGAGCAATATTACCAGCCCCTACTAAAAGTATCTGTTTATTGTCCAGTTTTATAAATGCAGGAAAATAACTCATACTGTTACACATAGTATAAAAGTGAAGAGAGAATCAGGGCAAATAAAAATGTGCCTCCTACCATAACTGCTCTCTTTTTACCTTCACTTATCCCGTACTTTTTTTCTAAGTATTCACTCGCCTTAATCCCTGGAAATATACTAAAGAGGTACATCGGAAATGTCATCACTAGTATTATCACTATATCATTTACTGCCATTATTTTTCATCCCTAATTTTATACTCTACAAGTTTACCATCAAGTGACTTGAGAAATGCTTCTAAATTATCTAACTGGTTAGGTGTAAGATTTACACCGACTTGATACTTTGCCATTATTTTTATGGCCTCTCTCAAAGTTTTCACCATACCATTATGAAAGTATGGAGCAGTTTTTGAGATATTTCGTAGTATGGGAACACGAAACTTTTTTGCACCATCTTTTCCCATAAATCCACCTGTATTAGAAAATGGAAACTCATGTTGCATTGCAGTGTTAAATGCCACCTCATCCACACTACGACTGTTTTTCGCCTCGTCAAACCTAGAAGTAATACTTAAGATACTGTTATACTCACGAAGAGGAAACTTCTGTATCATCCGACCGCCTACTGCTGGACCAAAATGACAAGCTTTACAGCCTAAGTTTATAAAAAGTTTCAGACCATCTTTTGCAGAGGAACTCAAAGCATTATCATCACCATCTAAGTACTCATCATAAGCTCCCCGAGTCACTAAAGTTTTTTCATAAACAGCTATCGCCTTTGTTATATTTTCAAAGTTTATGCTCTCATTTTTATCATAAGCTTGTCTGAAAAGCTCCTCATACTCAAGGTTTTCTTTTACTCTCGCGACTACAAGTGCAGGAGTGGAAGCCATCTCAAAAAGAGCCTGTATTGGTCCACCTGCCTGCTCACTTAAACTCTTTGCTCGTCCATCCCAAAAGAGATGTTTAGAGTAAGCCGTGTTTAATACAGTGGGGGAGTTGAGATGTGCAGGGTTCTCTTGATCTTTATACCCTATAGCTGTTGGCTTTCCATCAACACCACCTTTTTCAAGCTTATGGCATTTTGCACAAGCGATAGTTCTGTCATAAGAGAGATTTTTATCAAAAAAAAGCTTTTTACCTAAGATGATTTTATCTCTGCTCATCTTATTGTCTGGCTCTTCTACCTCGTGTTTAAGCTGAGCAAAATCTTTTGGAATACTCCGTAAACCTTTTGAGTGGGCATACTCTCTAAGTGACTCAGCTTGTAGCAAAGTAAGAAGAGAGAGTAGACCGACTACAAAAGTTTTCACTATTTAGATACCGTAAAACTTTTTCACCCAAGCTCTCTCTTGTGGTGTTTGTATATGAATCTTTACAATACTTTGGTTATTATCCCCAAAAACTACAACTGCATTTTCTTCTATCTTTAAGTGTTTCTTACCCCACGCTTCATCTAGTTCATCTAAACGCAAGAGTACATCAGCAGCACTTGGTTTCTCTTTTCTTCCATTTCGGGAGTCTACTATAGTGAGTCCACCCATACGCTTTTCAAACTTGTAAGGAGAGTAGACGTGTATTGCTTTATAAATCCTATCCGATTTAGCATCTGGCATCGCTCTTTTCATGGAAACAAATCCAAGTATCAAAAATGCAGCTATTACCCCAATAAACATTCCCTGTTTCATATTCATACTATATATCCTAATTTCTAAAGTAACTAATGATAGCACATACTAGCATACATTCAAATTGATATGTATCAAACTCTATTAACCTATGGAATGATACAATTAACTTATACTTAAAGACTTAGGATTTTCACATGGAAAGATTTTTTGAACTCGAAATAGCTTACATAACTATAATGCTATTTTTTCTCGCTGTTACAGCATTTGTCACAACAAGAGATTTTATGCCTCGTGTTGCATTTAAACGCGGTATGTTAGGTATAGGCGGTATATTTGCCTTAATGATAGGTGTTCACTATATGCTTACAACTCAAAGAATGGAAGGAGTTGCTACTCTTTTTAATCAAGGTGAAACTATTATCTGTGAGAACAAGATGCACCGTACGATTTCACAGTCTGTAATTCTCTCAAAGAAATTAGGCTGGCGTTTAGAAGGTGATTACTTTAAAAATGATAACTTTGCAAGAGATTTTTTCACAGCTCGCTGTGTTGACTACTCACCTATCGCTCCAAAAAAAGCAGAGAAGTAGCGAGTGATAGAAGTACTTAAACGCTACTGGATAGCCCTACTCGCTCTCTCTTTTGTTATTTTATTGATGCTTGGCAGCACTCTTGCTGTCAAAAGTTTTGGTGATGAAATGCTTCAAGATACAAATGTTACTATTACACCAGTAGGAACTCATATATGATTAATTTTTAATCACTTCATAAAAAATAGCATGATTAAATTTTAACCAAAATTACTCCTCATATCTCCCTTATTTTTATTATAATCACACCATCAATTTAGATTTTTTACAGGAGAAATTTTATGGCAGGATTTAAAGACTTAAAAGGGCAAGGACACGCACCAACATTGTTCATGGCTTTTTTGTACTTCGACATGAGTTTTATGGTGTGGACTATGCTTGGGCCACTCGCCTCAGAGATAGCTGAAGCACTAGCACTTGGTGGTCGTATTTTAACACAGGGTGAGATTGCAACACTTGTTTCACTTCCTATTCTTTCAGGGGCCATTCTTAGAATCGTACTCGGTTTTGGAGTAGATAAACTTGGTGCTAAAATGACAGCACTTATCTCACAAATGGTAGTTATTCTTTCTCTTATTACTGCCTTTATCATGGGTGACACTATTACTTACGAGGTTCTTCTTATCGTTGCTCTTGGTCTTGGATTTGCTGGTGCTGCCTTTGCAGTTGCTCTTCCTCAAGCTGGTCAGTGGTATCCACCTAAACTTCAAGGGGTTGTTTTAGGTATCGCTGGAGCTGGTAACATAGGTGTTGTACTTGACTTTTTACTCGCTCCAAAGATTGCAGAGCATTTCGGTTGGTACTCTGTCTTTGGTGTTGGTGCAGCTATGGCTATCATCGTATTTATTGCCTATGCTTTTTTAGCAAAAGATGCTCCTTCTGACATCTATACATCTCGCCCTAAAAAGATAAAAGATTACATCAAACTTCTTGGAGACAAAGACACATGGTGGTTTTCACTCTTCTATGCTATCAGTTTTGGTGGTTTCGTTGGTTTTGCTGGATATATGAAAGTTTATCTTATGAACACATACCAAGCAGATATGTCTGCATTTGGTCTTGATATGCTTGATGAAAGTAATGTAAAAGTTATTGCTGGATACTTCGGTGCACTTTGTATCTTCGCTGGTGCTATTCTTCGCCCAGTAGGTGGTAGCACTGCAGATAAAGTTGGTGGAGTAAAATCACTCTACTTTTTCTATGGTCTAGTTGCAGCTCTTGTAGCTATCACAGCTCTTGTTGATTTACCCTTTTATGCAGCAATTTTTGTTCTTTTTCTCATCATGGCTAACCTTGGTATGGCTAATGGTGCAGTCTTCCAACTCGTACCACAACGTTTTGGTAAAGATATCGGTATCATGACTGGACTTGTTGGTTGTGCTGGTGGTCTTGGTGGTACTGCACTTATTAAAACGCTTGGATGGTCAAAAGGTACATTTGGTGGCTACACAGAAGGTTTCTTAATCTTCGCAGCAGTTGTTCTTGTAGCAATCGTAGGTCTCTCTCTTGTAAAAACAAGATGGAGAACTACTTGGGGTGTTCAAGCCGGCGGTAGAATCTAAACAGATTTTTTAAATTTCTTTTATGTAAGTACCTACTTTAGGTACTTACTCTTTAATAGGAGTACAAATGAGTGAACTGCTCGATATCTTTCCCTTTATAAAACAGACAATGATAGACCTTGAGAAGCAGAATAAATTTCTCAACAAAGTCACCCTCACAGGTAAAATTAATGCCCTCCATGTAGCTGCTAATCTTTTTGAATTTACCGATAAAACAGCTATAGTTTTTGATGAACTCAAAGTTGAGCTTATTAATGCACTCCTCAAAGAGAATATTAATAAAGTCACAAATGAGTTAAACTTTAAGGCTAAAACTGCCATAGATATTCTCACAAGAAATCTTTTTGAACGTACTGCAGATGTGGGGTTCTTCTCTACAGATAGTGTCATCACAGACTTCCTCTCTACTGATGCTATTACAAAAGAGCAGATGCACAATCATCTCAAAGAGTATGCAAGTAAATATAGTGTTTACAATGAAATAGTCATTTTTGATACTAATGCAAATGCTAGAATAAATCTCAATAGTGAAAATATTCTTGTATCGAGCAAAGATTCTATTATTCAAGAAGCACTTAAATCTGATACATATGTAGAGAAGTATATTCACACAGATATATTTAAAACTCAGGAAAGAACTCTTCTCTATGCACAGAAGATTATGCACAATAAACAAAATATTGGAGTGCTGTGTCTCTGTTTTAAACTTGATGATGAGATGCATAGTATCTTTAAAAACCTAGCAACAAATAAAGAGAAAATAGCACTTTTAGATAAGACAAGCGTCCTCGCCTCTAATGGTTTAAAAAAGCCCTTAAAATACTCAGATAAACCTTATCAAATTAATAAACAGGGCTTTGTAGTAGTAACTCAAAAAGCTTCAGCTTATCAAGGGTATCAAGGAGTTGATGGATGGTTTGCTACTGCTATGCATAAGGCAGACACAACTCCTATACAGACAACTGAACAAGTAGATGAAGATGAAGTCCAAGCAGAAGAACCTAATCTTAAACTACTCAATGATGAGTTGAATCAAATCATTCAAAAAGCCAATGACATTATTGAAGATATTGCAGATGTTATTATAAATGGAGAGCTTATAGCTTCTAAGCAGAAAGTCTATGTACTTACTCCTATTTTAGATAATCTCAGAAACATTAGTACCGAGCTTTTACTCTCTATCAAAAGATCTATAAAAAATTTAGAGGATGTAGTAAAAGAAGGTCTAGTTCATGATGTAAAAATGGCTTCACATCTCGCTATAGACATCATGGATAGAAATCTTTATGAGCGTGCAAATGATAGTAGATGGTGGGCACTCACACCACTTTTTAAAACTGAACTCTCAAAAGCAGAACTAGACATTCAAGTGCTTCATAAGACACTACTTTATATAAATGAACTCTACACAGTTTATACAAACCTATTTCTCTTTGATACTCATGGTAAAATAATCACAGCATCACATGACACATCTATAGTTGGGACGATATTAGAGGATGAATATATCAAAAAAACCTTGAGTAATAAAGATTCTCAAAAGTATTTTGTTTCTCCTTTTGAAGAGAGTTCATTTTACAAAAACGAAGCTACCTATATTTATGCTGCTTCTATAGTAGAAAATGGAAAGACTATTGGTGGCATTGGTGTTGTATTTGATGCCACTATAGAGTTTGAGGCGATGCTCAATGATAGTTTTCCCTCTTCTCAAAAAGGTTTTATGCTTTTTTGTGATAGAGATAAAAAAGTGATATCTTCGAACAATTCAGAGATTGCTGTCTCCTCAATTCTTGAGCTCGAAGATCGTTTTTTTCAACTGCAGGGCAAACACTCTATAAGTGATTTTATACTATTTCAAGAAGAGGAATATATCCTTGCATCGGTTGTTTCACAAGGATATAGAGAGTATAAGACAAGAGATAACTATAATAACGACATCCTCTGCCTCACCTTTGTAAGGATATAAGAGTCTCTCTTATTCTTACATTTTTTTTAACTTCTTGACCTACATCAATTTTCTCAAATAGACACAGTGATATACTTTGAACATGTTAATGGACACATAGATTAACAAAAAAACTATCTAACAGGAGAGAATATGTCACTTTCAAGAAGAAATTTTCTGAAAAGTTCAGCAGCAGCATCTGCGGCAGCGGCTATTGGTATGAGTGTACCAGCCGAGCTACAAGCAAGTGCAGATACAGCTGAGAGTGGTTGGAGATGGGACAAGGCAGCTTGTCGTTTCTGTGGTACTGGTTGTGGAATCATGATGGCAACGAAAAATGGAAAAATCGTTGCAGTAAAAGGGGATCCAGCAGCACCAGTTAACCGTGGTCTAAACTGTATTAAGGGTTACTTTAATGCGAAGATTATGTATGGTGCAGATAGATTAACTAAGCCTCTACTTCGCATGAATGATAAGGGAGAATTTGACAAACATGGTGAGTTTGGGGAAATCACTTGGCAGAGAGCTTTTGATGAGATGGAAAAAAACATCCGTAAAGCACTTAAAGAGAGTGGACCTGAGGGTGTAGCTGTATTTGCATCTGGTCAATATACTATTATGGAAGGGTATGCAGCTCAGAAGATGATGAAGGGAGGATTTAGATCAAACGCTATCGATCCAAATGCTCGTCACTGTATGGCTTCGGCTGTTGTTGGTTTTTATCAAACTTTTGGTATTGATGAGCCAAGTGGTTGTTATGATGATATCGAGCTTACAGATACTGTAGTCTCTTGGGGATCAAACATGGCAGAGATGCACCCTATTCTCTGGTCACGTGTAACAGATAGAAAACTCTCTGATCCTGATCGTGTTAGAGTTATTAATATGTCTACATATAGACATAGAACTTCTGATTTAGCTGATATTGAAATAATTTTCACACCAAATACTGACCTTGCAATGTGGAACTACATCGCAAGAGAAATCGTATACAACAATCCAGATGCAATCGACTGGGACTTCTTAAAAACAAATATTGTTTTTGCTGCTAGTCCTGTCAATATGGGTTACGGTATGAGAAGAGCTGGTGAGAAATCACTCTCTCCTGTAAGAGAAGATGGATCAGCTGGTAAGTACTCAGCAAAAGAGATGGAAACTATAAACCATGAAATGGTACATAAAGTATCTGCAGCGGAAGCACCAGCCTTAAAACCATATGGTTATAAAGAGGGTGATGAGATGAAGAACAAGCCAGCTGGCTTAAAGCACTGGGAAATCTCTTTTGAAGAGTACAAAAAATTCCTTGCACCATATACACTTGATTATGTAGCAAAAATTTCTAAGGGTGACCCTGATGAGGACATCGAGTCATTTAAGAAAAAACTTCAAACTTTAGCTGACTTATATATAGAGAAAGGTCGTAAGATAGTATCTTTCTGGACTATGGGTATGAACCAACATACACGTGGAACATGGGTAAATACACTCTCTTACAATGTTCACTTTATGCTAAATAAACAAGCACTTCCAGGTTCTGGTGCATTCTCACTCACTGGACAGCCTTCAGCTTGTGGTACTGCTCGTGAAGTTGGTACTTTCTGTCACCGTTTACCGGCTGATATGATGGTGAAAAATCCACACCATAGAAAGAGAACAGAAAATGGTTGGCACATTCCAGAGGGAACACTAAATCCAGTTGGTAACCAACACATTATGAAAATCCACCGTGATATCGAAGATGGTCTTGTGAAATTTGCATGGGTAAATGTATGTAATGCTTACCAAGATTCTGCTTCTGCAAAACACTGGATTAAAGCGGCTCGTGAGCTTGATAACTTCATCGTAACCTCAGATGGTTACCCTGGTATCTCTGCCATGGTTTCAGATATGGTTCTTCCATCTGCAATGATTTATGAGAAGTGGGGAGCTTATGGAAATGCTGAACGTCGTTCACAACACTGGAGACAACAAGTTATTCCTGTAGGTGATGCGATGAGTGATACATGGCAATGGATGGAACTTTCAAAACGCTTCACAGTTGATGATCTTTGGGGTCCATACACTCTTGTTGGTGGTAAAAAACTTTCTGATGTTAGAAAAGCTGCTTACGAGATGGGCTATAAAGGTGATACAACAATGTATGAAATTCTTTATGCTAATGAACGTGCGAAGAAGAACTACCCGATCACCTTAGATAAATTCCCACAAAAAGGGTATGATAACTCTGATTGTAATGGCGATAAGAGAAATGTAATTGGTGGTGATGGTAAAGTTGCTAAAGGTTGTGGCTTTATGGTCCATCAATACCTTTGGGAAGAGTATGCTTCATTTGGTCGTGGTCATGGTCATGACTTAGCTGACTTCGTTACTTACCATAAAGTTCGTGGACTTAAATGGCCAGTTGTAAATGGTAAAGAAACACCTTGGCGTTTCAATGTTAAATATGATCCATATGCAGCAGCAGCAGTAGCAAAATCAGGTAGTAAATCTACACATGCTTTCTACGGTCCACTTGCTAAATCACTTAAACAAGGGAATCTTCTTGGTATTACAGATACAAAGAAAAAACCTCTACCAGATAAGGCGAAAATCTTTGCTCGTCCGTACATGGATCCTCCTGAAGTACCAGATAAAGAGTACGATACATGGCTAGCAACTGGTCGTGTGCTTGAGCACTGGCACTCAGGAACTATGACTATGCGTGTACCTGAACTTTTCCGTGCAGTTCCAGAGGCTCTTTGTTATATGAACCCTAAAACTGCTGAAGAAAAAGGCTTAAAACAGGGTGAACTATGTTGGGTTGAATCTCGTCGTGGTCGTGTAAAAGCTCATGTTGAAACTCGTGGTAGAAATAGACCACCTCGTGGACTTGTCTTTGTGCCTTGGTTTGATGAGAAAGTATTTATCAACAAAGTATGTCTTGATGCGACTTGTCCTCAGTCAAAGCAAACAGACTACAAAAAGTGTGCTGTAAAAATTTACAAAGCATAATAAAGTAAAAGAGAAAAAAGAGTATGAGCAAAAAACTTAGTGAGAGAAGAAAGTTTTTATTAACAATGGCAAGAGGTGTTGGTCTAGCTTCTATAGGTGGTCTCGTATGGAGTGCCTACCTAGATGAAGCGATAGCTGCTCCTCTGCTACTTCGCCCACCTGGTGCGCTCAGTGAAAGTGATTTTTTAGAGACTTGTATCAAGTGTGGACTCTGTGTTGAAGCATGTCCATACGATACTCTGATGCTAGCAAAACCTGGCGACAACAAACCTTTAGGGACACCTTTTTTTGTGCCTAGAGATATACCTTGTTATATGTGTCCAGATATTCCATGTGTTCCTGTATGTCCTACTGGAGCACTTGATGAATCTAGTGTCACAACGAAAGATGTTTTAGATATAGATACAGCCCAAATGGGTCTAGCGGTTGTCGATGAGGGAAGCTGTATTGCCTTTTGGGGTATTCAGTGTGATGCTTGTTATAGAGCTTGCCCTATTTTAGGTAAAGCAATCACTATCGAGTACTCCAAGAACGAAAGAACTGGAAAACATGCCTTTATGAAACCAGTAGTACATGCAGATGCATGTACTGGCTGTGGGATGTGTGAGCATGCCTGTGTCACAAAAAAACCAGCTATTTTTGTACTACCAAATGAGGTAGCACAAGGAGCTGTTGATACACACTACATAAAAGGTTGGGACAAAAAAGATGAAGCACGACTCAAGGATGCAAAAGAGATAAAAACGACAACACGACTAAGTAAAAAGTCTGCGATTAATTCACTTAATTCTGGACTTGAGGATCTCTACTAATGAAAAAGCTATACAATAATTATAGATACCTCATACTTAGGAGAGTCACTCAAATTGGTATCTTAGTTTTATACTTTGGTGCTAATGCTTGGGGTTGGAAGATGTTGCAAGGGAACTTAAGTAGTTCACTTATTTTAGGAACTGTTCCTATGAGTGATCCTTATGCAGCTCTTCAGATGTTAGCTGCAGGTGCCCTACTCTCTACGAACCTACTTATAGGTGTTGGAGTGGTTACACTTTTCTACTTTCTTATAGGTGGAAGAGCCTTCTGTTCATGGGTCTGTCCTATCAATATGGTCACAGACTTTGCGGCATTTTGTCGTGAACTTATAGGTATGAACCAGCTTACTGGTGTGAAGCAACCAGCTTCACGTAAGTTACGCTACTGGGTTCTTGGCTTAAGCCTTGTAATCTCTGCCATCATGGGTGTGACGGCATTTGAGTTTGTCTCACCAATTTCGATGCTTCATAGAGGTATTGTCTTTGGTATAGGTTTTGGATGGGCTGGAGCGCTTATCATTTTTCTTTTTGATCTATTTGTTTTAAAAAATGGATGGTGTGGACATATCTGCCCTTTAGGTGGGTTTTATTCACTCCTTGGTAAATTTAGTCTTATTCGAGTACATCATATCGAAGAGAACTGTACTCTATGTATGAAATGCAAGGTTGTTTGTCCTGAAAATCAGGTTCTTCACATGATAGGTAAAGAGTCTTTACCTGTGCTGTCTGGAGAGTGTACAAACTGTGCAAGATGTATAGAAGTGTGCGACGATGAAGCTTTAGAGTTTTCACTCAAGAGTTTTGCACAAAACAAAAAAACGGGAGAGTAATATGAAAGTTATAAATACAATAACACTTGGTCTAGTTACGGCGACACTACTGTTTGTAGGCTGTAATCAAGATGCAAAACCGACAAAACAAGAGGTGGTTAAACCCAATATTAGCGAGGATTCATTAAGTTTGAGAAAAGAGACACTTTTTAACGAAAATGTTAAACCTCATAAAACAGAATATTCTAAGAGCTATGCAGGAAGTGGTCATAAATTTGAGCGTGCATTTCAAGATGCTCCACCTATGATTCCTCATGATGTTACAGGGCTTATCCCTATTAAGATAGGAGATAACCAGTGTCTAAACTGTCATATGCCAGAAGTAGCTGCGAGTATGGGTGCAACACCTATTCCTCCTTCACACTTTATGGACTTTAGACCAGTAACTACGATTGCTGCTGATGGTGAAGTTGAAAAAGATGGACACAAGATAAAGAATACTTCAAGTGAAACACTTAAAAATGTCTCTATCAAGTCAACACATGGAAAACTCTATGGAGGAAGATATAACTGTACACAGTGTCATGCTCCTCAAGATGATACAGGTACTTTAGCAGTACCAAATAATTTTATACCTGTCTATGCTGATCCTGATGGAAAAAGTAAATCAAGATGGAATGGTGATAGACTTATGCAGGGTATAGATACTTATGATTCCAGCAAATAAAGGGAGAAGAGAGCTTTTTAGCTCCCTTTCTTCATCACTCAAAGATATTGTAAAAGAGACAAAAACAGAAGAAAAAGAGCTCTTAATACGACCTCCATACTTTGGGGATGAAAATGCTTTTGACATTGAGTGTCAAAACTGTGAAGGTTTGTGTGCCACTTCATGTCAAGAGCAAATTATCATCATTGGTGAAGATAAAACACCTCATCTTGATTTTTCAAAATCAGGCTGTACATACTGCGATGAGTGTGCTATCGCTTGTGAACCAAATGTTCTCACACTAGAACATAAAGCGATGATAGACATAGATGTAATCATCTCACAAAAAAGCTGTATGAGTTGGCAAGGGGTGATGTGCTTCTCTTGTAAAGACCCCTGTTTAGAAGATGCTATTGATTTTCAAGGTATTTTCAAACCAACTATAAATGCGGACAAATGTACAGCTTGTGGTTTTTGTATAAGCCGTTGTCCTTCATTTGCCATAGAGATTAAGGAGAGTGCATGAAAACGTTACTGACAATACTACTTTTACTCTCTTCCCTTTATGCCTCTAAGTTGCAGATGCCATCAGCTTTCTATAAAGCTGATGGAGGAGTAACTGATATACTACTTACTTCAGACAAGCTCTATGCAGCTACTTCTGTAGGTGTTGTAGATATTTTTTCTCTTAAAAGCAAAGAGATTATCAAAAGAATCACGCTTAAAAAGATGAAAAACTTTTTAGGCGAGAGTTCTACTGTAAAAATATTTTCAATAGATTATATAGATGGAAGACTGCTTATCTTAGCACAAGCAAGTAGAGGTTACAGAGAGGTTTATCTTTATGAAAATGGTATTCTCACTAAAATTATCTCAGCAACAGAGAGACTCTCCATTGCTAAAGCAAAGTTTATAGATAAAAACACTCTCGTTTTAGCACTTTTGGGCAATGACATTATCTCTTTTGATATAAGCAAACATAAACAAAACTGGAGAACACAAGCCTCTCTTTCAGCCTTTTCTAACTTCGCACTCAACGAAGACAAGTCAAAGTTAATTGTAGCAGATGAATCTGGTGAACTCCACCTTTATGCCACTAAGGATGCTTCACTTCTTAAGTCACTCAAGGGAGAGAACTTAGACAATGTTTTTGATGTGGCGTTTGAGAATGGCATCATCGCAACTGCTGGAAAAGACAGACGCTGTGTTATCTATGATCTTAGTTCACAAAGCAGCTACTATAAAGAGTCACACTTTTTTATCTATGGAGTTGGTCTTTCACCAAGTGCAAAGCTGGCAGCCTACACAAGTGATGAGCAAAATCACATCACTCTTTTTGAAACAAAAACAAAAAAAGACATCGCCACTTTTGGAGGCAATAGTATGACTGTTTCAGAGATTATCTTTACCACTGAAGATGAATTTTATGTCGCTTCAAATGCTAAAATTATCAACTTTTATAAGATAGAAGGAGGAGTGAAATAATGCAAGAGTTTAATGAAAGCCAGTTTTTAGTAGAGACACAAGTCCCACAAGATGAGCTTATCATCTCCCGTACAGATCTACAAGGAAAGATAACTTATGCAAATGAAACATTTTGCGAAATAAGTGGCTACACACTCGAAGAACTTTTAGGAAAAAAGCACTCACTAGTACGTCACCCTGATATGCCTTCTTCTATTTTTGCTAATTTATGGTCTACTCTAGGTGAGAAAAAACAGTGGAAAGGTTTTGTAAAAAACCTTCGTAAAGACAAGGGATTTTACTGGGTTGAGGCTATTATCTCAGGTGTGTACAAAAATGGTGTGTTAATTGAGTACAAATCACTCAGATATCCTATAAGTTACACTAATAAATTGGAATATCAAATCTTATATGATAGAATGAGAGAAGATAACAAAGAAGCAAAACGTAGAGTCATATACGAATAAAAGGATTTTAAAATGAATGTATCAAGTATAGTAGTTCAAACCGTTCCAGAGCATTTAGAGAGTGTTGTTGCAGACCTGAAAGCTTGTGAAGTGTGTGATTATCATATGCATGATGAGAAGGGTCGTGTCATCATTACCATAGAGGGTAAAGGTGTTTCAGAAGAGCTTGAAAAACTCCGTGTAATTGAAGCTATTCCTTTTGTCTATGCTGCTGATATGCAGATGGCATATAGTGAAGATGAGCTTGATGAGCAGATAGATTTTATTGATAACCGTGATGCTGTGCCGAAGATTTTAAATGAAGCAGATGTAGATATTGACCGTGTAGTCTATAACGGCGATATGAAGAAACGCGATGATATGGTGGCGTTTGCAAATGAGTTTGACTCAGCAAAACTAAGAGAGGATTCATAATGGCTGTAGTTTTTGAAGTAAAAATTTGTGCAAATGATGATCTAGAGACTTGGTTTCTTGAACTAAAAGACACAGTAGATGGTAAGATAATGCTTTGTAATTCGCTTGAAGAGTTAGACACAAACATCGAAGCTCTTGGTGATGAATATGGTGGGCATATAGATGAAGTCAACTGGATTAAAGAGGATAGTGTCTCTGAAATCATGATGGATGATGTTCGTCTAAAGATGGCAGAGCATAGAGAGAAGATCGAAGCAGAACGTGGTGCCCCGATCACACCAATGGCCGAGAAAGAGTAATATCTATCTCTTTGATAAACTATTTTGATAAAGCTTAGAGATACTAAGCTTTACCGAGATAGTTTATCTCAACACTAAATTTAAGGAAAGAAAAAATGAAAAAGATTACAATGTCAGCTGTTGCTTTAACAGCTATATTAGGTTCAATGAGTTCTTTAAGTGCCGCAGATGCACAGAGTGGTATTAATATTTTAAATGACATCAAGCTTAAGGGTGAAATTCGTCCTCGTTATGAGTATGCTGATGTAGATAAAAGTTCTACAACTTCTGCAAATGCCTTTACAAACAGACTTCACCTTGCAGCAACCGCTGGACTTTTAGGTGTTGATGGTTTAACTACTACTTTAGGTGTTCAAACTGTGAATAACTTTGGTTGGAATGACTATAATTTACCTCATGGCACAAATGCTAACAGTTCTGGTCTTACTTATGATGTGATTAACGATCCAAACGCAGCAATGCTAAGTGAAGCAACACTTGACTACAAAATAGGAAAAACAGCTCTACATACTGGACGTTCACAAATAAATCTAGATAACCAGCGTTTTATAGGTACAGTTGGTTGGAGACAACTAGAGCGTTCTTACGATACTGTTTATGTTGCTAACAATAGTGTTAAAAATCTTAATCTGTTAGCCGCCTATGTTTATGGATTTGCAGGTGTTGGCTCAGTTACAACAATTGATACTAAATCGATCTTACTTCATGCTAAGTATAAAGTTGCAGATGCTTTAACAATCACTGCTTATGATTATATGCTTGCAGTAGGTGCACAAGGCATAGATAGTGACACTATAGGTCTTGCATTAACTGGTAAAATAGATGCTGGTGCAAAACTTACTTACCGTGCAGAATATGCTATACAAAAAGATGCGACTATGAAATATCATGACATAGATACAAAAGCAGATGCAACTTACTACAACTTAGATTTAGGTGCAAACATCTCTGGTGTGTTAGCTGGTGTGAACTATGAGGTACTGAGTGGTACTAATGGAACAGATGGTAATACAGCTTTTAATCCTAAACTAGGTACAAACCATAAGTTTAATGGCTGGGCAGATGTATTTTATGTTGCAAATGTTCCAACAATGGGTTTACAAGATGCTAATGCTCGCTTAGGCTATAAGGCAAAAGGTTTTGGTAAATTTTTAGCAGTGTATCACTCATTTACAGCTCAAACGACTACTGGAACAGCCTCTGATGACTTAGGTTCTGAAATAGATGCAGTTTATGTTAACAAAATTCCAGGCGTCAACAACCTAAAAGGTCTTCTCAAACTTGCTTCATTCTCGAAAGGTAATGCAACAAATGGTTATGCAGCATCTCAAAGTGACAAAACTGTAGGATGGGTACAACTAGACTATAAATTCTAGACAATATTCGTTTAGTTTATATAATTTTCACAACTCTCCTCTAGTTAGAGAATTTTTCTCTAACTATGAGTAAAATTCATCCACTTTTTTCCCAGAAAACCCTACTTTTAAGATAAAATATATTATTAACTCCTAAAGGCATTCTCATGGCATCAAACAAAATAAAAACTTCCGGCTTTTCCCTCGCTAAACGTAAAGAACTTACCGGTGATGACTTTTATGATGTCAAGACTATAGGCAATATGACGGTCGCCATCGTTTGTGATGGTGTAGGTAGTGCTACAGAGGGTGCACAAGCAGCCCAAAGAACAACAAACTATCTTTTAAATAACCTTAAGATTCGCCCAAAAATGTGGAGTATTGAGAAAGCTATCATCTCTTTTATCAAGTCTATTAACGATATTTTATATGAAGAGTCACAGATAAATTACGAAAGCAGTGAACTTGTCACAACTCTTACTATAGTGATTATAGAGGGGAACCGACTCTACGGAGCAAATGTAGGAGATAGTCGCGTTTACCTCCACCGCTCTGGAGTGCTTAACCAACTCTCAACTGACCATGCCATGGATGAGAAAGGTTATGAAAATGTCCTCACACAAGCCATAGGAATAGCTAAAGATGTCGAGCCTTACTACTTTGAAAATAGCATACAAAAAGATGATAAGATTTTACTCTGTAGTGATGGGCTTTATAATGTTTTAGACAAAGAAGCACTTGAAAAAGGCATACAACTAGGAGCCCACTCTTTAGTCAAAAAAGCTTCAAAGATAGAAGAGGACAACCTTCCAGATGACACAACTGCAGTAGTTTTAGACATAGTAAAAGCAGATGAAGTAGCACTACTTAAGATGCAAAACCTTGTTATTCCTCATAGCTTACAAGAGGGTAATGTTATAGATGGTTATACTCTGACCAAGTCACTCATCCAAAACGATAGAACGTGGCTTGTACATAAAAAAACGAAAGATTATGTCTTAAAGTTTGCCCCTACTGAAGCTATAGAGGATGAAATAACTCTCGATCTTTTTGTCAAAGAAGCTTGGAATGCCAAACGGCTCAAGGCAAACTTTTTTCCTAAGGCCGTGATACCAAAAAATAGAACAGCTCGTTACTATGTAATGCAACTCTTTGAGGGTGAAGACCTTGATAGTTTCTTATCTCACAAACATATTACCATAGATGATGGAGTTGCACTCGCATCGACACTCCTTAAAATGGCACAGTATCTTCTAAAGTTTGACCTTGTTCATGGAGATATAAAACCACCGAATATTATGATTGCCAAAGATGAAGAAGAGAACATCGACTTCAAAATCATCGATTTTGGAAGTATAACTGAAATATTTTCTTCTGACTCACAAGCAGGAACACCAAGTTTTCTCTCCCCTGAGCGTTTTTTAAATGAGGCTATAAGTGAATCAAGTGAGATATTTTCCATAGGTATCACACTCTACCTCTCTCTTACCGGCAAGTACCCTTATGGTGAGATAGAGCCCTTTCAAACACCAACATTCAAAGAGGCTAAAGCACCAAGCTTTTACAATAAAAATATTCCAGACTGGCTAGATAGTGTCATACTTCGTGCCATTGCCATAGATAAAGAGGAGCGTTATGCACACTACTCAGAGATGTCTTACGAACTCAATAATCCAGCAAAAATAAAACCTTACTTTGTGAAAAGTGCCCCACTTATAGAGCGTTCACCACTACTTTTTTACAGACGTGCCTTTATTATGAGTACAATTGTGAACTTTATCTTGATTTATATCGCTTTTAAATAGTCTTTGACTATAATACTTTTATTAAAAAATAAAGAGAGTCAATGAGCTGGTTAGATTTTTTTTCATCAAGAGAATCCTCTTGTAATGTTAGTTTTGGTCGTGGAATAAATGCAGATATATCTCCTAATGAAGAGGAGCTTTTTTACAGCTCTTATGAGGCATTTGAGAAAAGGAATACACTCGATGGGTATGAGTACTTTTTTCGCTCACTCATAAACTTCACAGAAGATGTGAGTAATGAGAATATCACATTCAGTAGAGATAGAGATACCCTGCACTTTACAATACTCCAAGGAACTGCAAGAGTCACTGGGACTATCACTGAAAAATCTCTCTATGCTGAGGCAAATATCGTGAAGAGCAGTAGTGCTACAGTAGCACTTAAACGCTATATTTTAGAGAGAAACTATCAGTTTACTTACTCAAACTACTTCAGTGATGGGGAGTTTATAAAACTCAAACTGCATCAAGATAACATCATCCTCAGCCCACAGAAAATCTTTTTTCCTCTTAGAGAGCTTGCCTTAAATGCAGACTTTGATAAAGAACATATAAAAAGTGAGTTTAAGGATGTTATACTTGAAGACCTTGAGCATATTAGCCAAGTAGACTCACCTGATTTTACAAATGCTAAAGAAGTCAAAATAAAATATGACTACATGATGAAATGGATAGAAGAGTTAGAAGAAAAAGTCCTCACTCTTCCATCAAATGACAACTCAGGAATGCAGTCTTTTCTCTACCTCAACATACTCTTTAAGATAGACTATCTTCTCTCACCAAAATTTGCCTTCTATCAAGAACTTTCAAAAAAAGTTGGGGAGTACTTTACTGATGAAAACGGAACAATAGAAGCTAAAAATGAAGAGATGAAACGCTATCTCCTCACTCTTAAAGAGATGAAGTTTGATGATTTTAAAGAGAACTTCTACTCCGCTAAGTACACTTTTAACCCTATAGAAAAGTCCTCTTATGATGATGTAGTAGTTTTTATAGCTGAGTCACAAAAAAAGATAAAGTGGTACAAAAACAATCGCTATATTCAGATAATCCCAACTATCTATAACTACATCGCATTTTATTCTCTCTACAACTATGGAATGAATCCTCTCCTTCACGAGCTATTTCATATCCTTACAAAAGTGCAAAATAGTTCATTTTTTGCAGAGATGGGGTGTGAGTCGCTTTATGATGAGAAGACACAAAACTTTATGAAAAAAAATATTACAAACCGTATTAAAAAACTAGCAGAGGAGCATGCACAAAAGTATAAAAACCTCATGCTTTTGCCTGAAGAACTTAACTTTAACTCGATGAATGAGTTTTGTGCTTCGTACTATGCAATGCTTAAAAACCTAGACTTTGAGGAGGTATAAAGATGAATACACAAGAGATACTTGAAACTTATGTAGAGTCTATCATGCAGATCATGACACCTTATGGAAGTGGAACAGGCTTTGTTATCGATGATTTGATAGTCACAAACTCGCATGTTGTGGGTGGACTCAAAGAAGTTGTTGTAAGTGCTAAAGAGCTTAAACGAACCATCGCAAAAGTTGTTTATGATGACCCTTATCTTGACCTTGCATTTATAAAGTGTGAGTTAAAATCCCCAAAAACAGCTCTACTACTTGCTACAAAACATGTAGATGATGGAGACACTATAATTGCAGTGGGGCATCCTTACGGTCTCAACTACACAGCAACAGAGGGAATAGTCTCTCGTGCTTCGCGTTTACAAGATGACCTAGAGTACATTCAGATGGATGCAGCGATCAATCCTGGAAATAGTGGTGGACCTCTACTTAACATAGATGGTGAAGTCGTAGGAGTAAATACCTTCATTATTCAAAATGCAAATAATCTTGGCTTTGCCTTGCCATTTTTTTATCTCAAAGATGCTCTTGATGCCTACAAAGCACAGAGTAGTGAGTCTATCATACGCTGTCCCTCTTGTAAAAACCTTATCGTAGAAGAGAACATACAAGAGAACTACTGCCCAGAATGTGGTGTCAAACTTGAGGTAGCAAGACAACGTAAAAAAGGCTATACACCTACAGGACCAACAAAAATACTCGAAGATATACTCACTGCACTAGAAGTAGATGTCACCCTCGCTCGCCGTTCACAAGCGACTTGGCTCATAGATGAAGGAAGTGCGAGAATAGACATCAACTACTATGACAATGGTATCATCATAGGTGATGCAAAACTCTGCGGGATTCCTGGTGAAAATATTGATGCCATTTATGACTATGTGCTCAGAGAAAATGAAAAACTCTCTTACTTGCAATTCTCTATAAATGAGAACAGTATCTATCTCTCTTACCTCATAGTTGATTCTTCACTAGCTTTTGAGGAAGGGAAAACTGCCATTGAGAGACTTATCAAAAATGCAAACAAGTATGATGATATTCTTATAAAAGAGTATGGTGCTATTGAACAAAAACGCGATGAAGAAGATTAAAAAAAGGAAATAACAACTATGTCAAAATTTTTACCATTTAGATGCGATTTAGAAAATTTTATAAAAGAACTTGAGTCTATACTCTCAGCAAATACACAAAAAGTAGAAGAGCTTCTCAAACTTGAGCCTAAGACTTATACCAACTTTGTCAAACCCATGCAGATGATGGAGGAAGAACTAGAACACTTTTTTACTCCACTTTCGCACTTAAACGCAGTGAACAACTCTGAGCAAACGCAAGAGGTCTACACACAGAGTCTACCTATCATCACAGAGTATTCTACGAAACTCTCTCAAAATATCGATATTTATAAGGCTTACAAGGCCATAGAAGAAGCAGAAAAGAAGAGTTTAAACTACGAGCAACTTCGTGTTTTAGAGCTTAACATAAAACACTTTGAGCAGAGTGGTGCACACTTAGACGATGTAACAAAAAAGAGACTTGAAGAGATAAATATCCGAAAGAGTGAACTCTCAAATAACTTTTCGCAAAATCTTCTTGATGCGACCAATGCTTATGAGTATATCATCACCGATGAGGCTGATATAGAGGGTTTACCAAGTAGTGAGATAGAGTCTGCAAAGTTTGAAGAAGATGGCGTTATAAAGTACAAGTTTACTCTACAGATGCCCTCTTACATCGCCTATATGACCTACGGAAAGAACAGAGAGATTCGCCAAGAGCTCTACAAGGCCTATGTCTCTCGTGCTCCTGAAAATGCCAAAATCATCGAAGAGATACTTGTACTCAAAGATGAAATGAGCAAACTACTTGGCTTTAGTGACTATGTGGAGTACTCACTTGAGAGTAAGATGGCAAAGGATGGAGCAACTGTTTTAGGCTTTTTAGACAATCTCTTACAAAACTCAAAGACGCAGGCTCAAGCAGAGCTCAAAGAGCTTCAAGCTATCGCACCGATGCCACTAGAGAGTTTTGACACTGCCTTTTATGGTGAGATACTTAAAAAAGCTCAGTATGAGATAGATGAAGAGGAGTATCGCCCTTACTTTGAGCAGAGATCTGTTGTGAACGGTATGTTTGACTTTTTAGGTAAACTCTTTGGTATGAGATTTGAGAAAGTAGAAGAAAAACTTTGGCATGACAAAGCATTCTCTTATGATGTCTATGTGGCAGATACTCTTCGTGCGAGAATCTATCTCGACCTAGAAGCTAGAGAGCCTAAACGCGGTGGTGCTTGGATGCACAACTACCAGACACACTGTCTTGATGAAGCAGGTGCAGAACAACTTGCCTCTGCGTTTGTAGTGTGTAATTTCCCAGCATCAAGCGATACTCAAGCCTCTCTACTTCGCCACGATGATGTAGTTACACTCTTTCATGAGATGGGACATACCATCCACCATATCCTATCTAAGGTAAATGAAAACGAAGTGAGTGGAGTTAATGGTGTTGAGTGGGATGCTGTAGAGTTTCCTTCACAGTTTTTAGAGAACTTTGCTTATGAGCCACAGGTGCTTAAGATGTTTGCTAAGCATCATGAGACAAGCGAAATAATCCCTGATGAGATGATAGAAAAACTGGTCAAGAGTAAAAACTTCCTCTCAGCTATGGGAATGTTAAGACAGTTAGAGTTCTCTATATTTGACCTCAAAGTACATAGTGGAGTCCACTCAAGTGGGGAGGTACAAGATATTTTAAATGCCATTAGAGAAGAGACTGCACTTATCAAAACACCAGAGTATAACAAGTTCCAAAATGGGTTTGCACATATCTTTGCTGGTGGGTATGCGGCTGGATACTATAGCTATAAATGGGCAGAAGTTCTAAGTGCTGATGCATTTTATGCCGTGATAGATGAGGGTATCTTTGAATCAAAAACTGCCAAAAAATATCTCGAAGTCATCCTTAATGGTGGTGGAGCAAAAAGTATGTCTGTCCTCTTTAAAGAACTTATGGGTAGAGAGCCAAATACAGACCAGCTTCTGCGTTTAAATGGCATCAAGTAGTGAGAGTTTTTCTCCTACTTACCCTTTTTTTATCTACACTCTTTGGAGAAACTACCTTGAAAATAGCTACTTATAATGTCGAAAATCTTTTTGACCTGCAAAGAAGTGGGCATGAGTACAAAGAGTTCATCCCAAATACCCGCTCAAAATGGAACCTCAAAAACTATAGAATAAAACTCAAAAATATCTCTCGTGTCATCAAAGGGATAAACGCGGACATCATAGGACTAGAGGAGATAGAGTCTCTCCAAGCTCTCAAAGATCTTCGTATGCAACTTAAACGCGATGGCATTTATTACCAGTACTTCAAGATAGCAAATTACAAAGATACAAGTGTAAAAGTAGCCATCCTCAGTAAAATTCCTTTTGTCTATACTCATGAGATAGCGGTGCAATCTTCTTATCGATATAGAAATATTTTAGAGGCAAAGTTTCGTGTCAAAGGTGAAGAGTTTTTTCTACTAGTTAATCACTGGAAAGCGAAGTCTGGACCCGAGAGTATGAGGATAGTTTCTGCAAAAAAAGTAATGAAAAGAGTTGAAGAGCTAGGTGAAAAAAAGAACATCATTCTTCTTGGAGACTTTAACTCTCACTATGAAGAGAATATCCTCTTTAAACGCAAACGCAAGCTTAATGATACAAATGGAGTTACTGGTATAAACCATATACTTGGTACTTTAGAGCACAAAGAAAGTGCTACTAAGGTCTGTGTCCCTTATGGTGAGTTTTATAATCTTTGGTACGATACAACTGAGGGTAAACGCTACTCCTACATCTTTAGAGGGAAAAAAGAGGCGATGGACAGTATCATAGTCTCCCCTTCACTACTTAATAAAAATGGAATGCATTATAAACTCCACTCAATAGAGTCTTATAGACCCGCTTATCTTTTTAAGGGAAAAAATATCTACAGATGGCAGATGAGTCGTAAACCTCGTGTTCATAAAGGCAAAGGATACTCAGATCACTTAGCTGTTATAGCAGAGTTTGTTGTCCACTAAGGCACCATTTTATCTCTTGGCGTTTATGTTTAGCAAGATAAACATTTGCCTGAGAAAAAGGCTTTGAGCCGAAAAAACCTCTATATGAGGAGAGTGGTGAGGGATGTGGTGCTTTAAGAATGAGATGCTTTGTCTCATCTATCAGTTCCTCTTTTTTCTGAGAAGGTGCTCCCCAGAGAATAAAAACAATATTTTCAAACTTCTCTGAGAGTTTTTGAATCACACTATCACTAAAAATCTCCCAACCTCTGCCCTTATGAGAGTTTGGCTTTGCTTCTCTTACACTTAACACACTATTTATAAGCAAAACACCTTCTTTCGCCCACTTTTCTAGGTTTCCATCTCTAGGTTCTGGGCAATTCATGTCTTTGACTAACTCTTTATAGATATTTTTAAGGGATGGGGGAATTTTTGTTGTTATAGATACAGAAAAAGCAAGACCATGCCCTTGACCCTTTGCATGATAAGGATCTTGTCCAAGTATGACTACTTTTACATCCTCTGGAGCTACAAGTTCAAAGGCAAAAAAAAGTTTCTCTTCTGGGGGAAATACTATTTGTGTCTTATACTCATTAGTGACAAACTTATCTAATTCTAAGAAGTACTCTTTTTGAGTCTCCTCCGCTAAGAGAGAAGCCCATGAAGAAGGGAGACAAAGCAAAGACTTAAGGTATCGCTACAGCTTCAAGTACTTTTTGGATGATCTCATCCGTTGTAACACCTTCTGCTTCTGCTTCATAAGTAAGCACGATACGATGTCGCATCAACTCTTTAGCAATGTAAGCAACATCTATAGGTGTAACAAAATCTTTCCCACGCATAAATGCCATCGCTTTTACAGCTTTAAACATATCTATGCTCACACGAGGACTCGCTCCAAATTGAATGAACTCTTCTATTGCACTCAATCCATATTCACTAGGATTTCTTGTCGCGTTTACAAGCTCTATCATATACTCTTCAACTTCAGCATCTACATGAATAGAGGCGATATTTGCCTTAAGATCTAAGATATCTTTCTCACTAAGTACTGCATTTATCTCTTCAAACTTGCCACTAGATATACGGCGAGCTATCTCTAACTCTTCTTTTTTCGTGTTGTAATCGACAACAAGTTTGAGCATAAAACGGTCAAGCTGTGCTTCAGGGAGCTGATAAACACCTTCTTGCTCTACTGGGTTTTGTGTCGCCATTACGAAGAATGGAGGATCTAGTTTAAAAGTAGTATCACCAAGTGTCACCTGCTTCTCTTGCATCACTTCTAAAAGTGCAGATTGAACTTTTGCTGGAGCACGGTTGATCTCATCTGCAAGTAAAAGATTTGTAAAAATAGGACCTTTTTTTATCTTAAACTGATTGTTCTGAGGATCATAAATCTCTGCACCTAGAATATCTGAAGGGAGAAGATCAGGAGTAAACTGAGCACGCTTGAAGTTTAAACCAAGAGCCTTAGCAAGGGCATTTACAGTAGTAGTTTTTGCTAACCCTGGTACACCTTCTATGAGAATATGGCCCTCACACATAAGTGCGATAAGTAGAGAATCTATCATCTGCTCTTGACCAACAACTACCTTAGCTACTTCTTTTTTGACTTCTTGAATTTTATTTATCATGACTTACACAACCTTGTATGATTTTAAGTTCCGTAAGTATATGACTTTGAGGTTAATAATTATTAAATATCTAAGCCTAAAACCTTAGCTATACTCTCTTTTTGTATAAGTTGTGTCAGTTTTATGGAGAGGTTCTGCTTTGCTATACTATAGCCTTGTGAAGATTGTCCTGTAATATTTACTTTATGTGTACCAACAACTACTCCTTTACTGTTTTTCGTAGTAAAAGTTACTTCACTTCTAGCAAGAGTAAAACCATAAGCTTCTGTTTTTACTATCTTCGCATTTATAGATATAGTGTAGTGCATAACACTCTTTGACTCTTTTATTCTTAATCTTTTTTCACTGAGTGCAGAACTTACGACTGCTTTTAAATTTTGAGCTTCACCATTTGCTCGTACACTAAAGCTAATGTTTTGCACTATATCTTGGTACTTTGAGCTAAGTAGTTGTGAACTACGGATATACCCATAACCTTCAAAACGAGGGTTTAAAACATTCATCACAATCAGAGTATTTGGTAGAGACTTCAGCGAATTTTTAGTCTTGCGATAAAAAACCAACTGCTTAATAGCACCAGCATGTATTAAAGATGCTTCATCCTTATCTATCATCAAAAATCTCTGATCTAACTCCTGCTTCATACTCTTAAAAAGTTTCTGTTTATCAGATTTCACTACTACAGCATAGTGTTTAAAGCCTAAAGACCTAGACTCTAGAACTTCGTAGTTACTGATGCGAATCTCAGCAACATCACTCTGAATCTCACTCTTATAAGTTCCATCTGAAGAGTTATGAGTAGTTCCCTCTTTAACAACTGTTTTAGCATTATATGAAGAGCTTATTTTTACACTCAGTGTAGATGCCATAAATGAGAGAGCTTCGGCTATAGCTTCTTTCTTTGTCTCACCTTCTCCTAAGGCATAAAGTGTAGTAGCTGTAGAAGACGGAGGATGTGTGTACCAAGAAGGAAGTGTTTGAGGTCTTACATTTACTTGCTTAGTCGCACCACATCCGCTCAATACAAAAAGTGCTAGGATAAGAGAAATAACATACTGCATAAATACTCCTATCTACTTATCTGCTGACGAGTTTTATCTCGCCTTTTTATAAGTTTATCTATTCTCACTACTGCATCATTTATCTCATCAACTGGTTCAACCATCAGATTATCTGCATAGGTATAGTACTCTTTTGCTTCATTATACTTTCCTCGAGCCTCACTTATAACACCAAGATTGTAAAATGGTACATAACTTTGTGAGGCAGTTGCATCTACTAATCTTTTTAAGAGGACCTCAGCTTTCTCATAACGTCCTTTTTCTATATATTCCAAAGAGACTTTGAGTAATTCTTCTTGCTTGTCAGTATAGTCAATATCGGGATCTTCAAGAAGTGAAACATCAAAATGTCTATAGTGAGGAGTTAGCTTATATGTAAACTTACTCGCTATGTCACGTGCTAGTTTTTGAGCAACAATCTCAGTTGAGGGAATAATTCTTTGATCATCAGAGCAGTGTTTATAAACATTACTATCATCAAGTGTATCTGCAAAAATTATATCTCCTTTCTCTACATCTACTATTCTTATCTCCGCTGAAAGCCCTACTATTCTTTTTTTACATCGAACATTATAGTATACAAGTTTTGTACATTTTTTATCTGCACAGCGGGATCTCTTTTCGTAAAAATATGTATCCTCTGCTGTAGCACGGCCTACATTTCCACTTATAATAGCCTCTGCACCTATAAGTTGCCCAACTTCCGTCGCAGTTTTTGGATCAACTAAACCACTATTTTGGAGTTTTTGCTCTGTTAGTATTTTATTAAAATCATTTCTACCTATTATTGTAAAGTAGTTTTTACCTTCTATGCTAAACCCTGCAAGATCTGCTTCTATCTTGTTTGAGAGGCCTATGCTATCATTCTTGAAGTTTGTGACAGTAATCTTTTTCGTATTTGAAACTCTATCAACTTGTGCTGGTTCGAGTGCTTTCATCCCTACTTTTTGTGCACAACCATTTATAAAAATCAAGCCTAAACTTATAAGTAGTAAATAAATGTTTTTTTGTTTCATTTTCATCCCTTTGTAATTATAGTAGAACAATTATAGTTTAATACGATTGAATGGTCTATTAATTTTATACAAAACAGTATTTATTACACAAAACAATATTCTATGCACTCTACATATGCATAGAAATAGACCTATAAATATAAATTTTACAATTCATCTCTCTTTTTCTTGACATCCAAATCATTTTTGTCTATAATTTCGACCTCTTAACAAATAAGAGATAAAATGTCTTGTTAGCTCAGCTGGTAGAGCACGTCACTTTTAATGATGTGGCCGATGGTTCGAATCCATCACAGGACACCATAACAATACTTAGTGGCCCCGTCGTCTAGCGGTTAGGATCCATGGTTTTCATCCATGTTACAGGAGTTCAATTCTCCTCGGGGTCACCACTTATATCTTCATAAACAATCATAAACCATATTTAAAATAAAATGTTCAACTTTTGACTCATATATAGCTACAAATAAAAATATCTTTTCATAATTAAACAAAGTTAAAGCTTTGCATGGTTATAATTCCACCCTCTTAAAAGATGTCACGGTAGCTCAGCTGGTTAGAGCACTGGTCTCATAAGCCGGGGGTCGGGGGTTCAAGTCCCCCTCTTGACACCACTTTTTTTAAGAGTAACTTTCAAATGTTCCGGATTAGCTCAGCGGTAGAGTAGGTGACTGTTAATCACTTGGTCGCTGGTTCGAATCCAGCATCCGGAGCCACACTTCAAAAATAATAAATTTTAAAACTCTCAGAACATCGTAAACTAGGTGATTTTAAGCCTTTTTATACACTTTCAGAAATCACTGTTTTAAACCTTATTCCGGCTATATTCCGGGACTTTTAAACACCCAAACAGCACCCATCATACATTTGCGTCTTAAACTACTATCATAGCTACTTTACTATTGCTCAGTCAAAAAGCTGTGAATGTGATCCTATTCTAACTAGCTGAAGAGTATCTTCCTCAATTCTATAAATCACAAGTAAGTCTCCACTGACGTGAAACTCCATAAAATCACTCCATTTACCTTTTAGCTTGTGGTTCAAAGACTCTGGAGGTAAGGGTTTATTTTCTAGTAGTGAAGCTAGATAGACTATGTACTTACTATAATGCTCATTTGAGTACTTAAGCTTAGATATATCTTTTTTAAAAGTTTTAGTAACTTCTAGTCTGTAATACATTTTTTCATATCTTCTTGCATCTTCTTAAATGATATAGCTTCCATATTACGATTATATCGTGCATCTTCTATAGCTTCTATAGTCTCTTGATTTGGTATCTTAATCTCAAATGGAATACCTTTTTCTAAGACAGATTGAGACAAAAACATGTTAAACGCATCACTTAAACCAATTCCATACTGTTTAAATATTGCTTGTGCTTTTGCTTTAATATCTGCATCTAGATAGACATTTGTTCTTACTTTATGTGTTGCAGTCATCTTTTAGCTCCTTTAAATTATAAGGTATTATAACACACAATGTGTGTCTAGTCAATCTTTTGGTATTTATTAGCTGTCGTGAGTAAGTTTTCCAATAGCAATATTAGCTTCACGAGATGCATAGAGTTCCAACTCGTCCACTTCAAGCATTTCAAGTACTTCCTCTATGTCAGTGTATGCTTCTGATGCCGAGTGTAGAATTTTCAGTGAATGTTGGTCTGAACAGCTTGCCTCAATTCTTTCTGCCAATTTGTTGAGTTTATTGAGATTTTCATAACCATAAAGCTTATAGTCATAAAATATATTGTAGTCATCCTAATGGGTGTATCCACTTCATATATCGCTAAATCTTTAGCAAGAGGCTATGGTGTCCCCAACTATAAAAAATTAGGAACAGCATCTAACAGTAAAGTAGTATTCAATATTTTTAATATTGCTGATTTCCTTTCTAACAGTACGAAAACATTGTGAAATACTAGCTCATACTCTACAGTATTCAATAATAAAAATATTTTTAAATATTCAATTGACAAATAGGCGGTATTCACCTATAATATAGAAAACAGTTGAAGATGAGAATTATTATGACACAGCAACAGATGAGTAAATTATTGGATGTACCTGACAGAACGTTACGAGACTGGAAAAAAAATAGGTCAAGGCTCTATCAACTACTTGAGTCTACTGAGTACCAAGAAGCAAAAGAAAAGATCAATGTATCTGATGTTAACGATATAGTTACTTTTAATCCATCAGATTACACTTACAATCTATTTTGGCAAACAAACAAAACAAGTAGTCAAAAAGTTTATTCTATTATTTCAAACTATCTCTCTTCTATGAACTATGATGATGTAAAAACACTCTGTTTAAAATATGGTAAAACTATGGTTAAGTCAGTGCTTAATGATAAATATAAAAAGATGTATGCTAAAGGATATATTTCTACTAATGGGATGGATATCCCTCTACTAGGTTCTTATAATAAGAATGAGCTATATAAACAGCTCATAGGTATTATTAATGACTGCTAATGTAATTGAAGCTCTAGAAAAAATTAAAGAATCTACTCTATTTGATGATAAACTTTATTTTGTGGGTGGGACAGCTCTGGCTTACTATATAAACCACAGAATATCAGAAGATATAGATATAGTATCTGCAAATACACTCAACTATAAAACTATAGTTCCCATGATAGGTTCATTAGGTGCTACCAAGATTCAAGATGAAAATTTCACAGCTCTCAGAATGGCAGGTCTATTTCCAGATGAGTATATGTTAAAGTTTATAATCGATAATGTAAAGCTAGAATTTTTTCAGGCAAATAGGCCTATACAAAAAGCGATACTTCAAACAGCAACATTTATTAGATATAAAGATTCAAAAATAAAAATATTAGATTTAAAGTCAATATGTAAACTCAAGATAGTTGCTCTTCTGCAAAGAGATAAGTCAAGAGATCTTTTTGATTTTATAGCTATTTTAGACAATAAGGTTCTAACATTAGAAGAAATTCTAGATATTACACTGAAAACAAATGATATAAAAAGTGCTGAGGAACTTTACACTTTTGTAGAATCAAAAAAAGAACCCTTGAATGATGAGACAGTATATCTTAGTGAAAAAAATAGTATAAACTTACTTTTCACTGACATCAAAAATAAGTGTCTTCTTAAACTAAAAAATTTCATCTAAATGATATAAATACTAATCATTAAACCTATTATGCTAGAATCGCGTTTATAAAAATAAATATTACAAAAAAGGTTATTCAATGAATTTTCAACCACTTGGAAACAGAGTTTTAGTCAAGCGTGTAGAAGAAGCTACAACAACTATGTCAGGGATCATCATTCCAGATAATGCAAAAGAGAAACCTTCTCGTGGAGAAGTAGTTGCAGTAAGTAAAGAAGTAGAAACATTAGCAAACGGTAACCAAGTTTTATTTGGTAAGTATGCTGGCAATGAAGTTTCATTTGATGGTACTGTTTACATAGTACTTAATGTTGATGATATCTTTGGAATCATCGGCTAATAATATAAATCTATTTACGAAATAAATTAAGGAAATAAAATAATGGCAAAAGAAATAATATTTTCAGATACGGCAAGAAATGCCCTAGCTCGTGGTGTTGAAAAACTAACAGATGCAGTAAAAGTAACAATGGGACCTCGTGGTCGTAATGTACTTATCATGAAAAGCTATGGTGCACCAGTTCTTACAAAAGATGGTGTTTCAGTTGCTCGTGAAGTAGAGCTCAAAGATAAACTAGAAGATATGGGTGCACAACTTGTAAAAGAGGTAGCATCTAACACTGCTGATGAGGCTGGTGATGGTACTACTACTGCTACAGTTCTTGCAAATGCTATCTTCTCTGAAGGTCTTCGCAACATCACAGCTGGTGCAAATCCTGTAGAAGTTAAACGCGGTATGGACAAGGCTTGTGCATCTATCTTAGAGAATGTAAAAGCAGCTTCAAAAGCAGTAAATGGTAAACAAGATA
Organism: Sulfurimonas sp.; assembly: GCA_027082875.1. Classification (GTDB taxonomy): domain Bacteria; phylum Campylobacterota; class Campylobacteria; order Campylobacterales; family Sulfurimonadaceae; genus Sulfurimonas. Next base: position 6,867 of record JALWTK010000117.1, on the reverse strand, counting down.
TCGCTCAAGTAGCAACTATCTCTGCAAACTCTGACTCTGCTATCGGTGATATGATCGCTGAGGCTATGGATAAGGTTGGTCAAGATGGTGTTATCACTGTTGAAGAGGCTAAGGGAATTAGTGATGAGCTTGATGTTGTTGAGGGTATGCAGTTTGATCGTGGTTACTTAAGCCCTTACTTTATAACAAACCCTGAGAAGATGATTGCTGAGATTGAGAATCCTTGGATTTTACTTGCTGATAGCAAGATCTCTTCTCTTAAAGATCTTCTCCCAGTACTAGAGCAAGTTCAAAAGACTTCTCGTCCACTTCTTATCATCGCTGAAGATGTTGAGGGTGAAGCACTTTCAACTCTTGTTGTAAATAAACTTCGTGGTGTTTTAAATATCTCTGCTGTTAAAGCTCCAGGTTTTGGTGACAGACGTAAGGCTATGCTTGCAGATATCGCTGTTCTTACTCATGGTACTGTTATTAGCGAAGAGACTGGTCATACACTTGAAGGTGCTGATATCTCTATGCTTGGTCAAGCTGCTCGTGTAGTTATAGATAAAGATAACACTGTTATAGTTGATGGTGCTGGTAGTGATGAGGCTGTTAAAGCTCGCATAGCTGAGATCAAGGTACAGATAGATGCTACTACAAGTGAGTATGATAAAGAGAAACTCCAAGAGCGTTTAGCAAAACTTAGTGGTGGAGTAGCTGTTATAAAAGTAGGAGCTGCTACTGAGACTGAGATGAAAGAGAAGAAAGACCGTGTTGATGATGCACTCTCTGCTACAAAAGCAGCAGTTGAAGAGGGAATCATCATCGGTGGTGGTGCAGCTCTTGTTCGTGCCGCTTCAAAAGTAAACCTCGATTTAGAGGGTGACCAAAAAATCGGTGCTGAAATCATTTTACGTGCTATAAAAGCACCTATGAAGCAGATAGCAGCAAACGCAGGCTTTGACACTGGTGTAGTTGTAAACTCAGTTGAGACTGCAGATAGCGATACTATAGGCTTCAATGCAGCAAATGGTGAGTATGTAGATATGTTTGAAGCTGGTATCATCGATCCACTTAAGGTGGCTCGTGTAGCTCTTACAAACGCGACATCAGTCTCCTCTATGCTTCTTACTACTGAAGCAGCAATTTATGAGATACCTGAAGAAACTCCAGCGATGGATCCAGGTGCTGGTATGCCTCCTCAAATGGGCATGCCAGGTATGTAAGTAAGCATAGTGAGTAAAAAAACTACCGTCTCTCTCGTCCTTGGAAGTGGAGGAGCTAGAGGTTTAGCACATGTAGGTGTGATAAAATGGCTTAGAGAGCATGACTATGAGATACACTCTATCTCAGGATGTTCTATGGGAGCTCTTATCGGTGGTTTTTTTGCTGCTGGGAAGCTTGATGCTTATGTCGAGTGGCTCCAGAGTGTAGATGGCTTAACTCTACTACGACTTTTGGACTTTAAGGGTTCAGGTGGTTTTGTCGCAGGTGACACGCTTATAAAAAAACTTGAAGAAGTTCTTGGTGGAGATATAAATATTGAAAATCTTCCTCTAACTTTTACTGCAGTTGCTGCAGATATAGAAAATGAAAAAGAGATTTGGATAAATGAAGACTCTCTTCTTCAAGCTATTCGTGCATCTATATCCATCCCTCTTTTTTTTGCACCTTACCACTACAAAGGCATGATGCTTGTTGATGGTGGTGTACTCAATCCTGTCCCTATCGCCCCTACTTTTCATGATGGCACAGATATAACTATAGCGGTAAATCTTGGTGGAGAAGCCACAGATGACACACCTCTCTTTACAGAGCATGCATCTGAAGATAAAACACTTACAAGTAAAATAAAGAGCTACCTTACTGATGTCACCCTACCAGCTTCCATCACGGAAGAAAAAGGTATGTATGGTATAGCTAACCAATCATTTGAAGCTATGCAGAGTACTATAGCTCGTATGAAACTAGCAAGCTACCCTCCAGATATAGAGATAGATATACCACGAAATATCTGCGGTACCTTTGACTTTAACAAATCTGAGAAAATCATAGAGTACGGCTACAATTTATGTGCTGAGACTTTTAAAAACCATAAGCGAGTATAGATGCAAAACCCTTTCGAATCTGGACAGATAAAAAACTACATTCTTTTCTATGCGAGTGTTGTCGTTATTATGGTACTTTTTTTCATAGCGAGTACACTTTTCTTAGATCAAGAAAGAATAGAGCAAAAAAAGTTTGATTATGAAAAACATGATCAAATAGCTGAGAAAAAAGAGGAAGTTAATATAGAAAAAAAAGCACATCAAAAGAAGAAATTTAAACTTCTAAAGAGTGCTTACTAATTAAAATTTATATCGAACACCAACACCTAAAGAGCTTTTATCTCTATGAACTATGTCTGATTCTGCTGGAGAAGAAACAAGTTTTGTTGTAAAATTTAGTTTTTGATATATAAGAGTTGAAGTTAGACTCCAATGGTCTATCAGTTTATATTCTATTCCCATCTCTAAACCATAAAGAAGAGATGACAGTTTACTATCTTTAACTCTAGAATTTCCTAGAGGATCTATCTGCCATGCTAAATTACTCATACCAAGAGATACTCCAATAAATGGATGCACGATATTTTCAAACTGGTAGTCTAAACTAAGATAAAAACTGTTCATACTCATATCAGCTAAATTTACCATCTCATAGTTAGCACTTACAATATAATTACTTATTTTCGTTCCAGCTTCTAGTCCTATTGATGTTGCACTATCATCTGGAGTATTTTTTAAAATAATGGATCCCACTTGATCCTTTTTATCTACAGTTAACATATTATAGTTGAGAGACATCCCTACAAAGTATCTACTTAGGTAGCTATCCTTTTGCTTATAAGGTTTATCATGTTGTTCATTGTAATCTTCCTCTACAAGAGTTGCATTATTCTCACTAGGGACTAACACTTCCTTATCTTTGTCTTGTACAAGTGCTTTATCCATGGTTTTAGCTGTTGTACTTTTGATAGATGTTAAAGTTACTATTTTATGTACTTTTTCTATACTTTTTTTATGAAAAGGATCTGCAGTATAGGGAAGTGGCTTTTTTCTATCATTTATAACCCAAGATACATTTACCCATCCCCCATATACCTTATACCAAGAGTATGCATCACCTCTTATAAAAGTCTCTTCTTCCGCTAAACTTAACCTAAGATATCTCTTTTGCAATGATCCTACTAATTTAGACTTTTTTGATGGTTTTTCATAAATATACACTTTACTATCTTGTGCCATTATCATTGAAGCACCCAAAGAGTAAGCTGTCGAACTTAACAATAAAATACTTAATATTCTGGTCATCTTAATTCCCTTCTCTTACTAAATGTGCGGCACCTATTAAGGTGCAAACTTTTCTACTTCCATTCGCATCATGTACTATTTTTATAGTTGTATTATCGTCCTCTTTTACAAGAATATCATTTGCTTGGATAGGGACATATATTTCGCATACAGTGATTGCTACTTTAGAAGTTGTACTCGTCTCAAAATACCCATCACCATCACTACAGGCACTCAGAAGAAGTGCTAATATTACTACCGTTATTATATATATACTTCTCATCATATTCTCCTTAGAATCTTATTTTATCAGTTACAGGTGCTATTATAATTAGCTGCATTACAGCATTTTGTATTTTGAGTGTTACTTTGTTATTTGGTGAAAAAGGTGTGCTTGCATCGCTCGTTGTTACTACTTTACTCTCACTATTATCCCTACATAGATAATGTACAAATTCTGTAACTGTTTTACCTTCTGTATCGGTATTTATCTTTGCTTTACTATATTCAAGTTTTCCAAGTACTACACACTCATTCTTCTTTGTATCTACTTCAGTTTGGATGCCTTCATTTTGCATAACTGTTTTTGCTCCCTGAAGCAGTATATCTGCTTCAGAGACAAAACCATTACCCTTAACTTTATGAAGTGCTGTACCATCTGCAAATGCCACTGCTGATGGGAGTGCGGTGCTGCTTGGAAATGCTACTGTAGTGTTAACATCTCCATTACTTTGGATAACTGTTTTTGCTCCAGCTATCTCACTTATTGCTTGAGTGATAACACCATTTACATCTACCTTATGTTGTGCATTTCCATTACTGAGAGCTTTCACTTCTATACCTACATATTGATTGTTCGCATTAGTGGTTGCAACCTTGGTTGTCATTGCGATACTACCGTTTATATCAGTATCAATAAGTGTTGATGCTCCTATAATCTCAGATCTTGCCTCCGTTGTAATACCATTGAGTACTACCTTATGGAGTGCTACACCATCATTAAGGGCAGTGACAGAGAGTGCTATAAAACTATCTGCATAACTTGTTGTCACTCCCTCCTTAGAAACATTTATATCTGTTCCAAGAAGATTTGAACTTGCTTGTGTAGTCACCCCACCAACACTTACTGAATGCTTCGTTTTACCATCTAAAAAGTTATCAAGGAGTATAAAACCATCCTCTGTTATTACTTTTGTTGTAACAGCACTTGTCTCTCCATTAGAGACTCTGGAGATATTTGCATCAGCTATTGTATTATCTATGCTCATAGTTGAAGAAACAGTTTGGTTATTCTCATCTGTTACATCAACACTGACATATCTTGTCTGAGATAGATCAACACTAATATCAGAGATCTTATTACCATTGAGAGCTATTTTTGCACCTGCTAAGTATATTTGTGCTTCAGTATATGTTACTTCACTTGTTGTACCATTTTTCGTAATTTTTGATGCATTGACATCACCACTAAGACTATCTATCTTAAAGTTTAATCCCTCAAGAAGATTTGCATCTATATCACTCACTTCTAATCGTGTTGTTGTATCTACATTACCATCCACATCCACTATAATAGTACTACCTGCTTTATTGACAGCCACAAATGTTGTGTTAAGATCCTCTATAGTTGTTGCTGTAGAGACAGAACCATCACAGCCTACAGAAGCGATAACTTCAACTGCTTTATCATTGATATTGACAAATCTTCCTGTGTTAATAACCTTATTCTCACTTGTTATAGAGATATTTGCATCTGGTATCTTCATTACAATAGTAGTGATAATATCCTCTCCACTACTTTGTCCTAAGATATGTTTGGTGATCATATCTGTACCATCATATGAGATTCTCAAGTCATGCTGACATGTAGAGAGATCACTATTTGTATAGAGAGGTGTTGTAATACTCATATCACCATTATCCTCTATTTTTACATCACTACCAGGATTTGCAACACTGATGTTATGTTTTCCTTTACTCTCATCCATAGTAATATCCAAACCACCATCAGCTTTGACAATCGTATCTACCTTTGGAGTATCTAGTCTAAAGAGTGTAGAGTTATCATTAAGCTCACTTCTCACATAAGGCAATCCATTTGGTGTTGTAATACTTGTAACTTTATCATCACCTGTACCTTCTGCTTTTTTGATAGTAATAGTCTCTGTACCATCACCGTTGTCTATTGGCTCATCACTACCATTATCATTGGCATCTATATAGTTTGCTTTGCCATCTAAATCATCATCGCCTGTACCTTCTGCACTATCAAGTTTAGAGTCTCCATCACTATCTAAGTCTCTAAAGTTTGCTACACCATCACCATCCGTATCAATAGCGGTTTCAATGATGTCTAAAATAGTGTCATTATCACTATCTAAGTCTTTAGAGTCGGGGGCACCATCACCATCTGTATCTACAGCACCGCTACCCTCATCAATATCACTGATGTTATCGTTATCATCATCAAGATCATAGAAGTCATAGATACCATCACCATCAAAGTCTGTGTACTTAGTGGCTGTTGATCCCTCTATTGCGATCGCTCCATCTACTAAGATTTCACCATCGCTTGAAGCTTCTATAGTCGGATAGTTATCATATCTTGTTGTAACGCCATTATCTGTAATAGCAACTTCACCATCTTCAGAGATTACTACTGTTTTTCCAGAAGCATCATGCACAGTTATAACGCCATTCTCATCTACACTTACACTGCTGCCTTGTGGGAATGTTGCTTGGGTCGTTGCTGATGGCGGTGTTGTTGATGTTACAACAATATTACCATCATTATCTATAGTAGTTACTATCTTATTTGTAAGTCCTTGAGTCACTACTGTAGTATTGTTCTCATTCGTTGTTACACTCGAGCCTGCTGGATAACTGCTGCTTGAAGTTGTCTCACCATCTGCAGAAGCTGTAGCAACACTTAAGGCACCATCTTTATCTGTTTGTACCTGAGTTTGTGTACCATCTGCTTTTGTAACATTTACTTCATAAGTACCATCACTACTACTGCTCACAGTAATATTATTCTCATTTGCAGGTGTACTTATAGTTGTTGTTTTACCATCAACTGTAACACTACTGTTTGTATCTCCATTTTCACTTGAGACTATCTTTTTTATAAATGAAGTACCATCTACTGTAGTAGCATTTTGCTCTACTGTAATCTCTCCAGAACTTGTTACATTTACAGTTGCATTACCATCTACATCTATTTGAGTAGTTCCTGCTCCATTTACTTTTGTCTCTATCGCAACACTAGGTGCATTTGTCTGTGTGATGCTACTCTCTTTTGTGTCATTGCTAAATGCTGTCGTTACAGAACCATTTGCATCGATAGTTGCTGTGACATTAAGATCACTTGAAATTGAGAGTGATGTACTACCTTGTGCACTACTCACAGTAGAGTTTAACTCTCCCGTTGGTGTCTGCGTAACTGTTACATTTGTATCTATACTATTAGCACTTGTATTTCCTGATATAGTAACAACTCCATTATCACTAACAGTTACATCAGTTACAGGAAGTGAAGAGGAGACCTCTGTAC
>JALWTK010000116.1 GCA_027082875.1 Sulfurimonas sp. | reverse complement strand
TTTCACTAATTATTAAAACATTTTCAGGGTTTTTGTTCGTACAAACACCAACATGAACCATCATTTCATTATATATAAACTCTTTCATTAATATTTCCTTATTTCTTAGTGCGATTTTAACCACTTTTGGATTAATTTTACTTAATAAAGATATAATTGCATAAGATTTATAAAAAGTTAAAGGTAGAAGAATGGATTTTAGCAAACTACAAAAATTTTGTCCAAGTTTTCGTATCTCATTGGGTGTAATTCTCATAGGTATCGCAATATTTACGGACATACATTGGTTTTATTTGGGGATTATCCCTTTGATTGCTGGACTTACAAAGTTTTGTCCAGTGTGCCTTCTAACACACAAGTGTGATATCCCAGAATATGGAGAAAAAAAATGAGTCAAATAAGTTATAAAGATGCCGGTGTAGACATCGATGCTGGAAACAGTTTTGTAGAAAACATAAAACCCCTAGTTAAAGCTACTAAGATTCCAGGTGTAATGGGTGGGATAGGCTCATTTGCTGGTGCATTTGAACTTCCAGAAGGTTTCAACGAGCCTGTGATGCTTGCAGCAACTGATGGTGTTGGTACAAAACTCAAGCTTGCAATAGACAGTGGCATACACAATACTGTAGGTATCGACCTAGTAGCTATGTGTGTAAACGATCTTCTTTGTAACTTCGGAACTCCCTCTTTCTTTCTTGACTACTATGCAACTGGTAAACTAGATGTACTCAACGCGACAAATGTCGTAGCGGGAATAGCTGAGGGCTGTAAGCAGTCTGAGTGTGCTCTTATCGGTGGTGAAACTGCTGAGATGCCTGGTATGTACTCTGAAGATGATTACGATCTTGCTGGTTTTGCTGTAGGTGTTGCTGAGAAGTCTGAGATGGATAGAGTAAGTCTCGTTCGTGCTGGTCACAAACTCATAGCTCTTCCATCTTCAGGTCTGCACTCAAACGGTTTTTCACTAGCTCGTAAAGTTCTTTTTGAAAAGATGGATAAGAAGTTTGAAGATGATTTTAATGGTAAGACTCTCATAGAGACTCTTTTAACACCGACAAATATCTATGTAAAGACTTTTAAAGCTCTCAAAAACGAGATAGTTGCTATGGCACACATCACAGGTGGTGGGATAGTGGAAAATCTTCCTCGTGTTCTTCCTGAAAACCTCATGGCAGAAGTGCGAGAGGATGCTATCCGTGTTCTTCCTATTTTTGAGCTTATGAGTGAGCATGTAGAGCGTTCAGAGATGTTCAGAGCTTTTAACATGGGTGTTGGAATGATACTTGTAGTAGAAGAGAAAAATATCGATGCAGTACTTACTAAGGCTGAAGGATCTTACCTTATAGGTGAGATCAAAGAGGGTAAACGCGAAGCGAAAATGATCTAAAAAGCAACACCTATTTAAAAGGTGTTGTAAGCTCTTCTGTAATAGCTCCAGGAATATCCATTATAGTAGTGAATCCTCCCATACTCAATAGTGGATAACAAAGAGCTAGATAATATTTAGCGGCAAGTGAAGTCGCTACATCTTTCTCTATGCTAATCGTATAAGGAAGTACTGATGCATTAGCTCGTCCTATCTTCTCTACAAACTTCTTAGTATCTGCACTAAGATCATATCCTATTAGATAGCTATCATCATTTAACTTCAGAGTAAAAACTACATTCTTTCCACCTTTATAAGATTGTACTTTTTTGAGTAAGTCAGCAGTTTTCCCCTCAGCTAGTTCATCTGGATCCTCATAATAAGGCATTCCCATCATAAAGTGATACCCACTGATGTCATCAGCATCAAGCATATCTTTAGAACCTTTTAGTCCACTAAATGTTTTTTTGATATTCGCTAACTCAGCTTCAAATACCTTAGCATTATAATCATCTTGCATATATGCTCTACCGAAATATACAGGATTAGTAATACTGATCTTTTTTTCTTTATTATCTACAAATATACGAAGTACTGCAGCATAGGCACGTTTAGGCTTTGATGCTTCACTCTTAAGTGCATCATCAGTAAAGACTAAAGTTATCCCATCTTTTACACTTGTGTACTCAGCGATCACTTTATAACCTGCACCACTCAACTTCTCTTTCGCTTGAGCGACATCTATATATTTACCTTGAAGGTATGCACTTATATCTTGAGCAACTGCACTTTGAGTGATTGCTAAAAATGCTAAGAAAGCTACTGTAATTTTTTTCATTGGAATCCTTTGATTATTTAATTTTATTTTTTAAATGCTTTTTCTAGATCTTTTGTAATTGCACCTGGAACAGTTGCAACTCCCATAAAATCACTCATACTTAAACCTGGATAAGAAAGAGCAAGGTAATATTTGGCATCAAGTGCCTTAGCTTGACCATTTTCTATACTTATACAGTATGGAAGTACTGCAGCATTTGCACGGCCTATTTTTTTTACAAACTTCTTAGTACGTTTCCCAAGGTCATAACCTAAAAGAGTACTAGTATCGGAAAGCTTAAGTTCAAAAACAATAGCTTTCCCCTTTTTATAGTTTTGAGCTTTAGCTACGCCATCAGCAGTAGTAGGATTTTTATCTCCTAACAGAACAGCATCTTTATAGTAAGGCATACCTACCATAAAATGGTATGTAGACAACTTATCATATGCCACTGCATCTTTTGAACCTCTAAGTCCAGAAAACTCAGAGTTAATAGCCTCTAAGGCAGCATTAAAAACAGCATGATTGTAATCGTCTTGCATAAATGCTTTCCCGAAGTAAATAGGGTTAGTAAAACTAATCATTTTCTTTTTATCATCTACAAAGAGACGCAGTACAGCAGCATAAGCACGACCAGGTTTAGCAGCTTCAGCTTTAAGTGCTTCGTTTGTAAAAACGATAGTAGTACCCCTCTTCACTGGTTTGTATATTCCTACTACTGTAAACCCTGCACTCTCTAAATCACTTTCTGCAGTAAGTACATCCACATAATCCCCAACAAGATAAGTAGATACTTTCGTACCCTTTAAACCTGACTCAGCATTTGCTAATGGATCACTAATAGAACAGCCACTAAATGATAATATAGCAAAAGATGCTATAAAAGTGAATAGCTTTTTCATATCTCTTTACCACCTAAACTTTTCATTATTGAAATAACCTCCTTATCAATTTTTTTTGTCCACTCAATTTTAGTTTTATCTTTCAGATTCATTACCGAAACCCATGTAGAGAGACGTGGCATACCTACAAGCATTTTGTTACTACCTTTTTCTATGTAGAAGTACATTGCACATGGAGCGAATACACCTGCATCAGGACGGCCTTTATTAAATAGGTTATAAGAAAATGTAAAGTGACATAATCCATATACAAAAAATGAATCATACTTATCAAAAGGCATCTTTAAATCTTCGTAAGTCTCTTTGAAGTTTTTAAAACCAGCAATAATATAGTGTTTTTTTTCAAATGCTTCTTCAAATTTATCTTGAAATGCATCAGTAAAGTCAGAAACATTTCCACTTCTCTCAACTGGAAACTCAAAGGTCATCATCGGTTTTGCTGGAAGTTTTTGTACAATTGGAGTAGTCTGCACTTCACCACCAAAAGTCTTACTCACCCATGTATCTAAAGGATCAAACATTTTCACATAAGCAACTCTATCTTTAGCGTTAGTAACACCTGTAATATCTAACATAGTATTTGGATCTATATGCCCAATGTATGTTTTATCTTCAGCTTTTGTTTTATAAATAAGAAGGTTAAATGGTTGAAATCCAGCTACTTGTGGTGAAGTTAAAAGAATATCATGAATAGCTTTATCGTTATCCATAGAAAAGAAACCTAGATTGTCAAGATTTTCTATCCAAGTCTTATCATAATCTGGATTTTTTTGATTACCATAACGCTTTTTATAAGCATCACTAATTCTTTCATGTGGATCTGAAACAGAGAATCCTACTGCATCTTCTATCGCTGAACCTAGTACAAGTTTGTCATATTTTTCACCAGCATCCCCATTAATAGCATTAAATCTGAGAGCAGTAGCACCAAAGGCTGCAGATGTAATAAGAAAAAGTGCAAAAGTTGACTTTATCAATGTTTTTAGCATATATTTTCCTTATGTATATTATTTAGGATATTTATAACAAAATAGTCACAAAACAACTGCGATTATTCTAGCATAATAATAACTTATTTGTGTAGTAAAACTAAGATTAAGTAAGATTTATTGAGGGTATGTTGCAAAAAGGTAATGCCACTAAAAGAGAGGTGGCATTAGAGGAAGAGAAGAAGTTTCTCTTTTAGACTAGAACTT
>JALWTK010000115.1 GCA_027082875.1 Sulfurimonas sp. | reverse complement strand
AGCTTGAAGTTCAAGAGGTCGCAGATAAGATGTTAGAAGATATGATGAAACTTAAAGGGCGAGCTATTCCCCGCTATCTCAAAGCTTATGCGGGAGAGTTCGTCACAAATGCCAAGAGTGGAACATCAGGCTTTAACAAACGCCAAGCTTAAAGACCTCTTGAATCGAGTCCCTTTATTAGAAACTCATTTATCTCATGAGCATACTCAGGATTTTTCTCTCGTAACTCTTTGTCAAACTTTAAAATAATTTTTTTATCTGTATGTGGATGGTGACAGATCTTAAGGATGATAAGCCCATAAATATCAAAATCTGGATGGCTTCTCATACCTAGTTTTGGATGAATCTTTCCATGATACTTCAAAACCTGATCTATCGCCTCTTCAAGTTCTACTTTTGTAGAGTTTTTATCTTTTACAATAGCCACCAAACTCTCAAGTGTAGGATATATGCTTCTTTCTTTCGTCTTCTTACCTTTTTTCTTTGCCAAAGTCTTCTTTTTCGAATTACTCAGTAAAAAGTAGAGTAAAAGTCCTAGTATAAATACTAAACCCGCAAAAGATTTTAGTAAAAGTTCTACTTCCATTCCTCTATATCCTTCTGTGTCCATGGTCTTGGTGCATAACGATTAAGATCGTAAAGACCTGCATTGATAGGATCTTTCTTATAAAAATATGCCTGAAACCAATCATATGTTTTCCAAAAGTTTTTATCTCCTCGTCCTATAAAATATTTCTTCATCTTTATAATATCTTTTTTTGTTCGTTTCATATTTTTCATCATATACAAAAAGTCTGGCATATCTGTTGACTTCACAATCACAAAAACATTTGGATAAGAACCTATGCTAAAGTCTAGTATATCTATAGTATCCTTAGAGGAGTCAAGATTATCATCACCGTTAAAGAGCGAGTTTACATTGTTATGCCATCTATTGACCACAAGGTTTTTCACTATGTGAGAACCATCTTCAAAATCAATCCTTAAAAAGATATTGTTTATAGATTTTTCTGTAATACTAGAGATAAAACCGCTTCCAGCTTGAGAAGCAGCACGAGCACCCTCATAAAAATCGGAAGAGCTTTTAAATGTCTTTGGTAAGACAGGCACCTTTCCTTCTGGTTTTATGTAGTTGATTTTATCAAATCTTATCCCTGTTGTTTTTAAAATCTGTTTCTTCACAATAAGATTGATAAACTCATCTTTTGGATACTCTGTTTTATAGTCAATTTTTGTAGGAAAATCATTCCAGTAGAAAAGGTTTTTTCTATTTATTATCTTATCATCATTAATATACCAAGACTTCATAATTGTAATTCTTTTATCCTCAGGTAGATAATCAAGAAAGTTAATCTCTCCCTCAGCACGTAAGAAGTCCATATATCTACGCACATTTGTCTGGTGTGTTACATTTCCAAAGACATCATAACCCGCAACAAGATTATAGTAAATACGCTCAAGTTGTGCATAGTCGATGACCCACATCGTACGAGGCTCTTTTCCGAGTATGCCCTTATGTACAGATGCTGAGTCAAAATGTCTATATATAGTGAGAAGTGGTGCATCAGAAGCTTTCTCTCCTTTCCAAATACTTTCTATACCTAAACCATTAGGAGCATCTTTTTTCAGGTACTTGCGTTTAGCATGAAAATAAGCACTATACTTTTCCCTATACTCATCGCTAAAGACCTTAAAGATACTGCCACTTGTAGTTTTTATAGGAAGTTCTAGATTATTTAACTCAGCATGTAAAAGTTCTGGATGTATGACGGTAGTATCATATTTAGGATCTTTAAACATGATCCAAAAGTGATCATGTATAACATTAAGAGCCATCTGTCCACGACAGACTGGTCCACGGATAAAAGTCTGGATGATATAGTGAGAGTTATCAAGTAAAAACTGATAACGAGACTTCGCAGGAATCTGCTCAAACACTCTAAAAGGATTTGCACTCAGCGCTATGTCATAACCCTCGACCTTTGGTGTACTCATCCATTTTGGCTTTATAAAAAGCTCATTCAAACGAGAGAGAACTGAGTCATCAAACTTAAAAGTCATATGTGTTTTATGTACTATAGTCGAGTGAATTTTCACTAGTCTATAGTAAAACATATCTACTTTTGGACTATCAAATGGGCGAAGAGTTGGGATATTTTTTGCCTTGACGCCACTTGGAGTATAGGAGCGTATCAGCTCATAAAACTCGCCCCTTGCAGAGGGAAAATAGATATGTGCTAGATAGAGGTGCTCATAAAGATAACGGGCAGTCATCTTGTGCTTTGCATCATCTTTGTTAAAAAACTTCTCCCACTTCTGTATCTGCAGTGCTGCACTTTTTGAAGGAGTCTCTAGTACTTTTTGCTCTTGTACAGTTGGCCCACGTGCCCCTTGTTGTAGCCAAAAAGCAAGTGTTGTATACTCGCTCTCTTTGAGTGCAGGAAATCCATAAGGCATACCATGGTTTGGTTTCTTTTCGAAATACTCTCCAAGCTCTTCTTTGTTTCTTGGACAGATAAGCTTATCTGTCTCAGGTGCATACTGACCTGTCATGTTTGGATGCATTTTTTTATCGTAGAGAAGGTGCATCATGATAGAGTCATTATGTGTCGTGTTTGAGTCACTACTCTTCGTTAGAGAAAAGAACTTCTTTGTTCGCCATGCCTGCGTTGAAGTCGCATCTATAAAGAGTCGTGTAGGTTTTGCTGCACGAAGTCTTGTAGCATCATACACCTTGAGCTTACTCGCCCCTCGATCTACACCTTCAAAAGAGCTATATTTTGCTTGGCATGGAGAGTTATAGCAAGAGTGACAGACAACACAACGTTTATCTAAGATAGGTTTTACATCTTGAAGGTAGCTTATATCTTTATCTGATGGAGTGACTGCAACTGGAGAGGGTATAGGAGTAGAACAGGCTGAAAAAAGAAGGAGTAGTAGTGTAGCTAGTGCTATTTTCATTTCAAAAAAATCCTTAAAAAATATATGGGATCAAGCGTTTCGTTGTTTTTATGTAGTCTCTATACTCCTGACTCTCGCACTTCCACATACTCTCTTCATAAAAGAGTTTTATCAAAAGAGTAATGAGTAAGACACCAAAAAGTACATACTCATAAACCATAGGATAAATCACCAGAACACCTAGCATACTCATAAGAACAGCCGTATACATAGGATGACGAATAAGCCCATATATCCCAGTGGTTACAAGAGTACAGTCCTCTTTAATATCTGGACGAATGTTAAAGTTACCTAGTCTGTTTTTACTAAGAGCCAAAAACCCAACAAGAGCACTAAGACCTATAAGAATAAGCCCATAAACAAGAGTAGCTGTAGGAGCACCAAGAGGTAAAATCATCAAAAAGATGACAAAAAATTGCATAAATACGAGTAGTTTACTTTTCATACTTTATTATAGCAGATTTAGATAATGTAGGTGTTAAAAAAATGTTTGATTGTTGTGTAGTGGTGGACAGCTAGGGATTAATACCTATACCTATTTAGGTACTTTATATACAATATCAATAAAATGTACCCCTAAATGTACCCCTAAAAATAAAAGTAACTTTTTAAGAGGTTCTTATTAAGTTTGTAAGTATATCATAGCTTTTTTAGATTGTTAAGTGTTGAGGTGTTTCTCATTTTTGAGAATTAGGTAGTTTTTATCTGCTCTTCAAGTCTATCTATCACTTTCATAATTGGTAAGTTTCTATCTCTTTACCTTTAATGTGGCTTATACGAGTTTTTCGTAGCAGTACAAAAGTAGGCTCTTGTAAAAGAGGGTCGTTTTAAATGACCCCCTTTACTCATATACTGCTGTCCATTTCTGCCACCAGTGCAGAGGTGTGCCTAAAATTGACATACCTCGCTAATCATAAACCGCATACTGTTTCATAAACTCATAATTAAACTCAGGCTTAATCTTATTGTCTCTGCTTCTATTGTTTGAGCTGTTAAGCTCTCTAGTATTCAATTTCTTAAGGTCATCGATACCTCTATCAAGTTGCTTAGTGTTCCTTCTCACTGCTACCGCAAAACTTGCAAACATCTCTTTAGCCGATTGCAAGTCATCTACCAACCATTTATCTTCAAACATATCAACATAACCTCTTATATCACTATTTAAACTCTCATGTATCATCTCTAATCGTTTCACTTCAGTATCTATAAAGTGATAATCAAATAAATCTAACTCTTTCATTTTACACCTCCCATCTCATAAAGTCGCCCATATACTCAATATTAGGCTTTAATGCTTCTAACTCTTTAATACCATGACTAACTGCTATCTGTAGAGCAAAGTAAGTATATTTATCCCACTTATTGCTACCGCTATCATCA
>JALWTK010000114.1 GCA_027082875.1 Sulfurimonas sp. | reverse complement strand
ATATTATACATAATTAGTGCTTTTAAACCCCTAAAAATAGGGATTTAAATGATATTTGCTTAAGTGAATTTTTCACCTATTTTTTAGATTTTTATTCCTTAACTTAATGGCAGTGTACCCCCCCCCATTTGTGTTTCAAAAAGTTTTATTCTTTGAGGTACTTTTTTAACAAATAAATATGCTGGTGTAATTTCACCTTTTATTTGTGTTTTTTTGGCATCACAAAAATTACTTAAATAGATTTTAAAGCCTTTTTTATACTTGCAATCATCATCAAAAAAATGTAACTCTTTTTGTTCTGACAAATATATTTCATTGATATTCTTTAATTGTTCATACAATAATGTTGTACCTGATTTTTGAGCACCTATACATAAAAAATCAATCATTTACAGTAACCTCGCAAGTTTTTATACAATTTACAGAAGATGTAAACATTCTTTTTTCTATTGGCATTACTTTAAATGAGTAGGCATCAATAATTCTATGTAAATAATTTTTATAAGAACTGCATCCTGCATTGACAAAATATTCGCCTTCATTAAAAATACATTTAAAATGAAATTTGATAAAGTACATGTTCTTCGATAGAGTTTTCATATTTTTATTTTCTAACATTGAGTAAGAACCACCAGCTAAAGCAACTCCCATTTTATTTTTTATCAAGAATCCAAATCTTACATCTTCTATAGCTTCAGTTAAATTTACTTTATAGCAATATATATATTCATTACCATGTAATAATGCATTTACCTCTTCCCCATCAAGTGTAGTAACTTTCACATCACTTATTTTCGCACCTTTTTCTTCATAGTAAATGGTTGATTTTGGTTTGAGTGATGGGTCATAAAACTCTTCTATCTTTTTTGTCTCTTTTTTTTCTATTTGTTCTTTCTTTTTTTCTTCTTTTTTGTCTGAATTTTTTTCCAACTCTAAAAGCTCTTTCTCTATCTCTGTTTTATCTATCTGTTTTTTTTGAGAGTTTTTCATATACAGACCTGTTACAAGCTTCGGTTCTCCCTCTATGATCTTCTCGCCGTTACTTAGCCAGATAGCACGACTACATAGACTTACTATACTGCCCTCACTATGACTTACAAAGAGTATGGTAGCTCCTGCTTCTCTTATCTGCTCCATTTTTGCAAAACATTTTCTCTGAAATGCTGCATCTCCAACAGCTAAAGCCTCATCTACTATGAGTATATCTGGGTCTATGTTTATGGCAACTGCAAAAGCAAGCCTTGCTTTCATCCCACTACTGTAAGTTTTCAGTGGTTGATGGATGAACTCTCCTAGTTCTGCGAACGCTCTTATCTCGTCTATCTTTTTATCAGTTGCTTCTTTGTTTATACCGTTTATGGAGGTATTGAGGTAGATATTTTCAAGTCCACTCATTTCGGGGTTAAATCCAGCTCCTAGTTCCAGTATGGCAGAGATTTTACCATGGATGGCTACTCTACCACTTGAAGGAGTAAGCACTCCTGTAATGATTTTTAACAGAGTGGATTTACCACTTCCATTACGACCAATGATGCCGACTGTCTCACCTTTTTTTATCTCAAAACTTACATTTTTAAGAGCATAAAAGTCATTGTGGTATGACTTTTTAAAAGGGTTTAATGCCTCTTTGAGTCTATCTATAGGCTCTTTATAGAGCTTATATGTTTTTGTAAGGTTTTGGACTTTTATGGCTGTGTTTTTATTCATCTATACTGTCCACTAGTAATTTGATATCAATTTTGCTAAATCCAAAGACTTTTTTGCCTAAATCTTTGAGGCTCGCACCTATGTGGTAAGCTTTACTCTTGTCTATGATTAAAAATCTATCATGGTATTTATTTGAAATTTTCATTGTTAAATTTTTATACTGTTTGTTGTATTTATCACTATCTAATTTTAGTTGTTTTGAGATAGACTTTGTAATTATGCTAAACTTTATGTTTGGATATTTGGAAAATAAAGTTAATACTGTGTCATCTATGTAGTTATCTATTAGAATTATCTCTTTTTTTGTATCTCTTAACAAATCATTTACAAAACTATATGCATCGTAGATTTGTCCATCATGGAAGATTCCTTGTTTTATTTCTAGTTGATTATTATGTATTAGTGATTTAATAGTTGCTACATCACTTTCTAGAGCTACCAATCTATGTTCTGTAATCCTATGAGTATTTACTGCATAACCATTTTGAATATAGTTCTTAAGTACTGATGTTGCCCATTGTCTAAACTTGGTAGCTTTTAATGAGCTAATTCTGTATCCAACAGAGATAATTGCATCTAAATTATAATGTTTTATCTTTCTGGTTACACTGCGATTTCCCTCTTTTCGAACTACCGAGAAATCCTCGACAGTTGAATTTGCATCAAGTTCTTTCTCTTTGTAAATATTTTTTAGATGCAAGCTAATATTATCACTACTTGTATCAAATAGCTCAGATATTTGAACTTGATTAAGCCAAATAGTATCTTCATTGACAGATACATTAAGTTCAATCTCACCATTATTATAAACTACGATTTTATTATCTATCATAAGACATCTCCAAAATGAGGTCTTAATCTTTTAAAGACGATAGCACCGACAATCACAAAAAAAGCTGTGACGCCAAGATAATAAAGTGTGACATTTTGCATCTCCCAGAACCATTTATGGTTAATGAAGGTATCTCTGTAACCTTGTACTATATAGTAAGCAGGATTAAGTTTGAGTATCCACTGATGTTTTGGAGAGATCATAGTGATGTTCCAAAGAATTGGAGTTGCCCAGAAGCCTATTTGTAAAAGAACACCGATGATATTACCAACATCTTTTACAAATACCCGTATTGCTGAAGTAAGCCAAGATATACCCAGTATAAGGAGCATAGTACACAACATGAAGTATGGCAACTGTACCCAGTATACAGATGGCTTAAAGCCATACAGTAAAAAAGCACAAATCAAAAACAGAACAAGTCCTATATGAATTATGAAAGTAGAACCAATCTGCACAAGAGGTAATATACTTACTCGAAAAGCTACTTTTTTCACTAAAAATGCATTGCTTGTTATGGCATTTGTACCAGCACTAAGTGCATTAGATATAAAAAACCAAGGTATCATACCACTTGCTAACCATAAAAAGTATGGAGTATCACCATGTGCAGCCGTTCGAAAACCAAAAGTAAAGACAAACCATATCACCAACATAAAAGTGAGTGGCTGTATAAAAGCCCATACAAGACCCAAATACGAACCAAGATATTGCTTTTTAAAATCATTTTTTATGAGTGTAGCCAAAAGTTGTCTACTCTCAACTATATGCTTTAAAAAACGATAAAACTCTTTTATGTATCGTATCATTATCTCACCACAAACCAAGGATTAAGTAGGTTTTCTTTATTGTAATTCATTGGCTGATTAGTTTCGTAAGAGTAAGTCATCTTACCTGCTTCTCTCACTATCGCATCTGCTGCTGCTGTGTCCCACTCCATTGTAGGAGCAAGTCTTGGGTAGATGTCTGCTTCACCGGTTGCGACCATACAAAGCTTGAGTGAGCTTCCTTTACTTACCTGTTCTATTTCTTTTGTCTCTAAGCTATCTATGAACTCTTGTGTCTCTTGGGATAGGTGAGATTTTGAAGCGACAACATGGAGTTTTTCTTCTGGATGTGGGTTTGTTTTTAATGGTAGTTTTTCTCCATTTTTAAATGCACCTTCACCTTTTTTTGCTTTATACATCTCATCTATAGCCGGAGCATAGACTACACCTAAGACTGGTGTATGTTTATGAACAAGAGCGATATTTACAGTAAACTCATCATTCTTTTTGATGAACTCTTTTGTACCGTCTATGGGGTCTATACACCAGTAGTACTCCCAGTTTTTTCTTACTTCATACTCTGTCTGCTTGTTCTCTTCAGACATTATAGGCATATTTGGGTAGAGTTTTTCTAAAGCATTACAGATTATCTCATTTGCTTTTGTGTCAGCCTCTGTTAGTGGAGAGTCATCTTCTTTATACTCTACAGCAAAATCTTTTTTATAGATTTCCATAATGGCATCACCAGCTTCTTTTGCAATAGCTACAATATCTTCTAAGTTGATCTCTTTTAACATGCTAAATAACCTTTGTTTTGTAGATATTCTATAACTTTTTGAGATGCTTCATCTATGGACACTTTATTTGTCTGTATATGGATCTCTACTTGTTCTGGCTCTTCATACATAGATGATATACCGGTAAAACTTGCTATTTTGCCACTGCGCGCTTTTTTATATAAACCTTTTGGATCTCTTGATTCACAAATACTTAAAGGAGTGTCTACAAAAACCTCTATAAATTCTCCCTTGTCAACCAACTCTCTTACACTTTGACGATCTTGTTTGAAAGGAGATATAAAAGCAGTAAGTACAATCAATC
>JALWTK010000113.1 GCA_027082875.1 Sulfurimonas sp. | reverse complement strand
AAACAAGATAATACTCTCGCGGCATTCATTAGCCTCGACTACTAAAACACCCTAGCACTTAGGCGACTAGCCTAGGTGTTCTCTCTCTTTTCTCCATAAACTCACAAATACAAATGCCCCAAACGCGATAAATGCAGAACTCAAAAAGAGATACTCGGGATAGTGCTCATAAATAAACCCAGAAAGAAGTGCCCCGCTAAGTCCCCCTAGTCCATAAGTGATACCTGAAAAAAACTGTTGAGCGAGTGCCTTATGCTTGTAGATATCATAAAGGTAAGCGATAGCTGAAGAGTGAAAGAGTGCAAAACTAAAGGCATGTAGGGATTGTGAAAAGTATAAAACGATTAGATTCTCAGGAAACATAAAGACCAAAAACCATCGCAGGCTAGTGATAAAAGTGGTGAGCTGTAAGAGTAAAAGTAGGTTGTTTTTAAGAAATGCTCCTTGAAAATAGAGCATGACTATCTCAGCTAAAACTCCAAAACTCCAAAGATATATAGTCGTTTGCATAGAGATACCATGTGCTGTTTCATAGATGGTAAAAAAGTTATAAAAAGCTCCAAAACTCACCTGCATCAAAGTCAATCCAATCCAGAGTTTATAGTCACTTAGAACACTAATATCTGAAGAAATTTTATCTGGTTTCTTGGGTTCTTTTTTGTCTGAGAAGTAAACCACAAAAAATGCCACCACTACCGTTATCTGTGTTAAAACAAGCAAAAAGAGTAGTGCTGTCTGCTCACTACTAAGTACTTTTACTAACACTAATGCCACTAAGACAAAACCAAGAGAACCAAAGAGGCGTATCTTTCCATAATGTTCTTTGCCTACATGTTTAAGCGAGATTACTTCTACATAGGGCATAATAAGGCTTAATCCTATTCCTAGTGCGATATTAGAGAGAAGGAGTGTATAAAAGTTATAGACAGAAAAATAAAAACTTATTGCACTTAGAGAGAGAACAACTAGAGCACTGTTAAACATTTTAGTGTTGAGCTCAAGACCTCGTATAAAAAGCATAGGAAGTATAAAACGAACAAGTGGACTTGCGGCAAAGATGACACCTATATCTTGAGCAGAGTAGCCTAATGTTGCTAGTACTTTTGGCATAAAGATGATATAGATACCAACAACCCCAAAGTAAAAAAAGTAAAAAGAAGAGAGTAGGATATTCATATCGGCATTATAACCAAAACGTATCTAAAGTAGTTAAAAGGACAATTCAAGTACAATCATGAAAATATATTAAGAAGGAAAAGAATCTCATGATGAAAGAGATGGGGAAAAATGACTTTATTGTTTCTAAGACAGATACAAAAGGTCGTATTACTTATGTAAATAAGATTTTCATGACCATGGCAGACTATACAGAAGAAGAGCTCTTGGGCAAACCGCATAATATTATTCGGCACCCTGATATGCCCAAGGCAGTCTTTAAACTTCTCTGGGACATGATACAAAATAGAGAGGAGATCTTCGCTTATGTTCTTAACAAAACAAAGCATGGAGATGAGTACTGGGTTTATGCAAATGTCACTCCTTCACTAGATGCAAAAGGCAATATCATCGGTTATTACTCAGTGCGTAGACGCCCAAATGACAAAGCACTTGAGATCATAAAACCACTTTATAAAGAGATGCTAGAGGCTGAGAAAAGTGGTGGTATCAAGGCTGGAACAAAGATACTTACAGACCTACTCAATACTAAAGGAGCAAGTTATAATGAACTTATTATCCATATTCAAGAGTAAGCAGTCTCTGCTTTTAGTTCTCGGACTTGTAGCTATTTCCATCTATGCACTTGTGCAAGCTGAATATATTTTAGCTACTGCTATCATCCTGTTACTTCTTATTGCAATTTTTCTACCCCAAGATAAAAACAGTACCTCTTCTACCCTTGTCATGGAGAAAATGTATACAGTCCTTCATGATGCTGCAGAGGGTCACCTTGAGGGTCGCATCACACATATCCCAGATAATGACTCAGCAGAGTCAAATTTTGCATGGGCACTGAATGATCTCCTTGACCAAGTAGAAGCTTTTATGCGTGATGCACAGACAACTATTGAAGCATCTGCTAAAGGTGATACATATAGACACCCTTATGCTGTTGGACTTAAAGGGATTTTTTATGTAACTGCATCAAAACTCTCAGAGGCTACACTCTCTATAGCAAGTGGTTATGAGACAAAGATCAAAGGTGAAATGTCAGCTAAGTTTTCTAAACTTGGTGGTGGTGTAGGTGATGGACTCAAAGTTATCCAGCGTGATCTTACTATCTGTTCTGATGATTCAAGTGAGATAGTAGATGCAGCACTCCAGACCGCTGATGAGTCAACAAAAAGCCTCGATAATGTTATAGATATTGGGGAGAGATTAAACTCTTTAGTAACACTCATCTCCTCTTCTCATGAGGGCATCATCTCTCTTGAGGGACGTTCTCGTGAGATCTCTGAGGTCGTGAACCTTATCAAAGATATTGCAGACCAAACAAATCTACTGGCACTTAATGCTGCCATAGAAGCGGCTCGTGCTGGTGAGCATGGTCGTGGTTTTGCCGTGGTTGCTGATGAAGTCCGTAAACTTGCAGAACGCACACAAAAAGCGACAAATGAGATAGAGATAAACATCTCAACACTCCAGCAAGATGCAAATGATATGCGGATGAACTCCGATGAGATTAGCCAGATTGCTACTGACTCTAATGATGTGATTCATGAGTTTGAGAGTACTTTTAGAGAGCTTACTACACTTGCTACTATCTCTTCGGATGCAGCTGTTAAGATCCAAAATCGTCTCTTTACCTCACTGGTCAAAGTAGATCATATTCTCTTTAAATCAAATGCCTATGCCGCAGTTTTAAATGCTGAAAAAGAAGCTGTTTTTGACGACCATAACAACTGTCGTATGGGTAAATGGTATACAGGTCTTGGTAAAGAACGTTTTGGTCATACCATATCATTTAAGGAGCTAGAAGTACCACATGCTATTGTGCATGATAGTGTCTTTAAAAATATGAGCATTGTTAAAGAGGGTACTTGTATCAGAAATGACAATCCAAGCATACTATATGATAACTTTTCTATAATGGAGGATGCATCACACAAGCTCTTTGAGAAACTCGACACCATGCTTGAAGAGTACTTAAGGAAGTAAACTACTTCTGTGGTTTACCTCCTCTTTACTCAAAAGGTATATAATACCGCTATCTCAATTATGTTTCCCCTTTCATAATCGAGTGAATATTAACCATTTTATAAACACCTAAGGTTTCCCCTTTTATTTCCTTAGGTGTTTTCTTAACTTACTTTAGGGTAAAATTCCTCTATGAAAATCATTCTAACAACTTTAAACTCGCGTTTTACTCACAGTGCTATAGGTCTGCGCTATCTCTATGCAAATATGCAAGAGCTCCAAGAAGATACAAGCATCTTCGAATTTAGCATCAATGATGCCATCCAAAGTGTCTGTGAAAAACTTCTCTTTGATGAGCCTGACATCATCGGCATAGGTGTTTATATCTGGAATGTCTCTCATGTTGCAGAACTTATGCACATCATAAAGAAAGTAAGCCCCAGTACTAAAATAGTCCTCGGTGGTCCAGAAGTAACATACGAGCCCTTTAGAGTAAATCTGGATGATGCTGACTTCATCATACAAGGTGAGGGAGATAATGCCTTTTATGAGCTTTGTAAAAAAATAGAAAACAGTGAAACAATAGAACGCATAACAAAGATAACTCTTCCTAAACTCAAAGAGTTAAAGCTTCCCTATGAGCACTACACAGATGATGACATCAAAAACCGCTATATCTATGTAGAGATTTCACGAGGTTGTCCATTTGAGTGTGAGTTTTGTCTCTCCTCTATGGATGAAAAGGTTCGTGCTTTTAATCTTGACGCAGTACTAGAGGAGTTTGAAAAACTTTGGCAAAGAGGAGCAAGAAACTTTAAGTTCGTTGATCGAACTTTTAACCTAAACATGAAAGCAGCAAACGCCATCTTAGACTTTTTTCTCTCAAAAGAACCGCCCTACTTTGCACACTTCGAAGTAATACCTGATCACTTTCCAGAGTCACTTCGTACAAAGATAAAACAGTTTCCCCATGGTGCCCTACAACTTGAGATAGGGATACAGACACTTAATCCGGACATTGCAAATAACATCTCAAGACAACTCAAACTCGACAAAATCCAGAGTAATATAGCCTTTTTAGAAAATGAAACGACGGCTCACATCCACCTCGATCTTATAGTCGGTCTTCCGGGGGAAAGCCTTGCTAGTTTTGGACAGAATCTCGACAAACTTATGTCTATGAGTAGTTGCGAAATCCAGATAGGTATACTCAAAAAACTCTCAGGAACACATATTAAACGTCATGACACAGACTTTAAAATGGTCTATAGTGATATTCCACCTTATGATATTCTCTC
>JALWTK010000112.1 GCA_027082875.1 Sulfurimonas sp. | reverse complement strand
CAGAGTATGAACATCCATGTTCCTTACGTTATCCTCGTGGCTCATTTATAGAAACCAACTTGCCTGAGTCTACTTCTTTTGTCTTAGCAAAGTCACAGTTACTTAAGTCTACAGACTCGGATATTCTTTTTATAGGCTATGGAAATGGTGTTGGTCGTGCTTATGAAACGGCTGAGCTTTTGGAAGATGATGTGAGTATTTTAGACTTGCGTTTTGTCAAACCGCTTGACACAGAGATACTTAAAAGTTTAGCGACAAAGCATAAAAGATGGTTTGTATTCTCTGACAGTGCAAAGATGGGTGGTGTTGGCTCTGCTCTTTTAGAATTTCTCGCATTAGAGAAGATTTTAGATATTGAACTTGTAAGCTTTGAATATGAAGATAAGTTTATTACTCATGGAAATACAAAACTTGTTGAAGAATCTCTTGGACTCCTTCCTGAACAACTTGCTTTAAGAGTTAATCCTTAGCTAACTACTAAGTTTACTTGACTTTAGACATCATATAGATTATTATTACAAAAATTAATAATATAAGGCTCTATGATGCAAAAAAAATCATGCCCAATATCATTTCAAAGAGTAGATGCAACAGTAGTAAGAATTCTCTCTTTATACATGGGACTTCTTTTTATACTCTTTGTTGTAACAAAATTTGTACCTATTATCTTCTTTTTAGTTCTAGATTTTATCACTCGCATCTACCTCAAAAAAGAGTATAGTCTTCTCTTCATGCTCGCAAAGGCGACAAAAAATCTTTTGCATTTTCAATCACATTTAGAAGATAATGCCCCAAAACGTTTGGCATCGTTTTTTGGACTTACTTTTGTAACTCTTATCGCATTAAGTACTGTACTTAACTTAGATATTATTTTTTATGCATTAAGTCTTATTTTGGGAGTATGTATCTTTCTTGAAGTGGCGTTTAGCTACTGCCTCGGTTGTGAAGTTTACCATCTTTATAAAAGGTTTTCACTTTAAATGGTTGGTATCTCTACAAAGGGTGTTTACGGTGTCGCCGCGATGTACACACTGAGTCAAGCACCTGCAAATAGGCTTATGCAGATAAAAGAGATAGCAGCAAGTACTCAAATATCGCATGGTTATTTAGAACAGATTTTAGCGGCACTTAAAAAGAGTGACTTAGTTATTAGCATTCGCGGTGCTAACGGAGGTTACAAACTTTCAGGAGATGCTAGCAAAATCACTGTTTTAGACATAGTAGAGTCACTAGAAGGAAAACTATTTGTACCTGCTCAGAATGTCGGTGCAAGTGTAGTTCTTGACTCTTTTTGGTCAGATATGCAAGAGAGAGTTCGCAAAGAGTTCTCGGTGAAACTCTCTGAGTTAGATGCCGCTTATCAAACATACTTTTATGAGATTTAAAAAGCTATTATTTTAGCATTAAAACCCCAGCAAACCTTCCCGTTTTCCCTTCTCCTCTATAGGAGTAGTAACTCTTTTGATTACAGCAACTACATTCATTTATAAACTCAATATTCTGCTCTTGTATGCCTGCATTTAAGAGCTGAGTATGAAGAATTTTAGAGATATTAAGATAGTAAGAATTCTCGCGTTTAGAGATACTATAACTTAAGGAGAGTGCTTCAGCTTCAGTTACTATTTCCTCTCCCACTTCATAACAACACTCCCCAATACTTGCTCCAATAGAAACAAAAATATCTTCTGTTAAGGAGTGGTAGTTGTCTTGGAAATTTTTTACTACATTGTGAATAATATTACTAAAAGTACCAGCTCTTCCTGCATGTGCAACAGCAATAATCTCTTGTTGAGCATCATAAAAGAGAATCGGTGAGCAGTCGGCAACCATTACCATAAGGGGAGTATACTTTTTGTCTGTTATAAGTGCATCACAGCGAGGTGGATGAAAAAAATCATCAGATATTTTTACTACTCTACACTTATTAGAGTGGATTTGCTCCATATGTATAAGGGTTTCGTAGTGATAGCCGAGCTCTTTGGCTAAAGCCTTGTGGTTTTGAATTACAGCCTCTTTGTTCTCTCCGACATGAAATGCGAGGTTACCATTTTGCTTAGTTGTAAAGCCCTGTGTAAGGTTTTTGAATTGTTTTAATAATTTACTATGAATAATTTGCATATAATCATTATAACTAATTAAAGGGCATTTTTAGATGCTCTAAAAGGTCTGTTTTGAGTCAACTGAGTAAATATACACCCCTTTTAGATGGTGATAGTTTAGAAGCTAAACGCGAAGAAATTTTAGATTATTTTTTAAATACTTATGAACTTTATGAGCGAGTATTTGAAGTACTGAAAGATGATAGTGTTTTTTATGAGAAGTCAGAAATTACTCGTCATCCGATGATATTTTATTTCGGACATACGGCAACCTTTTTTATAAATAAACTTATTCTTATGAAAATTATTGATAAAAGAATCAATCCTGACTTTGAATCCATCTTTGCTGTAGGTGTTGATGAAATGGCATGGGATGATATGAGTAACTCCCATGATATCTGGCCAGAAGTGAGTGCAGTTAGAGAGTATCGCATGCAAGTCAAAGAGTTGATGACACAACTTATCCATGAACTTCCGCTTTCTCTTCCTATACAAAAAGAATCACCGATGTGGGTTATCTTGATGGGGATTGAGCATGAGCGCATACACATAGAGACCTCTCTTGTCTTACATAGACAGATGCCTATAGATCTAGTAAAAAAATCCACCTATTTTCCACTCTGTAAAGAGTCTGGTGAAGCACCACAAAATAGCATGGTGAGCATAGAATCCCAAACAATAGAGCTTGGAGTAGATAAGAGTCATTCTCTCTATGGATGGGATAATGAGTATGGAACTTATACCGAAGAGATCTCAGCATTGAAAAGTGCAAAATATCTTGTGAGCAATGCAGAGTTCATGGAGTTTGTCAAAGATGGAGGCTATACTAAAGAGAAGTTTTGGGATGAGGAGGGCTTAAAGTTTTTACAACTTACAGGTGCTACTCATCCCCCTTTTTGGGTAGAAAAAGAGAGTGGTTATGACTATAGAGCACTTAGTGAAATTATAGATATGCCAATGAACTGGCCAGTAGATGTAAATGCCCTTGAAGCAGAAGCATTTTGTCGTTATAAGTCAGCTCGTGATGGAGTAGAGTATACTTTAGTATCTGAAGCAGAGTACAGAGCACTTGTTAAGCATGCAAAGATAGAAGATATTCCTCTCTTTAATGACAGGGATGCAAACTGTAACTTCTCTCAAGGAGCTTCCTCTTGTCCTGTAGATAAGTTTGTATTTAATGGGATAGGAGATGTAGTAGGGAATGTTTGGCAGTGGAGTAGGACTCCTATTCGAGCATTTAAGGGTTTTGAGGTGCATGAGGCTTATGATGACTTCTCTGTACCCACCTTTGATGAGAGACATGCTCTCATACTTGGCTCATCATGGGCAAGTAGTGGAAATCTCATAGCAAAGCACTCGCGTTATGCTTTTAGAAAACATTTTTACCAAAATGCAGGATTTAGATATATAGAGACAAAAAATAGGGATAATACTATGAGCGATGATATATATGAGAGTGATGCATTGGTTTCACAATACTGTGAGTTCCAATATGGCGATACTCATTTCGGTGTAGAGAATTTTGCTAAATCGACAGCTAGAATAGCGACTAAGTATACAAAAAACAGAAAAAAAGCACTCGACTTAGGATGTGCAACGGGGCGGGCGACATTTGAGCTTGCAAAAGAGTTTGACATAGTGGAAGGTATAGACTTCTCTGCTCGTTTTGTGCAGGTGGGTGTAAAACTTAAAGCGGATGGAAAAATCTTCTTTAGTTCTGTAGAAGAGGGTGAAATACTTTCACATAAAGAAGTGACTATAGAAGAGTTAGGCTATGAAAAGCTGAAAGAGAAGGTCTCTTTTTGGCAAGGAGATGCTTGTAATCTCAAGCCAAATTTTCAAGGCTATGATCTTATAATAGCTACAAACTTAATAGATAGACTCTATAATCCACGACTCTTTTTAGACTCTGTGGATGAGAGACTTAATGATGAGGGTATTTTAGTACTTACTTCACCTTACACATGGCAAGAGAGTTCTACACAAAAAGAGTTTTGGCTTGGTGGATACACAGATGAAAATGGCAAAGAGATACGAACTATAGAAGCATTAGAAGAGTTTCTAGGAGATAAGTTTGAACTTCTTCATCGCGAAGATATTCCCTTTGTCATTAAAGAGACGGCTAGAAAGTACCAGCATACCCTCTCTGAGTTAAGCGTTTGGAAAAAGAGATGAGATATGATTTTTCTGTAAGTGCTTGTAGAAAAGATACAAACGCAGAGAAGTATACTCTGCGAAAAGAGCTTTTTGGTACAGAAGATGTAGAACCTGTATGGGTGGCTGATATGGATATCAATACTCCTGATTTTGTTTTAGAAGCTGTAAAAAAACGACTAGAACATCCTATTGTTGGCTATGAAGAAGTACCTTCTTCTGCGTTTAATACACAAAGAGAGTGGAGTAAACGCGAACATAGATTTGAGTATGAGATAAAAGATATGTTTTACTCTCACTCTGTTGTGGCGAGTATCGCTGTTGCTATAGAAGCTTTTACAAAAAAAGGGGAGGGAGTGATAGTCCAAACTCCTATCTATCCTCCTTTTTTTCATAGTGTCTTAAATCTTGAACGCGAGTTTGTAAAAAACCCTCTAAAGCTTGATGCAGAGGGCAGATATAGTTTTGATGTAGAAGATTTAAAATCCAAAATAACACCGAGTACAAAACTTCTACTTCTTTGCTCCCCTCATAATCCTGTTGGTCGCGTTTGGAGAGAGGAAGAGCTTTTAGAAATACTTGAAGTTTGTAGGGAGAACAAAATAGTAGTCTTTGCCGATGAGGTACATTCAGACCTTGTCTATAAGCCAAACAGACATATTCCCTTCGCCTCTTTAAATGCAGAGGCCAAAGCACTTACTCTAACTGCTATAGGTGTTGGAAAGACTTTTAATATGGCTGGTTTTGCTATGAGTAGTGTAATTGTACAGGATGAGAACTTAAAAGAGCAGTTCAAGAAATCTTATGATAATGTTCACTTTGCACAGGGAAATGTTCTTTCTCATGTGGCGTTTGAGGTGGCTTACTCTGAGGGTAAGGAGTGGGTGGAAGAGCTAAAAGTGCATCTCTATAAAAACTATCAAGAACTAGTAAAAGTTACACAGGAGTATAGTGAATTTATAAAAATTACTCCTATTGAAGGGACATATTTGGCATGGCTTAATTGTCATGGTTTAAAGTTGCGAGATAAGGATCTTAGGGAGTTCTTTGTAAAAGAGGCTAAGCTTGGGCTAAATGCAGGAATCAGTTTTGGTCGAGAGGGAAGAGGCTATATGCGCTTGAACTTTGCTGTATCCTCTGCTAAAATGTCAGAGATAAGAAAAAGGCTAGAAAATGCCTTAAAAAATAGAAGGAGAAAGAGTGGTAAGAATTGATTGGGATGAGTTTAAAGAGTATAAAAAATTGAGTGTTCGTAATGATAATTTTGAGATTTTACTAGAGTTTGTAAAAAGTTATTACAATATAGTGCTACCACAAGATATCTATGATATGCTTCGTGCTGATGATACTGCACAACTAATGCTAGATAAACGCACTATCAATGATGCTGTGGCATTAGAGAGCTATCTTTATAAATTATAGATGAGTATAATACTTACTAAAGTCGCAGAGTTTGTGGATGAACATCATGTTATGAGTCTAGCAACTAGTTTTGCCGAGGAGTTAAGTGTTTGCTCACTCTTTTATGCTTACGATGAGAAGAGTCGATGTTTTGTTGTGGCAAGTAGTGAGGATACACTTCATATGCAACATATAAAACAAAACTCAAGGGTAGCGGGAAATATTTTACTTGAAACTCAGAGTGTAGGTAAGATTCAAGGTTTACAGTTTCGTGGTAGGTTTGTAGTACTTCACGAAGGGATACTTAAAAAATTCTACTTTAAGAAATTTCCTTATGCTCTTGCATTAAACCCAACACTCTATAAAATAGAGGTGGATTTTTTCAAATTTACTGATAATCGACTAGGTTTTGGGAAAAAACTTATTTGGCCGGACTCCTCTCTTTAAAGAAAGCACACTCAGTACCACTACTCTTAAAAACGACCATAGATGGAATCTGTGGTGACCTAAATCCATAAGCTTTGCATCCATGTGGTTGTCTAGGTTCCCATGTCACAAAGTAGTATTGGCATCGTCTACAATTAATTCTTTTCATAACCCGCATTTTATCATATTTAGATACAATTAGAGAAAATTTTAAAGGCGAACTTTTATGGATAAAATACTTTTAATGCTGCAGCTGCAAAACCAACTTAATGATGCTACAAATGGCGAAGAGTGGACAAAAGGTACAACTAAAAATGGTAAGTCTATTAACTGGAAACGCTGTATTTATATGGAGTGTGCAGAGATGGTTGATAGCTTCGCATGGAAGCACTGGAAGGCTATAGATAAAGAGCCTGACTGGGATAATCATCAGATAGAAGTTGTAGATGTTTGGCACTTTATCATGAGTTTAGCTATAGAAAATTATGCAACAATGATGAAAGGTGGTATAGAAGAGCTTGCTATTAATCTATCTCAGCTTAACTCTTTTAGTAAGATTGACCTCTCTTCAAAAGCTTTCTCCTCTCAGACTGAGGTTATTACAAAGGTTGAAAACTTGATAAGACTTAGTATTACAACTGAAACATTAGAGCTTGAAAAAATGATAAATGAATTTTTTGATTTAGTAGTGATGAGTGGGCTAGATTTGGAAACACTCTATAGACTCTATGTCGGTAAAAATATCCTTAATCAGTTCCGTCAAGATAATGGCTACAAGGATGGCTCTTACATCAAAGTTTGGAATGGAGAAGAGGATAATGTGGTGATGAAACGTATTTGGGAAACAAATGCAGATATCAAACCAGACACTCTTTATAAAGAGTTAGTAAAAGCATATACTTCACTAACAAAGAGCTAGAACTTGCAAAACCTTTTAGAGATAGAGCAACTCTCTTTTGGCTATACAAAAGAGAAACTTCTGTTTCAAAATCTCTCACTTACACTTAAAAGAGGAGAGATAAAGGCTATCGTTGGAGAGAGTGGTGCTGGAAAAAGTACACTTTTTGAGTTGATACTAGACAATCTCAAACCACTAAAGGGGAGTATAAAAGTAGCAGAATGCTCACAAGTTTTTCAAGATCCTTATAGCTCTTTTCATCCAAGTTACACTCTTATAAATCAGATAGCCGATGTCGCTTCTTTAGATGAAATAAAAAAATACTTAGAACTTATCAATCTTGATTCTATTTTACTGACAAAGCTTCCACATGAACTCTCTGGTGGACAACTTCAACGTGCTTCTATATTGCGAGCTATGCTTATGAAACCAGATCTGTTACTGCTTGATGAGCCAACATCTGCACTTGATAATGTTATACAGTTAGAGGTTATGGAGATGCTTATAACTCACCTAGACTCAATGGCAATGTTACTCATAACACATGATATGGATTTA
Source organism: Sulfurimonas sp. (assembly GCA_027082875.1). GTDB lineage: Bacteria > Campylobacterota > Campylobacteria > Campylobacterales > Sulfurimonadaceae > Sulfurimonas. The sequence goes on along the minus strand of JALWTK010000112.1, from coordinate 9,069 downwards.
GCTTCTTGGTGTGCTGATGAGGTGATTAAGATTTAAATAGGTTTTGGATGAGGTAATATCCTCCACCTGCCATCATAACAGTTCCAAAAACATTGAGTGACATATTCAGTGCAGCTAACATTAAACTACCACCCTCTATCATCCAAAAACTCTCTATGGCAAATGTTGAATAGGTTGTAAGTGCACCAAGTAAGCCCGTAGTTAAAAAAGATTTTAGATGTATTGGAATAGCACTATTTTGCATAAAGTAAGCAAAGAGAGCACCCATAATAAAACTACCAAGTAAATTAACCCCTAGGGTACCAAAGGGGAGGACATGCGGAATTTTATGAGAGATAAGACCATTAAGATATGCTCTAAGAATCGCTCCAATAAAACCACCACTACCTATGGCTAGGATTGTTTGCCAACTCATCATCATATACCTTTTGCATTTGTAATCGTAAATTTTGTAACCAGTTCTCATCACTTTTGTCTGCTATGAAAGAGTCCATAAATATCACATCGATTGTTCCAGGAGAATAGAAAAACTTTTTGATGTTGTAATATTTTGCTGTTTGCATGAGTACGATAGGTTGTACTTTTAGCTGATACTTGTCAGCTACAACTTTAGCACCACTTTTAAAGGGAAGCATCCTCCCATTTTTAGAGCGTGTTCCTTCTGGAAACATAGTAATCACACGACCTTTATTAAGTCTATCTTTCGCATTTTTAAGTAAACGCAGGAGTGAAGTTTTACTCTGTCTTTCAATAGGAATATCTTCTGGCATACTCATAGCAAGACCAAAAAAAGGTACATCAAAGAGCTCTTTTTTTGCGACCCACGAGAGGTCTTTTTTGGAGATGGTCTCTAGTATACCTATGTCTAAATCACTCTGATGGTTAATAAGATACATTTGTGCTGCAGGGTCCTCTTTTCCTTTTATATTAGTTGAAAAAAAGATAGTGTATCGAACAAACCAAGCAGCAATTTTACGTGAATATGGTCTTGGAACTATAGGATAGAGCACTATCATAATTACCAAAGAGGTAAAGATGAAAATAGTTGCTATAAACCAGTTAATTTGAGCAAATATCTTCATTTTTCACCCATCCTATTCGTTCATTTTTCAGCTGTACTTTTACAAATTTTTGAACACTACCCTCCTTTAAAAGAAGCACCTTCTTATCTGTTGTTTCAAAAATTGTACCATTATCTACTGGGAGCAGTCTAATTGGAGTTCCCTTTTTTATGCAAATTTCTTTTTCAGGGATCGCAAGATAGATGACATAAGCAAGTGGAATAATTATAAAAATAAGATATACATATTTTTTTCTCCAGAGTATAAATATAAATGCCACTAGTGCGACTAAAGCTGCTATACTCATTTTTAAACGCTCTTTAGATTGATCTTTTGGCTTGAGATCGCTCTGTGTTGTAACACTATCCTCAACAACTATAATAGGGATAGCTAAACCAATGAATCTATTCTTATCAAGATTAAAATAACTAAACGAGAGTTTTTCTATTTTTTTATCTACTACTAAGAAGTAGGTAATCTTAGATGTATTATAGTTATTTGAAAGGGATTCTATTCCTTGTTTATAAACATTATTAAAGTGAATTTTTGAAAGGTCAGATCTTATTGCAGAAGCAACAAATACAATAATATTGTGCTGTGCATCAAATGTTGTAGTTTTATACTTTAAGAGTTCAAAATCTTTTGCTATTACATTCGAAAAGTTCTTTTTTGGGTTGAGTGTAATGATGTTGAGCTTCTCTCCAGTGATGAAAGTAGAATTATACTCTTGTGAAGCGAGTAAAGTTGCATTAACATCTGGAAGTTTCGCCCAACTTTGTGTACTCTGAAGATAAAAAGTGTCATAAAAATACTTACTTTTCTTAACTCTTATTGGAGTTTTTGTAAGCATTTTTAAACCACTTAGATTTGAAAAGTCGTAGTGAACATCTTCAAAATCTCTTACTGTTGATAGAGATTTTAAGGTTATAGGAAAGATTTCTCCTTGTACTACTCTTTGAGGTACTTCTTCATAGTTAAGGTAGATAACTTTATTTGCATAGAGAGATGCAAGAAATACAAAAGAGAGTAAAAGAAGTTTTATCACGATGCTAAGAAACCTTCTAGCATTTTTACACCATCATCTGAACCAAGGATAGACTCCATAGCTCGTTCAGGGTGAGGCATAAGACCAAATACATTTTTAGACTTGTTGCAAACACCAGCTATTGAGCTAACACTTCCATTGGGATTGAGGATATCTCCATTTGCATCTGTATAGCGAAGAAGAATTTGATTATTAGCTTCAAGATCAGCTAAACCCGCTTCATTGATAAAATAGTTTCCATCATGATGTGCTATAGGAATATTTACTACATCACCATTGTTTAACTTTTCTAAAAAGATATTATCGTTATTTTGGACTTTAAGCATATGGTGTTTAGAGATGAAGTGAAGTCCATCATTTCGTTTAAGTGCACCTGGGAGAAGTCCTGCTTCTGTTAGTACTTGAAAACCGTTACAGATACCGAGAACTTTTCCACCTTTATCTGCATACTCAGTTACTGCTTTCATTACAGGGCTAAACTTGGCAATAGCACCACTTCTCAGATAATCTCCATAAGAAAAACCACCAGCTACCACGAGTAAATCAGTATCAGAAGGAAGAGATTCAGATTTATGCCAAACTATTTCAGTCTTTGCTCCAAGAGATTCAAAAGCATGCTGTGTGTCATATTCACAGTTTGTCCCTGGAAATTGTAAAATAGTTACTTTCATTAGACTAGCTCTATCTTGTAGTCTTCGATTACTGTATTGGCAAGAATCTCTTCACACATTTTAGTTACTTCTGCCATAGCTTTTTCTTTGTCTGTTTCTGCAAGTTGTAGTACTATCTGTTTTCCAACACGAACATCTTCTACACCAGAAAATTGAAGGGAGTCAAGTGCATGATGCACTGCTTTTCCTTGAGAATCTAAAACACCTGCTTTTAAAGATACATTTACTATCGCTGTCATTATTATTTTCCTAAAATTCTATTTAATACTTGTTCATAAGCTACTGTGAGCCCACCTAAACCTTGACGAAATCTATCTTTATCCATCTTTTCACCAGATTCTATATCCCAAAAACGACAGTTGTCAGGAGAAATCTCATCTACTAATATAATATTTCCATTACTATCTTTTCCAAACTCAAGTTTAAAGTCTACAAGATTAAGACCTTTATCGGCAAAGTAAGGCTTTAATATATCATTAACTTGACGAGCCATACGACGGAGTTTATCTAGTTCATCTTGATGCTCAACTAGTTCTAAGATAAGGGCATGCTGATCATTAAGTTTTGGATCCCCTAAGTCATCATTTTTATAATCAAACTCAACCAATGTAAAGGGAAGTATTTTCCCATCTTCTATACCTAGGTTACGAGAAAGCGAACCAGTAGCGATATTACGAACGATTACTTCTATGAGAATCACATCTACTTTTTTGTGTAACATATGGTTGTCATCCATCATCTCAACAAAGTGAGTAGGGATACCATTTGATTCAAGAAGCTTGAAAAGTTCAGTGCTTATTTTATTGTTAAGTGCCCCTTTACCTGCTTCACTGGACTTTTTTTCACCATTAAAAGCAGTAAGGTCATCTTTGAATTCTGAAATAACTAAGTTTTCATCATCTGTAAGCCATAACTTTTTTGCTTTTCCTTCATAAAGTAACTCTCTTTTTTCCATCGTGTTTATCCTTTTGTAATTACTAAAGCTTTAAGAATATCAACTGCTGATTTTAGTTGTAAGTCTTTATTTAGCATTTCTGGTGTAATTATATCTTTATTTGCTTTTTTATCTTCTTTAGTTGTATCTTTTTTACCATCAACTTTTGTAAGTTCTTCTTTGAGGTGCTGTTTTAAGTCAGCTTCTTTAATAGAAAAAGAGCTTTCATGTGTTTTAATCTCTCCAGCAACTACAGTGATATCTGGCTTGACTCCAACAGCTTGAATAGTCCTTCCACTTGGAAGATAGTATCTCGCAATTGTTAACTTGATAGCTTCTTCCTTAGTAATTGGAAGAACAACTTGTACACTCCCTTTACCAAAAGTATTTTCTCCAATCAGAACAGCACGTTTATCGTCTTGAAGAGCACCACTTACAATTTCTGATGCACTTGCACTCCCACCATTAACAAGCACTACCATAGGGACATCAGTGAGTGTTGAACTTGAAGTTGCTGAGTAAGTTTTATCATCACTTTTGTGTCTCCCTTTTTGAGAAACAATTGTTCCATCACTCACAAAAAGATTCACTAGTCCTACTGCTTGATCTAGAAGACCACCAGGATTATTTCTTAAGTCTAGTATAATTCCTGTCGTTGTTGATTTATGTTTTTTAATTGCTGCTGCAACATCATGAGCAACTTTTTGATCAAAGCTAGTTACACGGATATAAAGTGTATTTTTATTGATAATCTTTGTGTACACAGATTGGATCGTAATAACACCACGAACTATATGAATTAAAAGAGGTTTTGCTTCACCCTTGCGAACAATAGTCACATCAATTGGGGCACCAACTTTTCCTCGCATAAGAGAAACTGCTTCATCTATACTCATCCCAATAGTGGATTTTTTATCAATCTTGAGGATAATATCACCAGACTTGAGACCAGCTTTATCCGCTGGAGTACCATCTATAGGTGCAATAACAGTAAGTGCACCATCTTTCATACCTACAGTTATACCAAGACCACCAAACTCACCACTGGTTTGTACTTGTAGCCTTTTATAGTCTTTCTTTGTAAGGTAGTTGGAATGTGCATCGAGATTTTTCATCATACCATCAAGTGCTTTGTCTATCAGTTCTTCTATTGTTACATCATCAACATCATACTGTTCAACAATGCTAATAACTTTTGTAAATTTTGCCAATGCTTCTAGTCGTGTTGCTTCTTTTTGCTCTTGAGTACTTTTTGCAAAAAGTGATGAAGAGAAGAGTAAATTCATAGAGAGAGCAGCTGATGCGAACCCGAGAGTGATATATTTTTTATTTTTCATAAGAGACCTAATTTAAGTTATTTTTTTAAAAAGTAATTATACCTTTTCTTATTAAATAAAAGTTTACTATTTATTTGAGTCTGCTATAATGCTTCATTGAATTTATATATATTTGGATGACTAAATGGTACTAATGATAGATAACTACGATAGCTTTACATATAATATAGTGCAGTATTGTAGAGAACTAGGTGCAGATTTAAAGATAATAAGAAATGATGAAATGGATATATCAGAGATTGAACAACTTTCCCCAAAGAAGATTATTATATCTCCTGGTCCAGCTTCTCCTAATGAGGCTGGTGTAACACTTGAAGTTATCAAGTACTTTTCAGATAAACTTCCTATCCTTGGTATTTGTTTAGGGCATCAGAGTATTGCACAAGTCTTTGGTGGAGATGTTGTTCGTGCTAAAAATATGATGCATGGCAAAACATCTATAATGCAACAAACACAAACATGTACACTATTTAAAGACTTACCTCAAGAGTTTCGAGCGACACGTTATCACTCCCTTATAGTAAAGAAAGAGACTCTCCCTGCGCAAATTGAGCCTACAGCATTGAGTATGGATGATGAAGAGATCATGGCCCTAAAAATAAAAGACAAAGATATTTATGGTGTTCAGTTTCATCCTGAATCTATAATGAGCGAATACGGACATAAGATTATAGGAAATTTTTTAGCATTATGAGAGAACGTTACATCTTCTTTCTTATTTTAGGAGTCGATGCACTAATATTACTTTTTCAAACTTCACAACTTTCTATCTCTTATAGTGAAGCTAAGCTTCTCTATGGACAAGCTACTTTTTTACAGTATCTTATAAAACTTTCTCTACAGATTTTTGGTCAAAATGATTTTGGACTGCGTTTTGTGATGATACTTTTTCATCTTTCAAGTGCTATATTAATGTATAAGATATCTACAGACTATATAAAAACACAAAGAGATAGACTCTGGCTTTTAGTTATCTTTGTCCTTTTACCAGGAGTTATAAGTGCAGCTGTTATTGTTAATACTGCTGGTATGTTACTTTTTGGGCTCCTCCTTTTTGTTTATTTACAAAAACGGCTTAAGCAACGCTATCTCAATATTCTACTTTTTTTTTATGCCTTTATAGATATTAGCTTTGCTTATCTTTTTTTGGCCCTGAGTGTGTACTATATACTGCAGGATAAGAGAAAACTTTTTGTCTATATGCTTGGACTCTATACTCTTACAAGTTATCTGTACGGTTTTGAAGTTGGTGGTTTTCCAACGGGACATTTCTTGGATACTATAGGTGTTTATAGTACGATTTTTACACCGATTATTTTTATCTATCTTTTTTATAGTCTGTATAGAAGGTACTTCTCTTCACAGACAGATATTGTCTGGTATATCTCAACTGTAGTTTTATTGCTCTCTTTAGTTTTATCTTTTAGGCAAAGACTTCCTTTAGAACACTTTGCACCTTATGTAATGCTAGGCTTACCCTTAGCGGCACAAACATTCATTAGCTCTTATAGAGTTCGGCTTAAGCAGTATAGAACAAAATATCGTCTTGCTTTTGTCCTCTCTTTTGTTTTTTTAACATTCAACACTTTAGTGGTCTTTTTTAATAAAGAGCTTTATAGGGTTATAGAAAAACCATCGCAGCATTTTGCTTATAATTCTAATATAGCAAAAGAACTTGCACTTACTCTTAAACAGAGAGGAATTTACTGTGTTACAACTGAGAAAAAAATGCAGTTACGCTTACAGTTTTATTCTATACCTAGGTGTGAAGAAAATTATCTTCAAGAAGTACCTATCACAAGTACACACGATGTGAATGTAACAATTCGTTACAAAAATAGAGTAGTTTATAAAGCTAATGTTACTAAATTAAACAATCTGTAGATCCCTTCTAGCATAACTAGAAACTCAGGATATTATATTAATAAGTTTATGCTAAAATGCAGTCAACTTAAAAACAGGGAGTTTCTATGGCTCAAAAAGCGATACGCGAATACGACGGTAAAGCACTTTTTTCTAAACAATGGGAAAAATATTTTAGTGGATTCCATTATGGATTTAAATCAGTTCTAGTAACAAGTGGAGCTGAACTTTTAGCAAAAGCTGAAGAACATGGCTTTGAGTGGTTAAAACAAGAAGCATTAGTTGCAAAACCAGATATGCTATTTGGTAAGCGTGGAAAGAATGATCTAGTTCTTTTCAAAACAAACAAACCAGGTGATGTAACTTTAGCTGATGCTGCGAAGTGGATTGATGAGAAAATTTCTCATACAACTACACTTTTAAGTGGTCAACACGGTACGCTAAGTCATTTTATTATTGAGCCATTTACTCCTCACTCTCAAGAGCAAGAGTACTATATCTCTGCAACCTGTGTTGGTGAAGATGATGTACTTTATATGTCTGCTGAAGGTGGAATGGAAGTTGAAGAGGGCTGGGACGAAAAGGTTAACGAAGTAGTTATTCCTATCGATATGTCTGATGCAGATATGGAACATGCTGTCAAAGCAAATATTCCTGCTGATATTCCTGAAAAAGATAAAGCAAAATTTGAATCATTCGCTGTAGCATTTTTTAAATTCTATAGAGATATGAACTTTGCATATTTAGAAATCAATCCTATCGTTATGCTTGATAACAACGAAATGGCTATTTTAGACCTTGTTGCTCGTCTTGATGATACTGCTGGTTTCTTAATGAAAGATACTTGGGGTGAGATAGAGTACCCAACTGCTTTTGGTATGGAAGATCAATCTCCTGAAGAAAAAGCAATCGCAGAAGCTGATAGCAAATCAGGTGCTTCATTAAAGCTTACTATTCTTAGCCCAATGGGTAGAGTTTGGACTATGGTTGCTGGTGGTGGCGCTTCTGTTGTTTATGCAGATACTATTGCTGATTTTGCTGAGGCAAATGGTGGCTCTATCGCTGATCTTGCTAACTATGGTGAGTACTCAGGTGGTCCAACTACAAGTGAGACAAAATTTTATGCAGACACGATTATTGATCTAATGACCCGTCATAAAGATCCTAAAGGTCAAGATAAGATTATGATTATCGGTGGTGCTATTGCAAACTTCACTGATGTTGCAAAAACATTTACAGGAATTATTCAGTCATTTGAAGAGAATGCAGAGAAAATGAAAGAGCATAATACTAAAATTTATGTTCGCCGTGGTGGACCAAACTATGAAAAAGGTTTAAAAGATATTAAAGAAGCTGCTGATAGACTCGGTCTTTCTATCGAAGTTTATGGACCAGAAACACATGTTACAGACATCGTTCGTATGGCATTAGAGAAGTAAGGGAAGAAAATGGAAAAATTATATACTAAAGACACACAAGCGATTTTTTGGAATAACAATACAACTGCTATTCAAAGAATGTTAGATTATGATTACACTATTCAAAGAAAAACTCCATCAGTAGCAGCTATCGTTGCTCCAACAAGTGGAAACAAATTTGAAAAATTCTTTTATGGTCCTGATGAGGTTATGATACCTCTTTATAAAACTACTGCAGCTGCAAAAAAAGAGCATGCAAATGCTGATGTTCTTTTAAACTTTGGTTCATTTAGAACAGCTTATGATGTAACTATGGAAGCTATTGAACTTGGTGGATTTAGCTCTATTATGGTCACGGCTGAGGGTATCCCTGAGAGATTAGCAAGAAAGATGAACAACACTGCAAGAAACGCAGGTGTTACAGTTATTGGGCCAGCTACTGTTGGTGCTATTGCTCCAGGTGCATTTAAAATCGCAAATATCGGTGGAACTATTGAGAACATCGTAAACTCTAAACTCCACCGTGCAGGTTCTTGTGGACTTGTTACACGTTCAGGTGGATTGTTCAACGAGCTTTCAAATATTATCGCTATAAATGCAGATGGTATTGCTGAGGGTGTTGCTATTGGTGGAGATAGATTTGTTGGATCTGTTTTTATTGATAATATGCTTAGAATGGAGAAAAATCCAGAAGTTAAGTATATGGTTCTTTTAGGTGAAGTTGGTGGTACTGAAGAGTA
>JALWTK010000111.1 GCA_027082875.1 Sulfurimonas sp. | reverse complement strand
ATTATTTGTGTAACTCTAGGATCCCAGAGTATCTCTTTATGAGAGAGTTCATCCAGCTCAACATACTCAGCTAAATTTTTAATGTTCTTTTTTAGCTCTCTCGCATTTTCTATATAAGTTACTGTGTCACTTTTACTGACAAAAAAATAAGTAGGTGCCTCTATGTTTTTCACATATTCACCAGTTCTAAACTTATAACGAAAAATATTTGAGAGGTTTATAAAAGGGAAAAAACTTCTATCTACAAACTTTGACTTAGCAAGTGAGGCTATAGAGTTAAATGCACCCACCAAAAAAAGTTTTTTGACTTTATGGTGTGATGCAACATAGGAAGCTATACTTGATCCTATAGAGTAGCCTAAAAGATAAAACTCACCATAGTTTTTTTCTACAAGTGCAGCTATTTTTAAGCCATCTTTATACATATTTTTCTCATCTACTTTCCCTTCACTCTTTCCATATGAACGATAGTTAAAGGCTATCACTCTCGTGTTTGGATAAGTAAGTGAGAGTTTAGAGATAATACCTACTGCATCGTGAGAACGCCCAACGAACATAAGCAATGTGGCAGAAGGATTTGTAGGCTCATAGATAGCACCTTCTAAGGTGATGCCATCATCAGCACTCATTGTGAGTATACTACATTTCTCGCATAAATCACCCTCTCTATGGTAAGTAGGGGAAAAGACCATATAGAACTGCCATTGGTAAAAGGCAAGAAGAAGTACTAAAAAAGTAAAAATAAGAAAAGCTATATAAATCATAGTGCAAATTATAGTATACTTCTGCCAATAATTATAGGAAAAACAATGCAAATATTTGGAAAGTTTACAACAAAATTTGATATGGACTTTATAAACGGTCACTATATCTACCTAAACGAAAATGAAGACGACAAAATCACTCCAGCTGATTTAGAAATAATGCTGAAGAAAAAACGTAAAACTGTATGTGGTACAGTGATACTCTACAACCCTGAACTCACTCCCCTTAGTTACTCTATGAGTCACTTTTTACAAGAGGATGGCTTCGAGCAGTATGATGAGTTTGTGCCACTTACTGAAGATCCCATGAGTTATGTTATCAATGCAGGACTCAAAAATATCTACCCAGGAAAGCTTGTAGAGATTAAATATCTTTTTAGCTACAACCGCTCAAATATCGCTCCGACACCTATTATAGAAGAGTTTGATGCAGACCTTGATAAACTCTCTTCTTCACAGCTTACACGTTATGATAGAGAGCTAAACTACATCGATGTGCCAAATATTCGTCTAAGTGGGAAGTTTGTCTTTTTTGGTATGGGACACAAGCACGATAGACACCATAAAGCTATCATCGCCTATGCAAGGGCACTTGCAGCACAGGTCAAAAAACTCGACAAACAGATAGTTTTCTTACACGATAACAACTACGATGCTGATGAGGCACTTGATCTTGCATACTTTCTCTCTCCAGTTGCTACAGGAAAAATGAAAGAGATCCGTGCAAATGCCTTTAAAGAAGTCTTTAAAGAATCCCCTCATAAAGTGGTGAAGATTAGACTTTAAGAGTCTGTACCCTTTTTCGCCCACCTAGCAAAAAATCTTGCGGGAAGTACTCTTTTTTCTATCTCTTTATCGCTCAAAATAAACTCTACTAACATTTTTGCTAAATAAGGAGCAAGTACAAATCCATAACCGCCACTTCCATTTATCATGGTAAGATTTGGGTAATAAGTGTAAGCACTATAGTCTGGTTTTTTTGTTTGAAAATGGATGCTTTTGTTCTGCAATGTTTCATGAGACATCACAAGTGGACCTACTAAGGGCATATAGTCAAAAGAGCCTGAACGTAGACCTGTGTAGTCCTTCACAACTTCCACATTCTCTAGCCCAATACTACGAGATGCTTTTTCAAGTAACTCTGCTCGTCCCTCTTCTATGTCATACTCTTCTGTAGCAGTTTGAGGGTGATAGTGTACATTATGTGTGGCACCTATAGCTAACTTTCCCTCTTGACTTGGTGAGATAGAGACAAACTGGTGAATAGAGTGAGGATTGTCTGTTGTAGTTTTGATATCTATACGGTGCCCCCAAACGCCACGGAGTTTTATATAGGGTTCTTTGAGAAGAGTTTTATATGCCCCTGTTGCAAGCACTACCTCTTTTGCACTATATGACTCATTTATTATCCAAACACCATCATTATACTCTAAGCTTACAACTTCTTCTTTTTTAAAAGTCGCAGACTTACACAGAGCTTCACACATAGGTTTGGCGTTTACTATGCCTGCGTTTATGGAGACTGTTTCTCTCTCTTGCCTAGCTGTATCTAAAAGCTCTAAGTCAGTTTTTTCTTTATAAACACGGAGGATTGCGTCATCTACTTCATCTTTTGCTATGTGTAATAGAGGGGATTTTGTAAGGAGGTTTGGAAATTTCTTCTCATAAAAGTCTAAAGAGTAGAGAAAGGCATCATGTAAAATATCTTTTAACTCACCACTCTTAGAAAACTTAGGACTAATAAAAGCCCCAGCAGCTCCACTGCCACCAGAAGCGATACCATCCGAGTCAAAGAGAATGACTCTTTTACCCGCGTTTGTAAGCTCATGGGTAATACAAGAGCCGTTTATTCCAGCTCCTATAACTGCTACATCATACAAGAGAGTCTAAACACTCACTTCTTTGATATCTGCAATTTTTAAGATACTTTTGTAGATGTTCGCAACAAGTGATTTACGGTTGTTCTTTACAGACTCATTCTCTGCATTTACCATCACATTTTCAAAGAAACTATCAAGTTCAGGCTTGAGACCGAGAAGAGCATCTAACTCCTCTTCATATGAACTATAAAGCATATCTTCCACTGCAGTAAAGCGCTCAAAAAGTACTTTCTCCGCATCCTCTTCAAACTTCACAGGATCAACACTAAGTTCTGCATTTAAGTCTAAATCTTTTACTATGTTTGCCACACGATTAAAAGTCGCACTTACCTCTGTAAAATCTTCTGAGTTTACGAGGTTGTTAAGTGCATCTATCTTCAGACCTATATCGAGTAGATCTCGCTCACCAGAAGCAAGAACAGCGGCAACTACGGAAGGGTTTACTTTGTAGTAGCGTTTAATACGCTCAAGTATAAAGTTCTCTAATTTTTCTAAGTCTATCTCTGCATAGTTAGCAGCTAACTCTTTCATAGTAGTTACTATATTAAAGTGAAAACCATACTCATTGACAATACGAACTATTCCATTTACTGCACGGCGAAGTGCAAATGGGTCACGAGAACCTGTAGGAATTTGGTTTGCAGAGAAGAGTGCTAAGAGTGTGTCTAATTTTATACTCATCGCAACAACAGCACTCAGTGGAGTAGATGGAAGAGCACTCTCTTCACCATCAGGAAGATACTGCTCACTGATTGCAGTCGCTACTTTCTCATCTTCACCCTGCTCTAACGCATAGTAGCCACCCATAAGCCCTTGAAGCTCTGTAAACTCGTAGACCATTTCACTCATAAGGTCAGCTTTTGCTAAAGACACTGCACGAGTAAGGTGCTCTTTTTTACAGACCAAACCGAAAAGATCAAAAAGCTTATCTGCTATAACACCCTCACGAGCTATCTTATCTGTAACTGTTCCAAGTCCTTTAAAGAAAGTGATTTTTTCTAGTCCTTCAGTAGAGAGACCGCGTTTAAGGTCGTTGTCCCAGAAGAAAAGTCCATCTGCTAAACGCGGGCGAAGTACAACTTCATTTCCTTTTACAACCTCAGAGAAGTCATCAGTCAGAGCATTTGAAACCACGACAAACTTGTTTGTAAGCTTCTCATCTTTAAAAACTGGGAAGTAACGCTGGTGCTCTTTCATCGAAGTAACGATAACCTCAGGAGGAAGTCTTAAAAATGCTTCATCAAAAGAGCCTAAAAGTGCAGTAGGATTTTCGGTAATAGCAACAACCTCTTCAAAAAGCTCTTCATCTACTTCTATACTAAGACCACTCTCATCTTCTATCTTTGTAAAGTCTGACTTGATTTTCTCAGCTCTCTCCTCTGGAAAAAGTGTAACGCCACCCTCTTTTAGTGCCGAAAAGTACTCTTTTGCACCACCAACTTCTAAGGCACCAAACTTCGCTATACGATGTAAAAATGTACTCTTTGCAGAATCAACACCAAAAAGAGAAAGTGGGACTAGCTCATCGTTCATCATAACATTTACCCATCGTATAGGACGGATAAAGCTATCTGATGCACTTCCCCAACGCATAGTTTTTCCAAATTCTAAAGACTTGATCCACTTCTCTATCATCTCTGGGAGTAGATCTGCTGAAGCTTGACCTTTAACATCTTTTTTATAGTAAAGAACTTCTTTACCACCTTTGTCTATAGAGCTTAACTCGTCAAGAGAAACGCCACACTTCTTTGCAAAGCCATTTGCAGCAGGTGTCGGCTCGCCATCTTTGTAAGCGACCTTTAGTGGTGCTCCAAAAAATTCTTCTACACTATCTTCTTGTGCAGTTTTAAACTCTCTATGCCATATAACTAAACGGCGA
>JALWTK010000110.1 GCA_027082875.1 Sulfurimonas sp. | reverse complement strand
TTCCACCTATTTTACTCTCTCCAATGTAGAGATCATTTGGCCATTTTAAAAAAACTTTTGAACCAAAAGAATTAAGTGTTTCTTTTAAAAGATATGAGAAGTAGATAGAAGCTGACTCAAGTTTTAAATCATTAGGCAGAGTCTCTAAATTCAGTGCAAATGATAAAAAGAGATTACCCTCTTTAGAATTCCATGAGTTATTGCGACTTCCGATACCCGCTGTTTGTCTATCTGCAACAATAGCCAGAGGAAGTTCCTCTTGATTTTTTTTAAGAAGTTCTTTAAGGTATATTTGAGTAGAGGGAAGAGACTTAAAGAAAAGTGTCTTCAAGTGCTAACCTTTTTCCATTTATATAAGAGATAACACTCATCTCTTTTTTTGACTGCGGTTGTACAGTGAAAATTTTGATAGCTCCCTTTGTACAAGCAACTACAATGTTATCACTATTGATCTCTAAAATCTTTCCAGCTTCATAGAGAGAACATTTATCGAGTAGTTCTATCTTTTTTAGCTTCATACCACTCTCTAAATAGATACCTGGCCATGGAGTAAATGCTCGATACTTGTTATAAACATCATAGGCACTCTCAAAGTTTACTTCACCATCTTTTTTTGTGATTTTTTTACAATGTGTTGCCTGAGTTTCATCTTGTTTCTTTGCACTAAAAGTCTCAAAGTTATTAAGGATGTCTACTGTTAAAGTAGTAGCGAGAACTGTCAACTCATCAAATAGAGTCTCCAGCATCATATCTTTAGGTACATCCATAGTCTCTATCTTTAAGATATCTCCAGTGTCTAAACCCTCTTCCATAAGCATAGCTGTGACACCAGTTTGCTTGTCATCATTTAATAGCGTTTGTTGAATAGGACTCGCACCACGATACTGTGGGAGTATAGATGCATGCAGGTTTATACAAGGAGCATGATCTAAAATTGCACGAGGGAGTATCTGCCCATAGGCTGCGACTACAATATAATCACACTCTATAGCAAGAAGTTCGCTAACTACCTCTTCATCACGAAGTTTATTTGGCTGGTAGACTGGAATGTTTTTTTCTTGTGCTAGAACTTTTACCTCAGGGGCAGTCATTATCTTTTTACGACCTACTGGCTTATCTGGTTGTGTATAGACTGCAACAACATTTATATTTTCTTCATCCAGAAGTTTTTCTAAAATCTTCTGAGCATAATCTGGTGTACCCATAAAAATAATATTCATCTATTTTCCCTTTGTAAAGAGTGTTCCACCCTTATGTTCATTCTCTAGTGTAAAAGACTTGACATCACTAAGATCAAATCCACTTGCCAAAAATGTATCTATATCAGCAGCTAAAAGATATGCTGCAGCTCTGAGTTTTGTCACTATTCCACCCGTTGCAAAAATATCGTTTGGGGTGGCTTCTCTCTCTAGCTCTTCTTTATTTATGACATTGACAGTTTTTAAGACTTTCGCATTTTCATTTTCTCTTGGATCGCTATCATAATAAGCATCAATATCTGAAAGAATGACTAATAAGTCTGCATTTAAATGCTTTGCTATATATGCTGAAAGTTGATCATTATCACCAACTTCTAATTCATCTGTAGAGGTTGCATCATTTTCATTAATAATAGGAATTACCCCATTTTTCAGAAGTGTATTGACACTGTTTTTGATTCTGTTTATATCATCTTCCTTTGCAAGGTTTGCAGAAGTGACTAAGACTTGAGAAGTAAGTATATTATAAGGCTCAAACTTTTTAGCATATTTTTGAAGTAATATTGGTTGACCTATGGCAGCAAGTGCTTGTTTATTTGAGAGAATAGATCTATCGAGTTTTAGTTCTGTATAGCCCGCAGAGACTGCACCAGAAGAGACTAACAGCACTTCATGGTTTTTTGTAAGTTCACTTAAAAAATCAACAAGTATGCTCATTCGCTCAAGGGCCACTTCCCCATCTTGTGTTAAAACAGCTGAACCAACTTTAACAACTATACGCATCTTCAACCTATTTTCTATCTGATTGCACGAGGTTAAATAGTGCATGTTTGAGTGCATCTATATTTTTATGTGTTGCTGAAGAGATGGGAGCTATTAAGTATGGAAGAGTTTTATCAAACCCTAACTCATTTGAAGCACTCTCTTGGATGTAAAAAGGAGTATCACTATCAAAGTTAAACTCATTTTCATAAGTAGGCTTAAGACCTAACATCTCAATAAAACCTTTAACTTGTTCTGCTAACTCATCAGGAGAGATAACATCAGAACGAGTAAGTGCAATAGCAAATTTACTCTCTCCTAAAATGTCTGAGAAAGATGAGATCTCACTTTTGAGAACTTCTATCTGCTCTTTTAACTCTCTATAGTTACCAAGGTCAACCATATAAAGAAGAATCTTTGTACGTTCAATGTGACGTAAGAACTTGATACCAAGTCCTTTTCCTTCGTGTGCTCCACCAATAATACCTGGAATATCAGCCATAACAAATGACTCATAATCTCCAATGTTCACTTGTCCAAGTTTGGGAGTAAGTGTTGTAAACTCATAGTTTGCTATCTCAGGTCTTGCATTTGAGACTGTAGAGATAAGTGTTGACTTTCCAACATTTGGAAAACCAACCAAACCGATGTCGGCGATTAGCTTAAGATCAAGTTTTATAGCTCTAGTCTCACCTTTTTCACCAGGCTGTGCATAAGTAGGTCTTTGGTTTGTAGGAGATTTAAAGTGAGTATTACCTAGTCCACCCTTTCCACCTTGAAGAAATTTTTCAACTTGACCATTTTTTGTCATATCAAAAAGTACATCACCTGTTTCTTGATCAACAATCTGTGTACCAGGTGGTACAATGATAACTTTTTTTGCTCCAGACTTTCCAGAACAGTTTGAGCCTTCACCTGGTTTTCCACCGTCTGCTTTGATGTGCATTTTTCTTTGAAAGTGGGAGAGTGTATGGGTGTTGTTATCACACTTGAAGTAGATATCTCCACCCTTTCCACCGTCACCACCGTTTGGACCACCATTGAGTACAAACTTTTCACGACGGAATGCTACACATCCCTGTCCACCTTTTCCTGAGCTTACTGTAAGTTCGACGCTATCTGTGAACATTTTATTTCCTTGAGGTTAAATACTTGAGAATCAACTTGTTTAGTAAAAGTAAATTGTTAAATATTTTTGTTTAGTGTGAAACTAGTGAAAATTTCGAGTGAAAGAAAAATAGATGAGCACAAAGGCTCAAATATTTGTAGAATTTATACTGCAGGTATAATTGAGACTTGTTGACGTTTTTTATCTTTTCTCTCGAAACGAACAACGCCATCAACTAATGCATAAAGAGTATGATCTTTACCCATTCCCATGTTTTTACCTGGGTGAACTTTCGTTCCACGTTGACGAATGATGATGTTACCAGCTACTACTGATTCTCCACCGTACTTCTTTACACCAAGTCTTCTACCAGCTGAGTCACGATTATTCTGTGTACTACCTTGACCTTTCTTATGTGCCATACTATGCTCCTTGAGTTATTTTAGCTTATGCAGCTATTTTCGTG
Source organism: Sulfurimonas sp. (assembly GCA_027082875.1). Classification (GTDB taxonomy): domain Bacteria; phylum Campylobacterota; class Campylobacteria; order Campylobacterales; family Sulfurimonadaceae; genus Sulfurimonas. Next base: position 13,658 of record JALWTK010000110.1, on the reverse strand, counting down.
ATTTTAACACGTGTGAAGTCTCTTCTGAAACCACGTTTAACTTTACTGTCTTTACGACGACGTTTCTTGAAAGTAATAACTTTTCTATCACGTCCTTCTCTCATAACTTCAGCAGTTACAATAGCACCTTCAACAAAAGGAGCTCCCATCTTAAGCTCACCAGCGTTAACTGCTAAAACTTCTTTAATCTCTATAACAGTACCAGCTTCAAGTGACATTTTGTCAAGTGATAATTCATCACCCTCTGTCACTTTATACTGCTTACCACCATTTTTAATAATTGCGTACATCTGCGGTCCTTAAATATGTATGTATTTCTACAAAAAGTTCGGAATTATATCCAATTAAGCTTTAAGTCTTGTTTAACTACTCTACTAATGCTAAAGCATCTATCTCTACAAGTGCATTTTTCGGTAAAGTTTTAACTGCAACTGTTGAGCGAACTGGCTTATGTGAACCAAAAGCATCAGCATATATCTCATTTACAACTGCGAAGTCATTCATGTCTGCTAAAAAGATTGTAGTCTTTATAACACTCCCTAAACTACTTCCTGCTTCACTTAAAACTGCTTCAAGGTTTTGCATTACTTGTTTTGCTTGTGCTACTACATCCTCGGTTAATACAGAGTCGCTACCATCAGGAAGCAGTGCTATCTGACCTGAAGTATAAACCATACCATTTACTACTACTGCTTGAGAGTATGGACCTATTGCTGAGGGTGCCTTTGTTGTTTGTACAAATTTCATCTAATCTTATCTCCTTAAATTTATGTAACTATTTACTTAGTTACTCTTACTTTGTTCTCTGCATTATCCATAAATGCATCAAAACAGACTCTTCCTCTATATCCTAAAGAGGAATAAAGAATCTTTCCATTACTATCTACAAAATAGTGGCGAGGGATAGGTGCTGTCTTAAACTTTTTAGGAATTGTATGCCTATCTCTTGAAAGATGTACTACTTCAAACTCACTATAAAGCCTTTTGAGGGTTTTTTTATCTTTAAGTGTTTTATTTTCAAACTTTCTACACCATTGGCAAGAGTCTGATGTTATAAATACATAAACAAGTTTATGCTCTTTTTTTGCACTTTTAAGTGCCTGCTTATAGTCACTACTCCAACCAAGTTCTCCACCAAATAGTCCAACTACTAAAAATAGTAGTACTATTAAGTACCTCATATCTTACTTCCAGTTTGCTATAAGTGTTTTAAATACACGACAAAGAGCTTCAACTTCTTTTCGTGACGTTCTCTCATTCACAGAGTGAATAGAGTCATTTCTCACACCAAATTCTATGACATCCACACCCATTGGAGAGATAAAACGAGCATCGCTTGTCCCTCCGGCAGTTGAGTGTTTAGGACTTATACCTGTAACATCTGAAATGGCTTTATCAATAAGTTTGACTATCTTTGTATCTATATTTGTGTTAAACGGATAGGAACCCTGTGTTAAACGTAGCTCATAATCAAGCCCTTCAAAGTGCTCTGCTACAAACGCGATAATATTTTTTTTTGCTGTTTTTGTATTGTTACGGACATTAAACATCATCTGAAGATCATTTGGTGTTACATTTGTCACCTGCATACCAGAGCGGATATCAGTTACTACAAACTTACTCGGTGCAAAAAACTCATCACCATTATCTAAGTCCACTCCAGCCATATTACCAAGGACTTGTGCTATCTGATGAATAGGATTGATGGCTTTTTCAGGATAAGCGGCATGTCCTTGCTTACCATTAAGTGTAATGTAGCCATTGATAGAACCACGTCGTCCTACTTTTATGGCATCACCAAACGTATCTTCACAAGTTGGCTCAGCAACTACACAAGCATCTGGTAGCATATCGTTATTCTCTAAAAACTCTAAAACTTTGACCGTGCCATTAGTTGCTTCACCCTCTTCATCCGAAGTTAAAAGTAAAGAAAGAGTACCTTTAAACTCTTTAGTCTCTTTAACTGCCTGAGTAAATGCAGCTAAACCAGACTTCATATCCTGTGTACCACGACCGTAAATAAAGCCATCTTTTTCTACTGCTTCATAAGGATCTGCATCCCAGTTATCTCCGGCAGGAACAACATCTACATGACCAGCAAAACATAAGTGTTCACCTTCAGAAAACTTCTTGTAGATAAAAAGATTTTTTACATCCTCTACATCCACCCGAACAGCATTAAAACCCTCAAGATACTCTTCTATAAAGTCTAAAAGCCCACCATCATCTGGTGTTTCACTTTTTGCCCCTACAAAATACTTAAAGAGTTCTATAACATCCATATCTTAATCTCCTGGATTATCATAAAAGATATATGAAGTAGCAAAATTACTGATTTCGAAGTAGAGTTTTTTCTCCCCCTTATCAACTTTATAGTTTTGATTTGTATCTAAGTAGCCATATCCATATCTATAGTTTCTTGACTGTCTACTTCCATCTGTTGCTTCAGCAGATGAAAGTTTAGCTATTTTAATATAACGTTGTACAAGCTTTTCACCCATATAGATATCTAAAACACCATCAGTTCCCGTCCAATTTTGTATACTTCGGCCTATCTTATTTTGTGTCTCTTTTGTACATGCAGTAAAAAGTAGTGTTGAAGTAGCTACTACCAATATTATAAATTTATTTGCTGTTTTCATCTTAATTTTTTCCTGTTTTAAGAAGTCTAAGTGCGGCTTCTTCATCATCTGTTCTCATAAGTGACTCCCCTACCAAGAACGCATCTACACCAGCTTTACTTAAGTCTTTGAGCTGTCCATGTTCATATATACCACTCTCTGCCACAATAATCTTCCCATTTGGAATAAGAGGAATAAGGTCGTAACATAAGTTCATATTCATCTCAAAAGTTTGAAGATTTCTATGATTGATACCTATAATATCTGCACCGGCATAGATAGCCTTGACTAAATCTGGCTTATCATGTACTTCAACAAGAGCTTCTAAACCTAAGTGTCTTGTATAATTGAGTAGATCTTTGAGCTCTTTTTTAGAGAGTGCTGCAGCAATAAGTAAGATAAAGTCAGCTCCATGCACCATTGCTTCTAAAACCTGATACTTAGAAACAATAAAATCTTTACGAAGAAGTGGTACACCTACATAACGGCGAATCCCCCCAAGATAATCTAAGTTTCCTTGAAAGAAGTGAGGTTCAGTTAAGATAGAGATTGCACTAGCTCCACCACGTTCATAAGCCTGAGCGATAGCAATAGGATCAAAATCTTCACGAATAACCCCCTTAGAAGGAGAAGCTTTTTTTACCTCAGAGATTATTCTGTATGGATCTTCCTCTGTCGCTTGAAGATATGGATAAACATCACGAGGCTGTCTTGCATTAAATGCGAGTGAACGCCCTAACCAGTCTAGAGAGAACTCTTTTTCGCGTTTCTTTAAGTCCTCTTTTGTTTTTTTAATAATATCATCTAAAATCATTTTCTTTTTTTACCTTTTTGAGTTTTTATACATTTTTCTATCGCTTTTTTATGTGCTAATACCTCGGGATCATCTCCACCCTTCAGTGTCACTACTCTTTTGATTATCTTCTCTGCTTTTTTACACTGACCGAGTTTATAATATCCCCAAGCAAGAGAATCAAGATAGTATGCAGAATCAGGTTTTAATTTTAAAACTTCATCTATATACTTTATACCTTCTTTTACATCTACTTCATGATCAATAAGAACATAGCCTAAGTAGTTAAGATATGTTGGGTTTTTCTCATGCTTGACAACATTTTCCAGTTTATCTATAACGCTAGAAAGAGTCTCTTTACTAGGTTCTACTGCATTCGCTTCATACTCATAAATAGCACTCTCACCCAGATAGTTTATCTCACCTGTTGTTTCATAAAGTTTATCAGCTAAAATATATGCTTTTTTATACTCTTTTGAAGAAGCATATATTTGAAGTAAAAGAGCATCATCAGCCTGAGACTTTTTTAAGAACTCTGCTAAATGTCTGTAATCGCGCTTATAAGTATATATCTGGATGATTTTTTTAGCTACATCATCACTCTTTTTATACTCATAAAGTCTTAGGTACACAGAGAGTAATCCTTCAAGATTATTATCATTACTATAAAAAGCCGCTAAACGATGGCAAACAACTTCTGAGCATCCTAACATTCTAGAGTGTGTTTCTAAATGTGCTATCGCCTCTTTTTTCTTTCCTAAGTTGACATAAAGAATAATAGACATTTTATCAAGTATTTTTTCATTATGTTCCTTCTCATAAGCACTTTCAAGGTAACGAACTGCTAAATCAAACTCTTGACGTTTCGTGTAAATATCTGATGTCAAAAGATAATCATCAGGTTTTTTTGTTTTCGCTGCTAATTTCACAGAGAGGGCTATTGCTTCATCAAGTCTATTTTGCTCAAAAAGAGCAACTACCTTGAGTCTAGTGAGTTCTGCATCAAAAAGAGCACCTTTACTAAAAGCATCCACTCTCTTAATAACTTTATCATACTCTTTAGCAATGAGGTCATTTTCAATAGAACGATAAAGGTACTCTTTTTTATCGGATTTTTGATAAAGAGTATTGAAAAGTTTTGATGCAGAATTATAATCTTTTATCTGCTCAGCACGAAGTGCAAACATAATATAAGTATCTTCTAAATCAAAAGATTTTTGGTTCCCAAGCACTGGTTTTGGTGTACTTAAACCACAAGATGTGAATGCTAACACTAGTAAAACGAGGGAGATTGCTTTAATCATCTATTATTCCTGGACACTCTTCTTTTAACTCATCTACTCGTGTTTTAAAATAATCCCAAAAAGGGAAAGTTATGCACTGTGATGGTCGAGCCTCATATATTTTGCAGCCATTTGATTCTCTATCATAAAAAACACATTCATAAGATCCCTCATAAATCTGCTCTTTTATGGAGTATTTATAGCCATTTTTAAAGAGATATTTTACACCGAAATCATTAACGCTTAGATTTAAAAGCTCTGCAATTTTAAAAATTTCTTCCCTACTTACATAGATATAACCACTCTCTCCAGTACAGCATCTTCCTGCACAAGTTGCACAAGCATCCTGATTAAAGGCATACGGATAACCCTCTTTTTTTATTATAGTTGACATTTTATACTCTGTGTATTGGATTTTTCATAAACTTTTTTTGCCTCTGCTGACGTTTCTAGTCCCTGCATCACTATCACTGGTGGATGTGTTTGCATCATAGACTTTGAACCATTGCGAGCATGGATAAGGACGAGGGAAGCATTTTTCTTTTCACCAGGATGAACAAACTGTACATCGACCACTCTCATTTTTACTTTTTTTAGTGCTACACAAATCTCTGCAAACACACTAGGGTCATAGCAGAAAATAAAATGAGAATGGGGTTTGAGTAAACGCGAGACCTGTTTAAAAAATGCATCCAAAGGTAAGTTTGTGTTGTACCTTGCACTGCGGAGCATCTCATCTTCACTCTGCCTCACTCCCTCTGGATAAAAAGGAGGGTTTGAGATGATATAGTCATACTTCTCTTGTACCTCAAACTCTAAAAAATTCTCTTCATGAAGCTTATACTCTATCTCGTTTTCTTGCGCATTTTTCTTAGCATAAGCTACAAAGGGGGCATATTTCTCTACTGCCTCAAGAGTTACTTTTTTATTATCTCTTGCTACTAATAGCCCTACTATTCCACACCCTGCTCCGACATCGAGAACTCGACCACGAGGATTAAAACTATCTATAAAGTCATAAAGAAAAAGAGAGTCAGAGTTATAAGCATAACCCGACTCTGGTTGATAGAGTGTCATAGGAAAAAAAGAGCCTTTTAGATATAATTTTGCAATTATACCAAATAAAGGCATTAAATGATTATTATTCCAGCACGTTTAGCATCTTCACGTTTCCCTCAAAAAGTACTTGCAGACATTGGTGGACTTCCTATGGTTGTACGTACTGCAAAAAGAGTAGCACACCTTGACCGTGTTGTAGTCGCTGCAGATGATGAGAAGATCATAGAAGTATGTGAAGAGTACGGCATTGAAGCTATGCTTACATCTACTACACATAAAAGCGGTACAGACCGCATCCACGAGTGTGCTACGATTTTAGAATTAGATGATGATGAACTTCTCATCAATGTTCAAGCAGATGAGCCTTTTATAGAGCCTGATGTTGTAGAATCACTTATGAAAAAACTTCAGTCCCTCCAAAAGAAAAGTGCTCCTTTTATTATGGGAAGCTGTTATAATGCTATAAATGCAGATGCGGCACAAGATCCTAATCTTGTAAAAGTTGTTCTTGATGAATCTGACAATGCTATCTATTTTTCACGTTCTGCTATTCCCTACAACCAAGGTGGTGGAGCAAAGTATTTTGGCCATATTGGAATTTATGGTTTTTCAAAAAAGAGTTTAAAAGAGTTCTGCTCGCTTAAAGATGCACCCATAGAAGACATAGAAAAGTTAGAACAACTCCGTGCAATCTACCATGGCAAAAAAATCACTATGGTAAAAGTAGCTTCAACAGGTTTTGGGATTGATACGATCGAAGATTTAGAGAGAGCAGTAGAGATCTTTCTCTAATTCTTTCTTTCGTAACTTTACTATCTTGGCTTTGTCATAATAGTAAAAGAACCAAACTTCTCAATCATTTTAAACTCATGTTTCGCACAAAAAGTTGTTTGCATAGTATGAAGAAGTTCTTTTGCTACTGATGCAGCTTCCTCTTTTGTAGAAAAATCTTGTAAATCATTAAGACCTCTTTTGATAAAACAGCTACATGGGCTACTTACAGTCACTTTATACATATAAGATCTCCTTAAAAATCAAAAATATCATCGAAATCATCTCCACCTTCAGCAGAAGCATCATTCATAGTAAGCATACTGCCTATAGTTTGACAGTTTACGGAAATAGTGTCATTCATAAAATCTTCACTCGGAGCACCGGTATGAAAAGACTGCGTTATCCAGTTAGACATATCTCGACTAAAAGCAGCACACATAGGTGCTAATGCCTCTGCATTTTCTATAAATGTATCAATATGTGAACTCATATCTTCTGCTAATCGTGCCAAAGACTTTGAAATAGGTGCAACTTCTGAATAGGTAGCAAGAATAGCTGAAAGCTTGTCTATATATGTGTATATTTCAAACACTTCATCTTCACCAAGTTCTTTACCGACTAAGAGCATCAGAGAGTTCAGGCGACCTGCATACTCTTCAAGATCAATTAAATCATCAGGGTCAAGATAATCAAAAACTTCTAATGAGCCAGAAACTAGTGGTGTTATAGTAGTTGGACTAGCGATGATTTCTTCTTTTATCGCCACATTATTTACTATTTTCTCTGGCTCTTCTTGAGCAAAAGGCTCACATGAATTTTCTAACTTATAGAGTTTAAAGGAGAGTTTATTATCTGCTATTTTATACTCACATGTGATTTCATTCTTTTTAAGTAAAAGTTTTATTACAGCTAAGGGTATTGTGTCTATATCTGTAAGGGTGAAGTATTTGCACTCATCAGATTCCTCAACGAAAAGATTACTTTTTGCTTGAAGTTTTAACTGAGCTTCACCTATGGAGAAAATAGTACGAATAACATCACTAAGGTTATCACACTTCTCTTCTCCGTCTAAGAGATAGTATTCCCAAAGTTCAGAGAGTGCATCTTCACTAAAGAGCATAAAATTTGTATAACGACTATAGATCTCTTTTGTAAAGACATTAACACCATTTTCGTTACTGCTTTTATGCTCTTTTTCACCCTCCTTTCTTAATCTTAAAAGGCTAATATAGTTAGTAAGTCTACTATTGAAAATATCAGAGTTCACAGGCTTAGAGATATAATCTTCTGCACCACTACTAAGTATCTCTTTTTGACGGGCAAGATCATCTACAGCAGAAACAGCAATAATCATAAGCTTTTTATATTTCTGACGAATAAGCTTTGTCGCTTCAATACCATCCATATTTGGCATCATGATATCCATTAGAATAAGATCATACTCTTTTGCATCACACTTTCGTACAGCTTCAAGGCCATCAACTGCTTCATCTATAGAAAATGTAACACCACCATTGTCTTCTACATAATCTTCCATAAGAAGTTGAAGTATCATTCTATTGTTTTTATTATCATCGACTATTAGTACATTCATGACTCTTTATCCCTTTTACCACTTAGCACTACTTTTGCACCACCAAGTGATTCACTTTTTAAAAGTTTTATCTTATAAGACATTTTATCACAAAGTTGTTTAACAATATAGAGTCCTACCCCAGTTCCCGAAGCTTCACGTGTCATACTATCTGCATCATCTTGTTCAAATAAGTCAAATACATGAGTAGTATTTTTAAAACCTTCTCCATCATCCTCTACTGTGAAGTAAAAATTCTCTTCTTTCATATCTATTTTAATGATAATGGTTGTTTGTGCATACTTAAAAGCATTAGAAAGAATATGTAAGAAAATATCCTTCATCTTACTAGCATCAGTATCTATAAAGACTTCTATACTATCCTCTTTTTGGATTTTAAGATTTTCATTTTTATTTGCGACTGATAATGCCTCCACCAAAAGAGTATTAAGTTGTACATGTTCAATATTTAACTTTATATTTGTGTCTCTAAGTTTCATAGCCTGCATAAGATTTTCTATCATCTCAAGCATAAAGTGGCCACTATTATTAATCTCCTTTACCTGAGAGACTAAACGATCTTTTTTAGAAAAAGTCTCTTTATTTAGATGCTTAGCTACATACTCTGAGAAGTTAATGATTGAGTTGAGTGGTGTTTTTAGCTCATGTGTAAAAATAGTTAAAAAGGAGTCTTTTACCTTATTTAACTCTCTTGCATGATTAAGTTTATCTAGTCTGTTATCCAACTCTTGAGCTTTTATTTTTCTTGCAGATTGAATAATCTTCGTGACATCATCTAAAAAAACAAGATATTCAGAGATTTGATCATTTTCATCAAGAATTGCTACTGCCGTAATATCCATGATAAATTCTCTGTTGTTATCGAGTTTAAAAACTTGTCTGTCACGATACACTAAATCAGTTTCTAAAGCATCCCAGACTACTTTCATATCTTCATTATCATTACAAAGAGGATTAAGTAGTCCGTTCATTAAATCAGTATAAGAGATTCCTGTTGTAGTACAAAAAAGGTCATTCACATAAGTCACCTTTCCTGAGACATCATGACGAGATACACTAAATGTCAAGTTTATAGCATCTTTATAATCTTCTAGGGCTCTTTTTTGTTGTTTAAACTCTTGATGCCATACCTTCTCTTCTGAGAGTGATTCTATTGCTTGAAAGAGCGGTTTAGCTTCTATAGGCTTATTGAGGTATTTATCAACTTCTAACTCTATAGCTCGTCTAAAGATTCCACTCTCATTATCACTCAACATAAGGATAGTTGCTTGACTTGGATTCTTCTCTTTTATCTTCTCAATGAGTTCTATACCACCCATATTTTTAAGTTCTTGAGAAACAAGAACAATATCGGGAGATTCGCTCTTAAAAATAGATACAGCCTCGATACCATCACTAGTAGAAATATACTCTTCGCCTATAGCCTCTATCCAAGAGCCTAGTCTACTCAAAACACGTATATCTTCATCACAAATAAGTACTTTTAATTTTTGAGGATTTATTTGCATCTTAAACTCTTTGTAAAATTTCTTTTACACACTGTTGGTAATCTTTCATGCCCTTAGAACGTTTAGCATCCAAAATAATAGGTTTACCAGACTCAAACTGTTGTGCGAGTTTAATATCTACACCTATAGGTGAAAGAAGTTTTTCCCCACCAAAAGAGGTTTTTACTTTTTCAACAGACTCTTTATGCTCATTTATATGAGGGTTGTACATCACAGGTAAAATGCTTACATCTGCAATATCTCTCTCTTGTGCTTTAGCACTTTTATAGAGGGCTCTAAGCATTTGTCCAACGGCGACAACACCTAAATGATGTGGGACAAAAGGGATAACAACGCTATCAGCCACCTCAAGAGAGTTCTTTAAAAGTGCATCAAATGTTGGAGGGGTATCTATAACACAGTAGTCAAAAAAGTCTGCTATTTTCTCGCGTTTGAAGCGGTTTTTGAGTATACCCCGAAGATCTGCATACTCATACACATCAAAGTGGGAAAGTGCAGGAGAGAGTGTAAGGTTTTTATGCACAGTAGGAATAAAAGTCTCGCTCAGTGTAGCACCCTCAAAAATAGAGTGTACTCCAAGTTTTTCATCTGGCTCACAACCCACACCTATAGAAGCATGCCCCTGAGTATCTAAGTCCAAAAGGAGTACAGAGCCATGTTTTGCAAGACCACTTGCTATGTTTACAGCAGTAGTAGTTTTTGCAGAGCCACCTTTACGGTTACTAATTACAATAGTTTTCACTAGTGCTAAATCCTTCTAAAACAGTCTGATAGAGGCTCTTTTTATCAGAAAAAATATAGACACATTCATAGTTCTTTTTGTATGCCATTATCAGCTGGAGTACTGCTAAATGAATATCTTCACACTCACTAAAATTAAATTTCAGAGCCTCTCCTGCTTTCTCTTGTAAAAAATCTCGAAAAGAGATGAGCTCATCTTCATAGATTACAGAAGTAAAACTCGCTTCATTGTTTTCATAAGTAATTGCCATTATCGTTTCCTTATTTTGGGAGAATAACTCTCTTGATAATATTTATCAAGATACCATCTAAATCTAAAACACCCTCTAACTCTAAAAAATCATTAATATCATGATCTGTTTGAGAGTTTGCCATTTGATCTTCACTCACATGTGCAATATCTTCAATCGCATCTACTTTTATCGCGAAGACTGAACCATCTTTTTCATAGATTATAAACTTTTGAAGAGAGTCTGCTACAATATCTAACTCATTAGTAAAAGTATCTAAAGCACCCATGGTATGTCCATAGATACTCATAATTTCTTCATTAAACATCTCTTGAGCTTTTTCTTTATTTTTCGCATACTCTTCTAAAACTATTCCACCTGTCAAATGAAGTTGAGAATGAAAATCTATAAGTTTATTTAAAACAGTAACTACATGATCTTCATATGCTGTAAAAGAGTCTATCCACTTTCCAAGACCACAAGCGTGAGGGTTGAGTGTTTTAGTAAACTCAACACCTGTTTCTACAGATAATTTCAAAGCATTTACCCAGTCAGCATGCCCCACTTTTAAAGATGCGAAGAGATTATTAAGTTCCTCTTCATATGTTTTCATCTGAATCAGCTTTCTAAAGTTAAGCACTTTGATTACTTTATCTTCATAAGACATCATACCATCTATGTGATCATGTGCATTAGGAATATTTGTTAAAGAGGATGCTTGAATAATACGTTGCACATTATCTATGCTCATAGCATACTTATTTTCCCCAACACTAAATACTATTAAGTCTGTCATACAGTGCTCCTTAGGCTACTTCTATCTCTTCTTTAAGCTTCTGGCTAATGCCTAAAAGTCCAAGAGGATCCATAGCCATTATAATCTGACCATTTCCAAGAAGTGCTGTTCCACTAAAGAGTGGATGTCCTTCCATGATGCCAACAAGAGGTTTTTGAACAACATCAAGCTGTCCTAAAAACTCATTTACAACTACTGCTAAAAGGTTATCTTTGATGTTAAGAACCACTATTGAGAGTGGTTTATCTTCAGTCTCTTCTTTATTTAACATACTTTTTATAAATAGAAGAGGGATAACATCACCACGAATATAAACAAATGGCTCATTGTGTAGATACTCTATCTCACTATGCTCAATTTTCACAGTTTCACTCACACTATCCATAGGAATACCATAGTGAATAGAGTTCATTTCTATATGAAGTAGTGAAGTAACAGCTAAAGACATAGGAATAGCAAGGGTAATCACTGTTCCTTCATTTGCTTTTGTACTTATACCTATGGTACCACCGAAACTCTCTATAGATTTTTTCACAACATCCATACCTACACCACGACCACTAAATTCAGTAATCGTCTCAGCAGTTGAAAGACCAGGAAGAAGTACTAACTCTGCCATCTCTTTCTCACTGAGTGCATCTATCTGTTCTGGAGTCATAAGACCTTTTTCAAGCACCTTACCAGCAACTCTCTCTACATTTATACCCGCACCATCATCAATAATCTCGATGATAATTCTATCAGACTGTGCATAGGCTTTGAGAGTAACTGAACCAACAGGATTTTTTCCCTTTTGCTCACGAACATCTGGCATCTCTATACCATGATCAAGAGAGTTTCTCATGATATGAATCATAGGGTCAGCTAACATCTCAATCATATTTTTATCAAGTTTTGTATCCCCACCAGACATCTCTAGTTTTACCTTTTTACTCAGCGTTTTAGCAATGTCACGAACAAGCTTAGGGTATCTATCAAAAACATAAGAGATAGGAAGCATGCGCATGCCCATGATGAGATCTTGAAGCTGCTCACTTAATCGGTTAATAAAGATATACTTATCCATTATCTCGCGTTTTATCTGATCATGAGTCATTCCGACTACATTATCAGCTAAGTATGGAAGTGAGTTCTTCGCAACAAGAAGCTCTCCTACAACATTCATAAGAGAATCTATTGATTCCTGTTCTACTTTTACAGTCTTACCAACTACTGCTTTATGCTTCTCCTCTTTAGGTTCAGCTTTTACAACTTTCGCTTTTGCTTTTGCAGCTACTGGAACTGGTGACGCACTTACTTCTGGTGTAACTACTTTAGTTTCAACGACAGAAGCCTCTGTTTGTGTAACACCTTCAGCCTTTACCTCTACAACTTCTTCTACTTTCTCATCTACAAGAGCAGATACACGACCAAGCTTTTCATCTAAAAATGCACGCACTTCTTCTTTAGATGTAAGTTCTGGCATATCTGGAAGAAATTTTCTTGCTTTTTCTAGTGTAACGACCATACGAAGAAGATCTTCATCAGTTTCTAAAAATGCAAAAGCTTTATCTTGTTGCTCAAAAATATTTTCTAAAGTTGTTTGTACCATCTCATTAAATTCAGGTGTAGCACTCGAGTCTTCTTTTATCTCTGCTACTTCAGAAGTTACATCTTCTGGAGTAGTTTTCTCCTCTCGGGCTTCCTCACTTGTACCAAGCTCATAAGAGTATGGTTCTCCTTGAGAAAGTGTTTGAAAAAAGTCATTGAGTTTTACCGTGTCTTCATCTTTTATAAGACCTACGATATCCAAGAAACGCTCCAGTTTTGCATATTGGAGTGTCTCTTTGCCAACAAGTTCCATAGAATTTTCGACTTCACTTTTTATAGTTGCAAGATCAAAGTCTTCTGCCATACTAGAGAGTTCCTTAAGTGAATCTATCTGTAAACCAGCATCTCCTCTTGATACAGAGAGTAGTGAACTTATATCTAGTGGCAAAAACTCTAACTCATCTATAAAGTTAAAGAGTGAATCTTCTATCTCTTCATAAGTCGCATAGATAAATGCAGTAAGGGAACACTTTAAAAGAAGACCATCTTCATCTTCTGTACCACTTAGTACTCCCTTAGCATTCTCATCACTCATACAGGAAAAAACACCTTTAACCTTGTCTTCTAAAAGACTAAGTGTATAGACAGGATCATTACCATACACCATACAAGAGTCATCTACATCAAAGGTAACTGCATAAAGATTTGCTTCTTGTGTAAAAGCTTCAT
>JALWTK010000109.1 GCA_027082875.1 Sulfurimonas sp. | reverse complement strand
GTGACATAGTCGGTAAAGAGATGTATCAGTTTATCGACAAAGGTGAAAATGATGTTTGTCTTCGCCCAGAGGGGACGGCTGGGGTTGTTCGTGCATTTATACAGCAAAAACTTGACCGTGCTGGTGGTACTCACCGTTTCTTCTACCACGGAGCTATGTTTCGTTATGAGCGTCCACAAAAAGGACGTCTTCGTCAATTTCACCAGTTTGGAGTAGAGAGCTTTGGAGTGGAGAGTGTGTATGAAGATGCAACCATGATCATGATGGTGGCTGACATTCTTAAACGCTGTGGCATAGGGTACCGTCTACAGATAAACTCTCTTGGTGATCAAAACTGTATGCCTCAGTATCGTGATTCTTTAGTAAGTTTTATCGAGTCTGTCGAGGAGGAGATCTGTGAGGATTGTAAACGCCGTAAATCTACAAATCCTATCCGTGTGCTTGATTGCAAGAACACTCACTGTCAGTCTCTTTATGAAAAAGCACCAAAACTCATAAACTCTCTTTGTGAGGGGTGTGAGAGTGATTTTAGTAAACTCAAACAAATTTTAGATGACAACGATGTAGCTTACGAGATAGATACAAACCTTGTTCGTGGGCTTGACTACTACTCTAAGACGGCGTTTGAGTTTGTGAGTGACAACATCGGTAGCCAGAGTGCTATCGCTGGTGGTGGGCGTTACGATAGACTTGTAGAGTTTTTAGATGGTCGTCCTACTCCTGCTGTTGGATTTGCCATGGGGATAGAGCGACTTATGGAGCTTATCGTTATACCTGAAAGTAAACGCGAGGGTTATTACATAGGGGCTATGGACACTGAAGCTGTTGACTTAGTAGTACAACTCACACAAAGTAAACGCGGAGAATCCAAGGTTACTTGTGACTTTAAAGCCAAGAACTTAAAGAACCACCTAAAAGCTGCAGACAAAGTAAATGCTAAATTTTGTTGTGTTATAGGTGAAAATGAAAGAAAAGATGATACTATTTGGGTGAAAGATTTAGAAGCTAAATCAGAAAAGGTTATATCACTTAAGGATTTTTAGATGGATTTATTTATGGATACATGGAATGTTTTTATACATTTCATAGAGTTTTTTATACTTGCTGCTGCTATTCTCCTAGTCATGCTCTTTGTCTATGATAAGTTTGTACAACGTAAACGTGCACTTCTTATCAACTACCCTGTTATTGGGCGTATGCGTTATCTTTTTGAATCCCTCCGTGAACCACTTCGTCAGTACTTTGCAGAAGAGACTTTTTATGAATCAAAAGATAAAGTTGACTGGGTTTACAAGGCTGCAAAAAACCTTCCTAACTACCAGTCATTTTCTGTAAACCAACCCTTTTCTGGATCGCGTTTTATTATTAAGCACTCTTCAAGTGTGCTCAATGAAAATGAGGTAGATGAGGATGTAACTGTAACCTTCGGTAGAGATAGAAAACACCCCTTTATCTCAGAATCCCCAATAATCCGCTCAGCAATGAGTGATGGTGCGCTAAGTCCTGAAGCAGTTCGAGCATTTAGTCTTGGAGGGAAAAACTCAGGTTTAACAGTAAATACAGGAGAGGGTTCTCTTACATCTAACCATCTTTTCACACTGCAACCAGATCTTGATAACTGTGACTACTTAGAGATCGTTAAGAGCACACCAATGGCAGAGTTCCTCTTTAAACTTGGTGATTTCTTTTTTAACAGAAAGATAGCACTAAAATGGTACAGAAACTCTCTTTTACATAAAGATACTCAAAATACTTATATATATGATGCTAATACGCATGTACTTTTTCGTATTAACTGGAAAGCACCTTTAGCTGTATTTCCAGAGGAAGTACCAGAAAGTTTACCAAATATGATTTTTCAGATGAGCTCAGGTCTCTATGGTGTGCGTGATCAAAATGGGGACTTTGATGAAGTGAAGTACCAAAAAGTGATGTCATTTTGCCGTATGACTGAGATCAAGATAGCTCAAGGTGCAAAACAGACTGGAGGTAAACTTGCAGGAAGTAAGGTAACTGCCGACATCGCCTACTACCGTGGTGTTCCAGAAGGTCAAAATGTGTTTTCTCCAAACAGATTTCCTTATGCTGACACAACTGAAGATTTACTTGACTTCGTTGAGAGGCTTCAAAAGCTATCAGATAAACCAGTTGGTTTTAAAATAGTTATATCAGATGCAAAAGCAACACAAGAGCTTGCAGAAGCCATCGCTGAACGCAAGGCTGCTGGTAGGAATATTCCTGATTTCATCACAGTTGATAGTGGTGAGGGTGGAAGTGCTACTGCACCACTTGAGCTAATGGAGTCAGTTGGTCTTACGACAAATAATGCCCTCTATGTTCTAGATAGTATGCTTAAGCAAGCTGGTATACGAGAAGATATGAAGGTTATTGCTAGTGGGAAAATTTTAACACCTGATGATGTTATTATCACTCTCTCCATGGGTGCTGATGCTGTTGGAATGGCTCGTGGATTTATGATGAGTGGTGGTTGTATCCGTGCTCGTATGTGTTCAGGATTTGGCTCACATGTCTGCCCAGTTGGTATGGCAACACAAGATGAGAAAAAACGTGCTTCTTACCTTGTAGTTAAACAGGGAGAGAAGATAGGTAACTACCATAAAAACCTCATAAAAAGTATGAAAGTTGTACTAGCGGTGATGGAAAAAAAGAGTATAAACGATCTTAATAAAAATAATTTGACTTTTAAAAATCGTAATGGTGAAATCTTTTTTGATATAGATCTCTACTTCCGTCAAAAACTTCATCTTTAGGAGACTTCTTTGAAAAACTACGGCTTAGAGAACTGGTCGGAAAATAACTTTGCCATAAAAGATGGTGAAGTTATAGTTAATACTAAATCCCAACCCTCCCTTTTAAAGATCACAAATACCATAAGAGCAAAAGATGTACGAGGGCCTATTGTGTTGCGTTTTCCACACCTTATAAAAAAGCAGATTCAAAGTCTCTATAAATCTTTTGATTACTCAATAAAAGAGAACAGTTATAAAGGCTCTTTTAAGGCAGTATTTCCACTCAAAGTAAACCAGTTTCCTCATCTTGTCCAAGCAGTTGTAGAAGCGGGGAAAGAGCTAAAATATGGTCTTGAAGCTGGTAGTAAAGCAGAACTTATCCTAGCTATGAGTCACATCCATTCTGAAGCACATATCACAGTAAATGGTTTCAAAGATAAGGAGATGATCACTCTAGCTTTTATAGCAGCACAGAGTGGACATAACATCACTCTAACCATAGAGGGCTTAGGCGAGCTTAAAACCATAATAGAGGTTTCAAAAGAGTCAAATCTTAGTATCCCAAATATAGGAATACGGGTACGCTTACATGCCACGGGAAGTGGTTCATGGGCAAAAAGTGGAGGGATGGATGCAAAGTTTGGACTCACAGCTACCGAAATACTTGAGGCAACAAAACTCTTAAAAAAGAATGACTTACTTGAAAAGTTTACTATGATTCATTTTCATATTGGCTCCCAAATGGATGATATTTCTCCTATGAAACGCTCACTAAGAGAAGCTGGAAATATCTATGCTGAACTTAAAATGCTAGGAGCTTCAGCACTCTCAAATATAAATATAGGTGGTGGACTTGCTGTAAATTATAGCCAAGATAGACAATCAGCTATACATAACTATACATTAGAAGAGTTTTCTAGTAGTGTTGTTTTTTTACTTGGTGAGATTATGGATGCTAAGGGAATCTCGCATCCTAATATTTTTACAGAGTCTGGGCGTTTTATTGTAGCTTCACACTCTGTGCTTATTACCCCTGTTCTTGAGCTTTTTTCTCAAGACTATCATGAAAACCTACTAGACCTCAAAAAATCTAATCCTCCACTTGTTACAGAACTACATGAGCTTTACAGATCTCTCACACCTAAAAATTCAGTAGAGTATCTTCATGATGCCCTTGATCATATAGAATCCTTACTAACACTTTTTGACCTAGGATATATAGATCTGCAAGATAGATCAAATGCTGAAATACTAGTACATAATATTATAAAAAAGTCTCTCTTTCTTACCAAAGATATACATACTGATGAGCTCAAACAGCTTCAGGTTCATATGCAAGAACGCTATCTCATTAATGCATCCATATTTCAAAGTCTCCCAGATTACTGGGGATTAGAGCAGAACTTTCCTGTGATGCCTATTCATCATCTAGCTCAGGTACCTCTTCGTGGAGCTTCCATATGGGATATAACCTGTGATAGTGATGGAGAGATAGGGTTTAATCCAACTGCTCCACTCTATCTTCATGATATAGACCTGAAAAAAGAGGAGTACTTTCTTGCATTTTTCAATACAGGAGCATATCAAGAAGCCCTTGGAATGTCACACAACCTTTTTACTCATCCAAATGAGTACACAATAGAAATCACTAATAATAGCTTTAGGATTATTAATGCAGAAGAGTCTAAGAATATCTTAGAGATTCTCTCTTCTTTAGGTTATGACAGTCAAAAACTTTTAAAAAAGCTTAAACATGATCTTTCTAGAAGTGAATTTATCACAGAAAAAGAAAAAAGTGCTACACTTTCAAAACTAGAGACTTATGTGTATCAAAATGGGTATCTAAGAACAACAACTTAGAGGTTTTTATGGGAATTTAT
>JALWTK010000108.1 GCA_027082875.1 Sulfurimonas sp. | reverse complement strand
CTCTTTACATTATTAGCTTTAAGATATTTTTTTCTTCAATGTTCTTTCAAAAGACTATCTAAAAAGGTCTTTCGAGTATTTTACTAAATTTCTATTTCGAGATTTGGGTTTAACTCCGCGGTTGACACTTGTGAATAATAATTACCGCTCCAAAATATATGAACACCTTGATAACTCTAAAATATCCCAACTATTATTAGAATATGCTGCTTCACAGTTTTATGAAGTAAGAGAACACATTGGAGTTAGCTATCTTATTTTATACCCAGATGGTGGAAAAGAAAATATCAATTTAGTAGAATATTATAAATCAATGGGCTTCTCTTATGCAACAAATAAACATGAGTGGATGTATATGAAGTTATAAGTTTGTTAATCTAAGTACTAGCTTGTAACTTCACACCAAAACTATTTAATACTTTCATTATAGTCTCAAATCGTGATTTAGCATCAGGATTAAATGTTTTGTAAAGACTCTCTCTATCTAAACCTGTATCTTTTGCTATTTGACTCATCCCTTTAGCTTTAGCAATATGACCCATAGCTATAAGAAGTTCATTTGTATTGCCATCAGCTAGAATTTGAGAGAGATATTCTGCTATCATCTCTTTTGAATTTAAATATTGTGCTACATCAAATGTTGTCATTTTAGCTAGCCTCAAAAAACTCATCAGCTAATTTTGCTTCTTCAATCTGTATAGCTTTTGAACTTTTTCGCAATTCCTCATCTCTCTCATAAAGCTCTATCTTTTTTTCAATATACTCTTTGGCACCTTTTATTGATTTCGCTTTATCTATTGTTTCTTGCTGTAACTCATCTATTCGTATCATGGCTTTTTGCATAAATTCATCATCAAATATCAAAATCTTCTCCTATTGTTTTATTTATAAACTCCACAGCTACATCTGTATAGTAAGTATTATCTCTTTTGTTAAAAAAGTTAAGAACAATCTTGTCCTGAAAAAGAGATTTTATCTCGATTATTGTTCTATATGAGTTTATATTACTTCGTAAAAACACATCTTTTGGTACTTTTCTTTTCGTTACAACTTCTCTCGTTGCTGCATAAGAAAAACAGACTTTTGGATCATTATAGAGATAATATATTTGTACAATATAGCCTCTTTTTAATAACCTCTCAATATTTTGTACAGCTTGAGTTTTATTAGCAAAATTAGAGTCTAAAATGAGTGAATAGCCTTCTTTAATTGCAAAATTAAAAAGTTCATTAAACCCACGACTAGCAACCTTTTGAAAAACATCAGAATTTTGCCCATTGTAGCCCACTTCTTGAAAAAAGTTTCTAATCTCATCAGTATCAATATGCAGTAAGTTCCGAGTTGTTTCTTTAAGATATATAGCAAATTCTGTTTTACCTACGCCACTCATGCCAGCCGTAAAAATTGCTATCTTTTCATCTGAAGTAACGATATTCTTTGTATACTCCTCTAAAAACTCTTGTTTGTGAGTATTTAGATATTGTATAGATGCTATTTCAAGCTGTTCTTTATTATCTTTCATGATTATCTCATTTTCATTATCAGTAATTATACTCTATATTTATGAGAATATCAATCTTCATTCGTAAGCTAGACGAAACTCTTATTTCCAAACTTCTACATTTATTTTACCAATTTACTAGAAATTCACTTTTAAATTACTTTATTCCTATATAATGTCAAAAATATATTATATATGGGAGAAAATATGAGCACAATTCAAGAATACCTAACAAATGATCATAGAAAATGTGATGAAATTTTTGCCAAGATGGAAGAGCAAGCGGGTTCTTCACTAGAGAGTACTCGTACATTTGCTGAGGAGTTTGTAGCAGATATGGAGCACCACTTTCAAATGGAAGAGAGAGTAATGTTTCCTGAGTTTGAACAAAAAACTGGTATGACTCAAGGACCAACAGAAATGATGAGACAAGAGCATACCCAAATGCGTTCTCTTTTTTCACAACTTCTAAATGCTATAAATGAAAATAATAATGACAGATTTTTTGGAACAAGTGAAACACTTATGATTTTACTTCAGCAACACAATATGAAAGAGGAGCAGATGCTCTATGCTATGGCTCAGCAACACTTGAGTGCAGAGTCTGATCGTATTGTGGCTATGATGGACTCTTTGATAGTTGAGTAGATAGATGAAGTTAAGCGGTTTATCAGTTGATCAAGCACCTCCAATATCAGCACCATTGCGTTTCTTTTTAACCGCACCACTTTTCGGGATGATAGCAGGAATTTTGATTCTACTGAGTGACTCTTCAACCCTTATGAGTAGATATTCTATCGACTCTATCGTAGTAACACATGCTATTACTATAGGTATCTTTGCTTTTATCATGTTTGGGGCACTCACACAGATGCTTCCTGTTTTAGCTGGTGCGAAGATAGAGAGAGTCAAACAAGTAACTCTATTCGCCTACCTTATGCTTACCCTTGGACTTTTAGCAATGATAATTGGTTTGAAGTATGAGCTTCCTAGTTTTACATCTTTCGCTTATATAGGCTTAGGCCTTGGCTTTTTCACGATGATACTATCTATAGTTTATGCTATGCGAAATGTGGAAAATTTTACTGCAACTATAAAAGGAATGGTAGCAAGTCTTTTCTTCGCTTTTTTTATTGCATCTATGGGTATTTTTTTACTTTATGAATATGCGACAAAAAGTATATCTCAGTACCATTATTTAGTGGCAAATGTTCATAGTGTTTGGGCTATATTTGGGTTCTGTGGTCTGCTTATTATTGGGGTGGCATTTCAAGTCCTTCCCATGTTTTATGTAGCTCCTAAGTTTAAGCAGTTCTGCAAAAAAAGAGTTGTTGTACTTATTAGTACTGGCCTTGTAATATGGCTTGTTTTAAATCAGTTTTATGAGCAATATGAACTTATTGCGAAGATATGGATAGCACTTTTTTTCTGGGCATTTGCAACTACTGTTTGGCTAAAGTTTAACAAACGCAAACGTCCAATAAGTGATGTAACTGTTTGGTACTGGAGAACATCTAGTATTTTCTTGACACTTGGTTCTTTTCTCTGGATATTTGACGAGTTTTTTAAACATGAGTATATTGTGATGGTAGGTGTCTTAGTAGGTGGTGGTTTTGTACTTTCAATAATGATAGGTATGCTTTATAAAATTGTACCTTTTTTAGTCTGGTTTCACTTAAATGCGATGGGATATATGAGTATCCCAACTATAAATGAGATGATAGATAAGGGGCTTGCTAAGATCCAGTTTACCTTGCTGATACTCTCACTTATAGGATTTATATTTGCTTTTTATATCCCACAGTTATTAGCTCCATCAGCAGTCTATTTCATTATTAGTATGCTTCTTTTAGAGTACAATGTTTTGACACCAGTTCTCATTTATAAGAAAATAAAAAAGAAAAAACCAGATTTTGATATGAGCGTATTTAGCATTCAAGGAAAAAACTAATATGAAAACTAATAATATAATTTTAATAGGCTTTATGGGTGTAGGTAAAGGGAGTGTGGCTCGTGAAGTGATAAAGCATTCAAAGTATATGACTATCGATACTGATGACCTTATAGAATCTATGGAAAATAGAAAGATAAAAACTGTTTTTGCAGAGGAAGGCGAGGCTTATTTTCGTAAACTAGAGAAAAATGTTGCCAAATGGCTAGAGTCTAGTGTAAAAAATACACTTATCTCTACCGGTGGTGGTTTTTATAAACAGACAAATCTGAAAAAAATAGGTATAATAGTGCTTTTAGATTCTCCTTTTGATGCGATAATTAAACGTATTAAAGAACATCCGAATGCAGCTAAAAAGTTAAAAAAAAGACCACTTTTAGCTGACTTAAAAAAAGCAAAAGAACTTTATGATGCACGTCGTCCAGAGTACTTAAAACTGGCAGATATCGTCATTGATGTCACAGATAAGAGTGGAGAGGCTTGCTCGAAGGAACTTCTTAAAAAGGTAAAAAAACATGCGTAAAATATTTTTCTATATAGCTCTATTTCTAGCCACAACAGTGATGGCAGATGGGATAAAGTGGGCAAAAGATTTTGATAGTGGTATTGCACAGGCAAAAGCTGAAAAGAAACCAGTACTTTTTGTATTTTCTCGTCATACTTGTAAATATTGTAAAGTACTAGAGAAAACTACCTTTTCAGATACGAGAGTTATAAAAGGGCTAAATAGAGACTTCATCCCTATAATCGCTTACAGTGACGAGAATGATGCAATGCCTAAAGAACTATGGAGACCAGGTACACCTACTATATGGTTCCTATATTCTAATGGAGAGCCTATGTATCAACCACTAATGGGTGCAGTAGGACCAGAAGACTTTTTACGTGCACTGAGTATAGTGAAGCAAGAGTTCAGTAAAACAAAAACAAAGAGAGCAAAAAAATAATGATGTTTATTAAATCAAGTGAAAGTGATTTTAACACAAAGTTTGAAGAGTTATTAGGACGTGGAAAGATGGATATGGCTCATGTTGGCAATATCGTAGGTGGTATTATCTCTGAGATTCAAGAGAGAAAAAATGGTGCACTAAAAGAGCATATAGCAAAGTTTGATAACTGGATACCAGCAAGTGATGCAGATCTTCAAATCTCTACAGACTCTATGCGTAGGGCTTATAATCTACTGGATGAAAAACTCAAGGCTTCTCTACATCTTGCATATGATCGTATCAAAGCTTATCATGAGAAACAAAAACCAAAGTCATGGTTTGATACAGAGGATAATGGGACTATATTAGGACAGAAAGTGACTGCTGTGGATAGTGCAGGGCTTTACATCCCTGGAGGTAAAGCTGCTTACCCATCTTCTCTTCTTATGAATGTTATACCTGCTCAAGTTGCAGGGGTTCAAAATATAGTTGTATGTACACCAACACCAGATAATGAGCCAAATGAACTGCTCTTAGCAGCTTGTCATCTTTGTGGTGTGACACAGGTTTACAAAGTAGGTGGGGCGAGTGCGATCGCCGCTATGGCTTATGGAACTGAGACCATCCCTAAGGTAGATGTGATTACAGGACCAGGAAATATCTTCGTTGCAACTGCAAAAAAGATGGTTTTTGGTGAAGTCAATATTGACATGATAGCAGGACCAAGTGAGATAGGTGTTTTGGCTGATGACAGTGCAAATGCTAATCACTTAGCGATAGACTTACTCTCTCAGGCAGAGCATGATGAAATGGCAAGTTCTATACTTATAACACCATCACAAGAGTTAGCTGATGCAGTAAAGAGAGAGATAGAAAATTGGCTTGTAACACTCCCTCGTCAAGAGATTGCTCGTAAGAGTATAGAAGAGCGTGGTGCAATTATTGTGACTACTGATATGGAGGAAGCTATTAAACTTATGAACGATATCGCTCCGGAGCACTTAGAAGTAGCAACACTTAGCCCTTTTGAACTTCTTCCCCTTATCAAGCATGCCGGTGCTATCTTCTTAGGGCACAACACTCCTGAAGCTATAGGTGACTATGTTGCAGGTCCTAATCATACTCTCCCAACAGGAGGGACTGCGAAGTTTTACTCACCACTTGGAGTAGAGAACTTTATGAAGAAAACTTCTATTATCTCATTTAGTCATGCAGCTATTAATGAGATAGGTGAAGAGTGTGCTCTCATTGCAAATACAGAGGGATTAACAGCTCATGAGCAATCTGTTCGCGTAAGACTTAACAAATAACCATATCACAAAAGCAGTACTAAATCTTCAGTACTGCTTAAATTACCCATATAACAAAAAAATCACATAATTTTTCTTTCAATTTATTAGTTGCTTAAGGTAACTTAGCTAATATTAGAACAGTAAAAAAAGCCCTAAATGCCGTGCATAAGGGCTTCTTTTAATAAAAATTAGTCGTAGTTATAAATCTAAATAAGCCGTGATTGGCCAAAGGAGAATATATGCAATTAGGTTTCCTAGTTGATTTACACCTGTGTATGGGTTGTAAAGGATGTGAGATCGCATGTAAAGTGGAGAATGAAGTGCCACTTAGTACATGGAGATTACGTGTTAAGTATGTAGATGTGGGAACTTTCCCAGAAACGAAGAGAACTTTTACACCTCTGAGATGTAATCACTGTGAAAATGCTCCTTGTGAGAGAATTTGTCCAGTATCTGCTCTTCACTATATTGAAAACGGTATTGTAAATATCGATAAAGAGCGTTGTATCGGTTGTGCTGGTTGTGTTATGGCTTGTCCTTATGGAGCGATCTATATTGACCCAGAGACTCAAACAGCTGATAAATGTACTTACTGTGCACACCGTATTGCTTCATCTATGATGCCAGCATGTGTTGTTGCTTGTCCAGTTGGTGCAAATATTTTTGGTGACCTTGAAGATCCAAAATCAAATATTTCAATGTATATCCAAGACCATAGAGATGTTCAGGTGCGTAAACCAGAAAAAGGCACAAATCCTCATCACTTCTATGTTGGAGCAAGTCAAGTTAATCTTAATCCTCTCGCATCAAGAAGAGAAGAAGGGTATAACTTATTTAATAAAATCACAACACTTCCATTAGGAGGGCATCACGAATGATACATGAAACTTTAGCAGCAACAAATGCTGTAGTTACTTTGGATGTACCATTACCAGACGTATTTTGGGGCTGGTTTGTTACTATGAATATGTGGGCGAAAAGTATAGGTACAGGTCTAGTATTTATGCTTTTCTTATTACTTAGAAAAAATGCTAGTGAAATGAGTGGAGTAAGAACTTCTGCAATTATCGTTTCATTTGTTATGATGAATGTTTTCTTACTTTTTACATTGGCTGACTTACATCAACCATTTAGAATGTGGCATATCTTTTTCTATCCTCACTGGACTTCAGCAATTACTGTTGGTGCATGGATGGCAACTGTTTTTGTTGGTCTCGAGTTTCTAATGGCTGCAATGATGATTAGAAAAGATAAGTGCTTATTAACAAGTGATGCAAATGCAACTTTTGATAAATTACTTTTTTGGGTAACACTTTTAGCGATTCCAGTTACTCTTTATACTGCGGGTATCATGGCAGAAGCAACAGCACGTGAACTATGGCAAATGCCAACTGAATCAGTGCAGATGATTTTAGCAGCTACACTTAGTGGTTCTGCAGCGATTATCTTACTTGGTGGTTCTAAGCTTAGCGATGAGACAAAGAACTTCTTTGCTTCTATCTTAGGGCTAAGTGCATTACTTGCATTTATTATCTACATGTCAGAGTATATTTTCGGTTCAATGAAAGCAGAAGAAGTAACAGCAATTTTAGCTTATGTTAAAGGTGACGGTGAATATGCAACTATGTTCTGGATAGGACAATGGGTAGCTTATATCTTACCGATGATTCTTGTTGCACTTTACAGAGTAAGTAAAAGTAACAGTATTTTAACACTTGCAGCTATTTTAGCTATCGCAGGTCTATGGGTAGTTAAGCATGTATGGCTTGTCATCCCACAATTATTACCGTTGAGTTAAGGAGAATATATAAATGTATTTACAAAGTAGAAGAACATTTTTAAAAGGTGCTGCATTCAGCGTTGCTGGTGTAGCTATTGCTAAGGGAGTTTTTGCAACTGATGCAGCTGCAGAATCTGTTAGCGACAGTAAGTTTACAAATACTCCAGACACTCTCTCTTTTTACCCAGATGTAAAAGAGTGGGATAGTTTTAAAGAGTTAGATGGTACAGACTGGAAACGTGGTGGTATTGAGCGTCACGGTGTTCGTAGCGAATCTAACCCTGATGGTATCCAAGTAAATGACTATACAATCGTTCCTACAGTTTGTTCAAACTGTGAAGCTGGTTGTGGTCTTACAGCATGGGTAAATACTAATGAGTTTGAAAAAGGTATATTAACAGTACGTAAATATATGGGTAATCCACTTCACACAGGTTCTCGTGGTAGAAACTGTGCAAAAGGATATGCTGTAACTTCTCAAATGTATGATCCAGATCGTATTCCTTTCCCAATCAAGCGTGCACCAGGTTCTAAACGTGGTGAAGGTAAGTGGGTTCGTGTAACTTGGGATGAAGCGATGGGTGTCATCGGTAAGAAAATGCATGATACACTTGCTAAGGGTGATGAAATTTCTAAAAAACAAATCATGTATCATGTTGGTCGTCCAAATGAAAATGGTTTTGGACCACGTGTTCCACAATCACTAGGTATTGATGGGTACAACTCTCATACGAACATCTGTTCTGCAGGTGCTCGTGAAGGCACTATTCAGTGGGCAAATGATGATAGAAACTCTCCAGATTGGGGAAATGCAGATTTAATCTTCTTACAATCATCTCATGCTGCAGATGCTGGTCACTACTTCCAACAATCAGCTGGTTTAATCGCTGATTCACGTAAACGTGGTGCAAAAATGGTTGTTATTGACCCTCGTATGTCTAACTCTGCTGGTATGGCTGATTTATGGATTCCTGCATGGCCGGGAACTGAAGCAGCCCTTTATCTCTATTTAGCTAATCGTATTTTCCATGAAAAGAAAAAAGATGGTTCAGATATAGTAGATCATGAGTATGTAAAAGAGTGGATGAACTGGGATAGATTGATGGCAAATAAAGATTATCTTAAAAAGATGATTGGTTATGGCTATATTTCTAAAATGCCAAAAGATGATTCTTATGAGTCATTTATTGAGTTAGCACAAGAACTTTACTCACCGTATACTAAAGAATTTGTTGTTAAAGAGTGTAAACTTGAAGGCATGGAGTATAAACTTGATGAGTTATGGGAACTTTTTGTTCCAGCTGGTGCTAAGATAGCATCTTACTTATGGCGTGCAGGAGCTATTGGTCACCGTGGTGGTTGGATGAATACTCGTGCTGGTTTCTTACCTCTTGCTCTTGTTGGAGCTATGCGTGGTGACATTGGTGGTGTTGGTATGCACCACTGGCATGAGATTTCAGTTGCAGGTAAAGGTGATAAGGCTACAGTAGCTGGAGAACATCCTGGAAAAACTGATGCATGGAATGAGTTGGCATGGCCACCTGAGTATCCAATTTCTACTTATGAGATGGGCTTTATGTTACCTCAGATGATGATGGATGATAAGTGGCATGCGAAATGGACAAAAAAAGGTCTGAAGATTCCTAAATCTATAGCTGTATATGTTCCAAGAATGCACAATCCACTCTGGATTAATCCAGATGGTTTCCGTTGGATGGAAGCACTTAAAGATGAGTCGAAATTTGAAGTAACATTTAACTTATCTCCAACTTGGTCTGAGACTAACTGGTACTGTGATTATGTTCTTCCAGTTGGACTTGCAGGTGAGAGAAATGACCAACAGTCAACTCCATCTAAACCAGAACAACGTATAGAGTTCCGTCAAGCAGTACTTCGCGTAGCTGCAGAGAAGATGGGATGGAAAGCAAAAGATCCAACTCGTGCTACTCTTGAAGCACATATGAAGTTTGGTCTTGGTGAAGTATGGGAAGAGTCAGAATTCTGGCCTAACCTTATTATGCACCATGTGGATCCAGATGGTAGTCTTGGTGTTGCTAAATACTGGGCAAGTAAAAAAGATCCATCACGTTGTGTTACTGTTCCAGAATGGTTTGATACTGCGATGAGTCTTTTACCAAAACTTAACGATGCAGCACATAAAATGTATCCGGAAGAAGAGTATCCAGTATATAGCTATATGAGAGATCATGGTGCTTGGACTGAGAAAACTGATGTCTATAAGCCTCAAGAAGAAGAGCTTGAGTTCGATGGTAAATACTACCATGCGCACGGACATAAGTATGCGAAATCTGAAGTAACAAAAGATGAGTTTGGTGCACTATGGGTAAAAGATGGTGATTTCAAAAAATCTATTGGTGTAGATATTGATGGCGAACTGAAAGAAGGTTTCCACACATTAAGTAAAAAACTAGAGTTCTTCTCTGAGTGGTTAGCTGATGAGTGGAAGTGGCCTGAATATGCTGTTCCTATCTATCCACGAAATGATGCAGAAAACGATAAAATGGTTCACCTTGTAACTCAAGTTCACCATAAGCATATGAATGCAGAAAATGAATTTGCATTGAATACGATTTATCGTTTACCATATAATATTCACACACGTTCTGTGAACTCTAAGCACCTTATGGAGATTTCACAAAATCATAATCCTGTTTGGATATACACAAAAGATGCTGAAAAACTTGGCATTAAACGTGGTGATGCAATAAAAGTACAAATACAAGATACTTTAACTGGTATAAAAAGTGGTTACTTCGTAGCTATGGCTGTACCAACTGAAGCAACTCGTCCAGGTGTTTTAGCTTGTTCACACCATGCTGGTCGTTGGAAACTTAAAGATGCTGTTAATATTCCAGGGTTTGAACACTCACTTGGTATTATGAGTCTAGGTTCACCTAAGGTGGATATGACAAATGATGGTAAAATTGGAACTATGACAACTACTGAGGGTATTAAACCTCATGAAGCATGGCAGTTCAAAGAGTACAACAAAGATTTAGATGATATCTGGTGGAATGGTCTCTCAGGTGCATGGCAAAATGCTGTTGCTCCCTGTCATCCAGATCCAATTGCGGGTAACCACGGTTGGCATCAAAAAGTTATTATCACTAAAGCAGGTGCTAATGATAAAATTGGTGATATCCATGTTAATTACGAAAATAACTTTAAAGTCTACAGAGAGTGGAGAGATCAACTTACTCGCCCACTTGAAGCAGGTGATACGTTACGTCGTCCTTACCATATCAAACGCCCAGTTAAGCCAAGTCAAAAAGCTTACGAAGTTACAATTAAAGACGTTTAATCCAAAAAGTAAAGCACACTTCAAGTGCTGCTTTACTATACTTCCACAGAATATTTTCCATAATAAGGTACAAAATTAATGAATAATGATTTACAACAAGAACAGACTGCACGTATAAATTTTTATGCACTATTATCACGTGTTATGATGAGTGAAATAGATGAAGGGCTATTAAAATCAATAGAAGAAGATGAGAATATGCTCTCTTTCTTTCCTACATATAAAACATGGGAAAAAAAGGATAAAATGAGTAGAACAGATTTAATCGAAAAATATCTTAATGTTGATTTTACTAACCTTTTCTTACTACACCTTATTCCTTATGAATCATTTTATATAAGAGATGATCAGATGATGGAAACTGGTGGAGACAACCCTGTACAACAAGTCTTTATGGCTCTTGATTTTCGTGTAGAATTAGACAAAGCAAGAGTGATGAGTGCTGATCATATTGGTATTGAACTTGAATTTATGTATATGCTTTGTGATTCTGAAAGAAAAGCTTTAGAAAATAAAGACTTTGAAGCAGCTGCTGAGATTGCTAGAATTCAGTATGGTTTTATGAAAGATCATATTATGGAGTGGGCACCAATGTATTTGCTTAATGTAAAAAGTGAAGCGGGTACCGCATTTTATTATGATGTCGCTGATTTAGGTTTAGAGTTTATATTGAGTGACTTTGAGTATTTAACAGAGTTGAAAAATAGTGGATATAATTACGAAGCATGAGTCTACTAACTTTAGATATATCTAAGTGTGTTCATACTTCAAATAAGTTCGCCATTTGTACTAAGTGTGTAGATGTTTGTCCTGTTGAGACTATTAAACTTGAAAATTCACAGCTCTCCTTTACCCCAGCAGACTGTGTAGGATGTGGTGGATGTAATGCAGCTTGTCCTACATCAGCTTATTCACTTGATACTTTTAATCCTATAAATTATATCTTTAAATTTTTAGAGAGTGATCATAATATTTTGACCTGCAAGGATACAGAATTTCCTTGTATTGCCGCTCTTAGCAGTGAAGAGATACTCAGTATTGCACTTATATCTTCGCAAAATATTTCTTTAGATATTGGTCCTTGTAAAGAGTGCCCAATCGCACATACAAATCTGCGAATAATTAAAGACAGAGCAGAAGAGGTAAACTTTTTACTTGAAGCTATGCTACAAGAAAAGCAGGTTATTGTTGATGAGATAAATTATGTAATTGACAAGAGTGGAGAGAGTCTATCTCGACGTCAACTTCTTTCAAAACAGGGTGTCAAGTCCGCTATAGGCATAAAGCAACAACTTGAGAATGAGATTGCGGCTAGTGATGCAGTTGTAAAAGAGCATGCAGTAAGTCCAGCAGATATTCTTAAAATAAAAGAAAAAAAGTTGCCCGATAGAAGAAGTCTTCTTATGATGGCAATGAAACGGGCATCTATTCCAAAAGAGTTTCATACTATTGATATAGCAGATATCTCTTTT
Source organism: Sulfurimonas sp. (assembly GCA_027082875.1). Classification (GTDB taxonomy): domain Bacteria; phylum Campylobacterota; class Campylobacteria; order Campylobacterales; family Sulfurimonadaceae; genus Sulfurimonas. The sequence continues at coordinate 44,225 of JALWTK010000108.1, read as the reverse complement.
GTTTCTCAAAAAGATTTAGATGAGACTACTTGTACAAATTGTCAGATGTGTTATAGGATATGCCCTACAGGTGCTTTAAGCTCAGACAATCGTGGAAGTATGATAAACTTTAATCCACTTGCTTGTGTGCAGTGTCATAGCTGTCATGATGTCTGTGAACCAGATGCTCTTACTCTGAGAAAAACTTTTTCTCTCTCAAGCTTTTTTCAGCCAAAGATAGAGACCTTAGTTCGTTTTGATATAAAACGCTGTGATGAGTGTGGTAACTACTTTACATATCGTGGTGGTGAAATGATGTGTGATCGTTGTCGTATTGAAGAAGAAGAAGCTAGAGAATTATGGGGGATGTCATGAATGAAAATATGCAAGAAGTAGATACTATGAATGCAGATGATTCTATTAAAGTACAAACAAAACTTTTTGGACTTATAGCAGAACATGCAAGTCCAAATAGACTTTTTGTCATGCTTAATAAAGATATAAAGAAATCTGGTGAAGATGCTATGATGATTCCTATGAACATACGAGAGGATGATTTTTACTTTACCTTAGCTAATATGAAAAAATCTCATGTGAATGGTGCTTATATAGCTGAAGAGTACCAAACAGCTGCAGTAGAACTTTTAGATGAAGCGGATGAGTTTGTACAGGTCTACAACAGATGTGATTTTGTACTGAGAGAGGGTGAGCGACTAATAGGAACTTACTTAGGAAAAAATGGTGTGCTAGAGGGTGAAGCCTTAGCTCATGAAATATTTACAAACTATATAAAAGAGAGTTAATTATGGATATAAAAGATTTAAATGAATTTAGAAGTGAATTTGAAGCGATGCAACAACAGGCAATGCAGGGTTCATGTAATGACGAGGGATGTGTAGAGGATGAGTATGAAGACTATCCAGATTATCTGCGTGCTATCTATGCAGAGATTATGCCTCCCTCAAAGTCGGGAATAACTATATCACGTTGGGATTTAAAAAGAATGGCAGCACAACTTGATGAGTCTTTTGCTCTTGATGTTCGTGAGAGAATGTTTAAGAACTTTATGCAGTGGATAGCTACTCCTGAAGATATGAAAGCAGTTGTTGGTGTTTTTAAAGAGCATATGGATATGAAGTCTGATCTTTACCGTGAGTATGGTGAGAAATACCCATCATCAAAAGAGATTTTTGATGTAAAGATTGCAAAGGCTGAAAAAGCAAAAAAATACTTAGACAAGGTATATGTAGAGTTCTTTACATAGAATTATATTAAAACTCTTCGAGTATCTGCTTCTTTACCTCTTCTAAGGTTTGGGATGATCTGTTATACTGTATCATCTCAAGCTTATCAATAAATTTTACTATATCTCTGTTTTTATATTTATGCATAAGTAGAAGTATTAAGCCTTGTGTAGATGTACTGTTCTGTATATCTAAAAATTTTCTATCCTTGCGTTTAAATCTAAAACTTTCACTCATTTTTGCTGTTAAAAATCCAGCGAAAAATATGATACAGGCAATTAAAATATTTTTATAAAGAGTAAAATCAAGCTCATTCTTTTTTGGAAACTCCTCTTTATCTAAGAGTACTGTAGTATCTATTTTTGTGACCTTAATGCTCTTCTTTTGAGTACTCAGTGTGTAGTATATATGCTTTGTAGGTGAGTAAGCCTGAAGAGTGACTGCTGGTATGTTGAAATTTTCTTTAGCTGTTATGGCATAAATATACTCTTTTTTTAAAATGTATCCCTCTGTTGTTAAACGATTTTGTAGGATGTTCTCTTTTTCAAAGAGAGAGATAGTTTGATTAGCACTATTAAGTAGCTTTAACTTTTCTGCCTTATATCCTTTTCCTATAAGAAGATAATGTACATTGAGGTTCTCAAACTGAGAGATTTCCGTTTTGTCAATACTCTCACTAAGTCTGAAATCACCTACTAAGTCTACTGGATGCTTGAGAGGTTTCATATGAATATAAACTGCTTGCATCTTTACTTTTGTATCATAGGTACTAATGGCGATACTATCATCATGATCATCAACATAACTCTGTTTTATTGCCTTATCACTTGCAGTTTTTATGGTCAAGTTAAAATGCACATGTAAATCTTTTTCACTAAGAGGAAATAAAAGATAGGTAAAAGTAGCTGATGAATCATGGTATCTGCTGTCATCAACCTTTTTATTTAAAAGTACAATACTATACTCTTTATTCCTTTTTGGCTCTAGTGCGAAGAACATATGGTCTCTATGGTCTTTTTGCTTTGCTGTAAAGGTAATAACTACAGGCTCTTTGATAACGGCAGTAGTTTTATTAGCCTTGAGCGTGTAAGAAGCTAAAGTGCTATCCGCTAAGAGATAGGAGTTGCAAAAGAGAAGAAGCAGGAGTATATTACCAAGGGTGTATTTCATTTGTATATCCTTTGTTGATGAGCTCATAGGCATGGTAGCCGAGTTTGTATTTTGATGTGTTTTTCTTTTTTACAAGTTGAAGATTTTCATTCTCTTTTTTCTTTTTCTTCTTATTGCTGCCACTTCCAGCAGATTTTTGTGAAGCTTTTTGATTTGCTCCTGAACCGGATTTTTTCGTCTTTTTTGATTTTTTACTCTTTTGTTTGTTCTTCTCTTCCTCTTTTTTCTGTTTTTTTGCTTTGTGAGCTAACATTTTTGAGAGATCTTTTTGCTCTTTAGGTGCAAGTTTATAAAGGAGGCTGAGATTATAAATGGCATCTGTATCATCATGTAAAGTAAGAGATTTTTTGTAATAAGCTATAGCAAGTTTGTAATGTTTAAGCTTTATCGCTACATTACCCATATTATAAAAGAGTTTACTTTTGAGTATGCTATTTGGGGTTTTGATTTGAGAAAAGTACCGCATCGCTTTTTTATAAGCTCCTGCTTTATAGTAAGCGACTCCAGTGTTATAATAGCTCTGTACAGAGGGTGATAGATCTTGAAACTCCTCCGCACTACGAAGAAAATCTTTGTTTTCATAAGCACTTTTTGCTTGAGTATGATGATAAAAATCAAAAAGCATAGAGGCTTCACTAGGGTGTGGCAGTAGTAAAAGAGGGATAAAGATGTAAAGTTGATGTAGTTTTGTAACGGCTAAGAAAAAAGTAAATAGAGCTAAAAGAAGTGGAATAAAATAGAGCTCTTTATAACTTCGTATCTTAGTTTTAACTGCAATGGTATTTTTTTCTTTCTGCAAATCAGCAATGATATTTTGCGATATATCCTTGTTTGATTGAAGTTGATAGTACTTGCCACCACACTCTGAGGCTAAAGGTTTCAGCAGTGGATTTTCTCTTGAGATAACAAGATTTTTCTTATCATCTAGCAGGAGTTTATCTTCTTTCATAAGAGTTGAGCCTCTACTTGAAGCAGTTGCTACAATGTAAGGAATGATATTATTTTTTTTACAAAGTGAAACTAAATGTGCTAAGTTTTGATCTTCGCCTCCATCGCTAAATATAATTACCTCTTTACTCCTGTAGGAAGTCTTTGCAAGAGTTTTGAAAAGTCCAAGTAGAGAAGTTCCCTTAGTAAGAATGTACTTAGGTTCTAGTGAGTTGAGTGCTTGCATAGAGATAGTAGAGTCTGTTGTCGGGGGTGAGATAAGCATAGTATTAGTTGTAAAAGCAAAAATACTAAATCTATCCTTCTTAAGAGTAGTGACTATCTTTTCTATGTTTTCTTTAGCAACGCCGTATCGACTTGGGGTGAGATCACTTGCCTGCATAGAAAAAGAGGCATCAAGAGCAATAATATAATCTTTAGCATCAATATTTTGCTCTTCCAGAGCATTTGGTATGACTGGTCTTGCTAGTGCAAGTAGCATAAAAAAGAGGGAGATATAGAGTAGATTTTTTTGACGTACTCTTTTCTTTTGGTCAAAGTTTTTACTTCTCTTGTAAAGAAAAAAAAGTGGGAGTAGAAAAAAGAGTATAAAAGGGTAGAGTAGACTCATAGTTCTTCCTTCTCTTGTCTTAAAAGTAAAGAACTTAGCAGTAGTGTAGCAAGGGCAAGTGGGAAGAGATAAAGCTCTTTTTTGTTGAGATAATGTTGTGAACGAATAGTACTAGGCTCAAGAGAGTTGAGTTCACTGTAAACATCTGCTAAATCTTGGCTATTCCTGGCTGCAAACATTTTAGCATCGGTATTTTTTGCGATTAACCTTAGAAGGTTAGCATCAAAATCACTCTCTTCTCCCAGACCAATAGGATAGATTTTTACACCCATCTCTTTTGCATGAGCTACTGCAGTTTTGACTGAAATGGCACCACTATTTTGATAACCATCTGTTATGAGAATTATGACTTTCTCTTTTGCTTCACCCTTTTTGAGAATCTTTAAAGCACTCTCTATCCCCTCTCCTATAGCTGTACTATCTCCTGCAATACCTACATCAAAAAAATTGAGTAAAAAGGTGACACTTTTCATATCATAACTTAGAGGAATCGCTCCATAGGCGAAGGTACCAAAGATACTTACTCCGACATTGTCATTATAACGATGCTTTACGAAGGTGGAGAGAAGCTCTTTAAGGGCAGTGAACTTCTCCTTTTGAGGATGTTCTTTGTCAAAACCACTCTCTGCCATAGAGCCACTAGTATCAAGTGCAAAAACAAGATCACGACCCTTGCGTTTAGAGGACTCTTTTTGGTCATAGGAGATAGGAGAAGCAAGGGCTGTAATAAGTAGTGCGATGATGAGAGAGTAAAAGAGTTTCTCTTTATGCATGGAGTATGTTTGTTTCGTAAAAAATGTTAAATGGGGAAAATATATTTTTTTGAGTATGGCAGGGCACTTGTAAATACAGATAATGAGTAACAGTAGTGCAAAAGTATAAGGATAAACAAACTCAAAATTATTCAATATAAGGCTACTTTTTGGTATTATTATACCAAAGAGGAGATAAATATGAGATTGATTACACTATTTGTTTTATTTATAAATATTTTATTAGCAGATGAAGCATCCTATAATCGTGGAGAGATGCTCTTTTTTGCCAAGAGTTGTTCAAGTTGTCATGGCCCATCGGCAGAGGGAAGCACCTCATATCCTCGACTCGCAAACAAAAAAAGTGCTTATCTTGAAAAAAAATTAAAAGATTTTAGAGCAGGAAAAGCACAAAGTGTTTCGCAACAGATGATGGCTCAGTTTGTAGAAGAGTTAAGTGATAAAAATATTAATGATTTAGTCTATTTTCTTTCACATCATAAGGGAGAAAAGATAGAAGATATGAATGATGCCTATCTAGGAGGGGTGGGTTCATAAACTAGCCCAGAGCATTCGTATCCATAGACCAAAACTACTAGTATAGCCTACTTCACTAAAGAGAAGTGTTTTATTTTTATTATAAATAAAAGTTGTTGGGTAAACATTGACATTGAGGTGTTTAGCGAGGCTACCATCTTTATCGTTTATCACTTTAAATGTTAAATCTCGCTCATCTAAATACTTTTTTATCTCATAATCAGTTCCAGAATTTACTGCTACTGTTACGACATTATAGTAGTGAGAGAGTCTCTCAACATTGTCAGCTTCTGCCTTACAAATAGGACACCAAGTTGCCCAAAAATGGAGCATTAAAGGTTTATTATTTGGAATTGTATAAGTTGAAGCATCGATGAGTTTTTGTGTTTGGAGTGAAAGTGTGGATTTGTTAAGATCTCGTGCCTTGTAAAGACTTATGACATTGGCAAATATGCTCATAACAAAAATGAAAAGAAGTATCTCTTTAATATAGTGTTTGATTTTAGCTTTCAAATATTTTCCTAGTGATTGTATAAAGATATTATAGTATTCAATAGAAAATGAGAAAAGTATATTTTATGGGAGTTGGCTTATAACACCGATAAAGTCAGTGTTATAAGAGAGAAAGAGTAAAACTTACTCTATCTCAGCATCGATAATGTCTTCAGTGCTAGAGATGTTTGAACTCTATTCAATCTCTGCGTCTATTACATCGTCCTCTTCTTTCTTTTTCTTAGCATCAGCTTCAGCTTTTGCAGGGTCTTGTTCTTGTTTGTACATCTCTTCTGCCATTTTATGTGCAGCTTCTGTGAGAGCTTTTACTTTCTCTTCGATTTGCTCTTTAGTAGCAGCTTCATCTTTTAAAGTCTCTTTTAAGTCTGCTACTGCAGTTTCTATTTTAGCTTTTTCTTCAGCTTCAAGTTTATCACCCATCTCTTCTACAGATTTTTCAGTTTGAACGATTAGTGCATCAGCTTGGTTTTTAAGATCAACTAGTGCTTTTCTCTCTTCATCAGCAACCTTATTCTCTTCTGCATCTTGAACCATTTTGTTGATCTCTTCTTCACTTAGTCCAGATGATCCAGAGATTGTGATAGACTGGCTTTTACCAGTGCCTTTATCAGTTGAGCTAACAGTTAAGATTCCATTTGCATCGATGTCAAAAGTTACTTCAATTTGTGGTACACCACGTGGTGCTGCTGGAATGTCACCAAGCTCAAAAAGACCAAGAGACTTATTATCTTTAGCAAACTCACGCTCACCTTGTACTACTGAGATACTTACTGCTGGTTGGTTGTCTTCTGCAGTTGAAAATACTTGAGATTTTTTTACAGGGATAGTTGTTCCTTTTTCAATAATCTTCGTAGCAACTCCACCAAGAGTCTCAATACCAAGTGATAATGGTGTTACATCAAGTAAAAGAACATCTTTAACATCTCCTCTTAAAACACCGCCTTGGATAGCAGCACCAGCAGCAACAACTTCATCAGGGTTTACACCTTTGTTAAGGTCTTTTCCACCGAAGTATTTAGAAACTGCTTCTTGTGCAGCTGGTACACGAGTAGATCCACCAACCATGATGATCTCTTTGATCTCGTTATTATCTAAGTCAGCCTCTTTCATAGCTGTTTTGATATGCTCGATAGTCTCATCGATAAGACCGCTAATCATACCCTCAAACTTAGCACGAGTAAGTTTTACAACTAAGTGTTGTGGTCCAGCTTCTGTCATAGTGATAAATGGTAAGTTAATCTCTGTTTCAGTTGCAGAAGATAACTCTTTTTTAGCATTTTCAGCAGAATCTTTTAGACGTTGTAGTGCCATCTTATCGTTTTTAAGCTCTATACCGTGAGAGTTCTTGAACTCATCATTTAAGAAGTCAACGATTTTATTATCAAAATCATCACCACCGAGGAATGCATTACCATCAGTTGAAAGAACCTCAAAAGTACCATCAGAGATCTCGAGAGTTGTTACATCAAATGTACCACCACCAAGGTCATAAACAAGTACATTCTCTTCTGACTTTGACTCTAGACCATAAGCAAGTGCAGATGCAGTTGGCTCATTGATAATTCTTAAAACATTAAGACCAGCAATAGTACCAGCATCTTTAGTCGCTTTACGTTGGCTGTCGTTGAAGTATGCAGGTACTGTGATAACTGCATCAGTAACTTTTCCACCGATGTAAGCTTCAGCATCTTCTTTTAGCTTTGTAAGAATCTTTGCAGAGATCTCTTGTGGCGTGTAAACTTTACCAGCAACATCAACACAGGCAGCACCATCTTTGTTTACGATGTTATACGTAACTTTATCGTGTGCAGCTTTAGCATTTTCCTCATCCATCATAAGACCCATAATTCTCTTAATAGAAGAAATAGTCTTCTCTGGGTTAGTGATCGCTTGACGTTTTGCAGGATCTCCAACAAGAACCTCACCCTTATCTGTAAATGCTACTACTGAAGGAGTAGTATTTTTACCCTCTGCATTAGGGATGATTTTCGCTTCACCACCCTCATATACTGCAACACAACTATTTGTAGTTCCTAAATCTATTCCAATTACTTTACTCATTATTATTTCCTTAATTTGTATTTTTTGTTATTTTATTTTTTAAAACAGTGAAAGTATAGTATGTTTTAAAAATTAGTTTTGCCACCTAAGTAGCAGAAGCGACATTAATTCGCGACTATGACCATCGCTTCACGAAGTGGGCGATTTTTATACTTGTATCCAGTTTGAAAAGTTTGTACGATTTGTCCAGACTCCACTTTTTCATTATCTACTGCTTGAACAGCATTGTGGATATTTGGATCAAATGGTTCATCATGTGCAACCATAGTTACCCCATGCTTCTCTAGTTGAGTGAGAAATTGCTTATGTGTAAGTTCTATTCCCTCTTTAAGTTTATCAAAGAGTTCTGCTTTATCTCCATCTATCTCAACAGACTTCATCGCACCATCAAGTGCATCCATCACTGGAATCATATCTTTAGCAAATTTTTCATTTGCATACTCAACAGCTGTGTATTTCTCACGCTCAAGTCTTTTTTTGATATTATCAAAGTCAGCATGAACACGAGCATATTTATCTTTAAGCTCTGTTAATTCAGTTTGAAGCAGATCAAACTCATTCTCAACAGCTTCTGCATCAGCCTCAGCTTCTTGATCAAGAATCTCTTGTTCTTCTACGATCTCTTCCTCTTTAATGAGGTTCTCATCTTGTAATTCTTCTTTAGACATAATAGTTACATGACTCCTTTTTTTAAAAGTTGAGTGTATTATACTAATTGAGTGTAATAATGTCAAGTAATAGTTTAGTTTAAAAAATTAATAAAGTTGAGTCTATATACATCAAGTATGATTATCTATTCGCGACATCACAGAGTGTAAGACAAAAAAGTACTTCTTTATTCTGTTTTTGCAATAGCTTGATAGCTTGCGTCAATGTACTTCCTGTTGTAATGATATCATCTACTAGGATAAGCTCTTTCTCTTTAAAGTTTTTAAACTGGAAGTCTCGAGGGTTGTTGAGTCTAAAAGCACGATCTTTTCCTGAGTAAGAGATAGGATTTCTTGCTCTTAGTTTAGAGTAGTAGGGTTTTATAACTCTTGATTTGAGAGTGGCATTGAGTATGGCAGTGTGAGAATAGCCACTTTTTATAGTGTCATCTATACATAGGGAAGCTAGTTTTTGTGTGAACTCAAAAGATTCGGCAAAAAGTTTAAGAGAATTTATAGCTAAAATCTTGTAGATATAAAAGCCTAAGTCTGTATGTTTAGTATGGAGAAGTTCTTTAATGTCGTTATATTTGTAAAAAGAGAAAACTTCTATACCGTTTTCCAGCTGGCGTTTATAGCGTGAGGGTTTTAAAAAAGTAGTTTGGCAGTGTGAGCAGATATGTGTGAGAGATAAGTTCTCACACAGTAAACATCGCACAAGAGAGTCGCTTAGTCCATCTTAAGAACAGACATAAAGGCCTCTTGTGGAAGTTGTACCTTTCCTATAGACTTCATTCTCTTCTTACCAGCTTTTTGTTTCTCTAAAAGCTTACGTTTACGAGTGATATCTCCACCGTAACACTTAGCAGTAACATTCTTACCCATAGACTTCACAGTCTCACGAGCAATAATCTGGCTTCCTAAAGAGGCTTGAACAGCCACCTCAAAGAGTTGTCTAGGGATAAGCTCTTTCATATTTTTTACAAGAACACGACCACGAGGGAGTGCTTGGTTACGAGGAACGACGACACTAAGTGCATCAACAGCCTCACCAGCTACCTTGATGTCAAGCTTGACAAGGTCACCAGTTTTGAAGTCAATAGGCTCATAGTCAAATGATGCATAACCCTTAGAGATAGACTTGAGTGTATCATAAAAGTCCATCACGATTTCATTCATTGGGATCTCATACTCAAGCATAACTCTATCTTCATTAAGATAAGTCATCTTTGTTTGGTTACCGCGTTTAGAGACTAAAAGTGTGATGATATTTCCAAGATACTCGGCTGGCGTTATAACTGTAGCACGCACATAAGGCTCTTCAATATGGTCTATTTTTTGAATCTCTGGGAGCTGGGAAGGGTTCTGTACTTCTACCATATCGCCATTTGTAAGATAGACATTGTAAACAACTGAAGGAGCAGAAGCAATAAGATCAAGGTTGTACTCGCGTTCTAGTCGCTCTTTTATCACTTCCATGTGAAGCATTCCAAGAAAACCTACACGAAAACCAAACCCTAACGCCACAGATGTCTCAGGCTCAAAGGAGAGTGAAGAGTCATTTAAACGCAGCTTATCAAGAGCATCACGAAGATCTTCAAACTTATCAGTATCTATTGGGTAGATTCCAGCAAATACAAAAGGCTTGGCAGGCTCGTAGTCTCCAACAGGCTCAGCAGTAGGATTTTTCGCATCAGTGATAGTATCACCAACATTGATAACAGCAACCTCTTTAAGACCTAGAACAACGATACCAATCTCACCAGACTTGATGGCGTTTGTTTTGATCTTTTTCATAGGGTGTGGGTACATTAGGTCTAAGACTTGATGCTCCTCTCCACTACTCATAAGTTTGATGTTTTGCCCTTTTTGTATCTCACCATCAAAAACACGTACCAGTGCAAGTGCTCCAAGGTAAGTATCAAACCAAGAGTCATAAATGATAGCTTTTGTAGTAGCCTCTGGGTCTCCAACTGGTGCAGGTACACGATCTACTATGGAGTCTATAAGCTCACGGATTCCTAGCCCAGACTTTGCAGAGACTAAACAAGCATCAGTAGCATCGATACCTATTGCCTCTTCAATCTCTTCAGCAACACGTTCAGGCTCAGCAGCTGGAAGGTCTATTTTGTTTATAACAGGAATAAGCTCAAGATCATTGTCTAATGCCAAGTAAACATTTGCAATAGTTTGTGCTTCTACACCTTGTGCCGCATCTACGATAAGAAGTGCCCCATCAGAGGAAGCAAGAGATTTACTTACTTCATAAGAGAAGTCAACATGTCCCGGAGTGTCTATGAGGTTAAGTACATAGGGCTTACCATCTTTGACATAATCAAGTCTTACAGATTGAGCTTTGATGGTAATACCGCGTTCTTGTTCTATGTCCATAGTGTCCATCATCTGCGAGCTCATTTCACGTTCTGTGACTGAGCCACACTCTTGAATGATACGATCAGCTAAGGTACTTTTCCCATGATCAATATGAGCGATAATAGAGAAGTTTCTAATATTTTCCAATTATATTCCTGTCGATAAAATTTTAATTATGCAAAAAGTCCATTAACGCTTTCATTGTGATAAACGCGACGAATTACTTCAGCAAAGAGAGGAGCAACAGTTAAAACTTTTATTTTTTTGTGCTCTTTTGTATCTAGTGTATTGGTGATTATAAGCTCGTCTAGCTCACCATTTTCTAAATTTTCATAAGCTTTTCCACTAAGAACACCGTGAGTAGCACAAGCCATAACTGATGTCGCACCCTTGTTTTTCAGAGCAGTTGCCGCTTTGACCATAGTTCCAGCAGTATCAACCATATCATCAATCATGATAACATCATAACCCTCGACATCACCTATGATACCCATAACTTCAGCTTCATTCGCTTTTTCACGGCGTTTATCAACGATAACCATCTCAAGACCCATGCGTTTTGCAAAGTAACGAGCACGAGCAACACCACCGATATCTGGACTAGCGATGATAGGGTTTTTCAAGTTTTTAGACTTAATGTAGTGCTCAAATGTTACAGAACCATAAAGGTTGTCAACTGGAATATCAAAGAAACCTTGAATCTGACCAGCATGAAGGTCAATAGTAACAACACGGTCAATTCCAGCAGTCTCATAAAGATTCGCAACAAGTTTTGCAGTAATAGGTACACGTGGAGCTGCCTTACGGTCTTGACGAGCATAACCATAGTAAGGAACCACAGCTGTAATACTTGAAGCAGAAGAGCGCTTAAGTGCGTCTGTCATGATAAGAAGTTCCATTAAGTTGTCGTTTGATGGAGCACCAGTACTCTGAACGATAAATACATCACGACCACGAACTGACTCAGCAATCTGTACTGAAATCTCACCATCACTAAACTTTTTCACATCAGCATTTCCTAATGGAATATCTAAAACACTACAAATTTCTTGTGCAAACTCAACACTGGCACTTCCAGCAAATACTTTATAACCGCGCATGGCAATTCCTTATATGGAGAAATAATTATTGCGATTATACAAGAAGTGTGCTGAGTAGTTGTTAAAAGTAGGAGATTAATTAGAGGAGTTTTTGCATGCGAATAAAAGTTGAGAGTAGTATGGCACCTTTATCGATGTTCGCACTCTTCATTTTGAGCTCACTAGTCAGTAATAGTTCGTGTAGTTTTGCGTAGATAGCAGGTTTTATTTTTATGGATTGTGTTGCTTTTGCATCAACTACGAACTTTGGGGCAGGGTAACCGAGGATTTCTAAGGCATTTGGAGCCCCGTTTACTCTGATGTAGATGTTGAACATATAGAGTTGGGTGATGTAAGCTGTTGTTGCTGTGAGGACTCGTATCTCATCTTCACCGTGTTCTAAGATAGAAGCTAAATCATCTTTGAAATCTTTTTTATTTAAGAGTTTGAGTATAAAATCATCTAAGTTTACTTCGCCTAAACCATAGACAAGAGTGTCTATATCTTTTGTTGTGATAGTACGATCGAAGACACGGAACTTCTCTATCTCGTTGCATGCTAATGCGACGTCACCATTATGCACTCCTAAGAGATGAGCGACTGTGTACTTATCTATATTTACTTTTTTTTCTTGAGCAACTTGTAGTACAATGTTCTGTGCTTCAAAATCTTTGGGGTGGAAAAAACGTACTGCCATCGCGTCTGTTTTAGCAAAGGCTTTTTTGTTGTTATAGGTTTTGTGGTCTGTTCCGTAGTAGGCATAGATGAAGATATTGTCAGGGTTTTTTTGGCAAAACTCTAGGAGTATATCTAGCTCTTTTTTAGGTACTTTTTTGGTGCTTTTGATGATAAGAATGTTTCTATCGCCAAAGAGAGAACCTTGTGAGAGATGTGCTTTTGCAGAGTTGAAGTCATACTCATCGTGATAAAACGCGACTGTGTTGGCATCTTCTACATTGCTCATCATAGTTGTGTACATATCTATAAGAAAAGAACTCTCCCCAAAGAAGATAAAAGAGTTACTGACTTTGCCACTTCGTATGGCACTGTCTAACTCGTTTTTATACATCCTGCTTGCCCACCACAACGGCAGAGATTTTTGCACGAGGAATATCTACAGACTCTATGCGAATGATAACATCTTCAAAAAGGGCTATGTCATCGCTAGAGCTTATAAGTACACGAGCGCCAGAGATAGTGTCGTGGATTTCTGCTTTTACCTCTACTTCTGTAGCTGTAATTCTTGCTTTGAACTCTTTGCCTAAATTCTCGTTTGCCCATCTTGCATATTTTCGAGCCTTAAATTCAGTCTCTATTTTACTCGCTTCTCTCTCTTTTTCACTGATAGCCATAGCGAGTGCTTCGATGTTGCGAAGAACATAAGAACCCTCTTGGGTGTCTCCTGCATTGATGGCTTTGAGGAGTCTATGGACGATAAGGTCGGAGTAGCGTCGTATTGGGGAAGTGAAATGTGTATAGCACTCAAAACCTAAACCAAAGTGTCCAGAGTTCAGCGGTGCATATCTCGCTTGCATCTGTGACTGGATGATGAGAGTATCGACCTCAGACTCTAGCCCCATAGCTTTTGCCTGTTCCTGGATGTTTGTGATAGTCTCTTTTGTAGATTTTTTAATCTCTATCTGCATCCCAATTCCAGCTAACTCTTGATAGAGAATTTGGAGTTTGTTTTGAGTCGGTTGCTCATGGATTCTAAAGAGTCCTCTCTCATATTGTGAGGCTGCCTCTTTGTTGGCGAGAAGCATACAGTCTTCTATGAGGGAGTGTGATGGTGTCTCCTCTGCTTCGGTAGTTGAAATGAGATTTGAGTTCTCATCTATCTTCATATCTATCTCAACAGAGTGGAAATCATAGCCAACTTTAAGACGTTTTATCTTAAGGCTATCTGTCACAAAACGTAGCTTTGTAAGGGAGTCAAACACTCTCTGCTCTTCTCTATCTTCTGCTTTAAGTTTTCCTCCAAAGTAGGCATCTATCTCTTCATAGTTAAATCGGCGTTTGGAGTGAATAAGAGCCTCATAAACTTGAGAACTTGCCACTTCTAAGGTTTTTAGGTTTAGCTTTATCTCAAAAACATAAGCGAGTCTATCTACATGAGGCTGCAAGGAGCAGAGTGTTTCACTTAACTCTCTTGGGAGCATAGGGATAGAACGATGTGGGAGGTAGATAGAGAAACTTCTGTAAATCGCCTCATTATCTAATGCACCAAAAGGCTTGACATACTCACTTACATCGGCAATAGCGACATAGAGCGTAGAATTCTCGTCATCCCAGCAGATAGCATCATCATAATCTTTTGCAGTTACAGGATCAATGGTACAGAAGTCTAGCTCTCGTAAATCTTTGCGATCAGGATATTTTTTTGCATCGACTGGAGGGAAAGATCTTGCTATCTCTAGTACATCCTCTTCAAACGCATCGTGTTTGTTAAACTGAGCCATTACGATTTTTTCATCTACGAGAGGGTCGGAGATATTGCCTAAACACTCTAGGACTCTGTTCTCTTGGTTGTCTATCTTAAAAATATCCCCTGTTTTATACTTTGCCAACTCCTCATGAGTCAGCTCTGCACCGATAGGAAAATCAGTTCTTAAATCTACAAGTGCCTTGTGGTTTTCTTTAAATATAATGTAAGCAATACTAAAGCTCTGCTCACGACCAACTATCTCAACTATTTTTGCTGAGGGTGTACCGCGTTTGCCGAGTAGGCGCTGGGCGATGATAAGGTCACCCTCTGTAGCAATACCAAGCTCTTCTATAAATAGATCACGAACATTCTCTCCTATAACATGTAGGTAGGCTGTCTCTTTTTGAACGAGACCTAATGTTCCAGCACGGTACTTAGAGTTAAATTTATAAATAGAGTCTTTTTTTGTAAGATATTTTTTTGAGAGCCACTGGGCAACTATTTTTGCTTCATCAGGAGTGATATCCAGTTCACTCACACCAAGTGTGAGTCTTATAAGTAGAGATTTCAATTATATATTAGGCGTTATTTTCTAACGCAGTTTCAAAGCTTGTAAGGTCTAAAGAGTATTTCTCTATTAGCTCTTTAGCCATCTTTATACTCTCTTCAGTCATTACACCACTAATCGGAACAGCAACACGTACCACATGTAAAATCTGGGCTGCACGCTGATCATCTTCTGCCGCTTTTTCAGGGTTTTGGCAGTTTCTGATAACATCAACAAGACCCTCCTCAAACTTCCACTGAGCAAAGATAGTTGCACTTACTTCTGGTGTATCAACACCTACAATTTCTCTCTCTGCTTCTTCAACATCACCTAACTCTTTAAGTACTGAAGCAAATTCATCTTGTTTGTTATCAGACATAATTTGTTGAGCAATTAAAACCTTTCCTATCTCTACAAGAAATGCTGCAGGAGAGAGTACACCCATTAACTTGTTCTCTTTTTTAAGACACCATGCAGTCATAAGTGCATGTTGGTTTTTTGAGAGTGCTGAGAACATATCGTTGTTTATACCATAAGGTGATAGATCGAGTGAAAAACTTTTTTTCACTATAGAAGCAAGGGCAAAACCACGTACTGTTCCCATCCCGAAGAGACCAACTGCTTGAGAGATGGCATTTATCTCACGACTAAAACCATATAAAGGAGAGTTTGCTGCTTTGAGAATATCTGCTGTTAAGAGAGGATCTTTCTCTAAAATTTTCACCATATCATTAAAACTACTATCTGGATCTTGATAGACTGCTTCAATCTGCATTGCAGATTCTGGCAGTGGGGGGAGTTGTTTTATTTTTTTGAGTATCTCTTCAGTCATATTTTTTGCCTTATTACAAATTTACTTATTTCATAATTATAGTCATATGAGATAAATTCAGACTGAATATTTACAAAAAACTGATATTATTTTTTAAAATAATTAAGGGCAACCCTAAAGGATAGAATGAAATGCAAAGAGAAGCAATGTTAACACAGTTAGGTTATATACCAAATGAAGCACTAGTAAAACAGTTGGATGATATTATAGAGAGTACACCTGGGTATGAGAAAATTCAGAAGCATATTATGGATCTTAATGATCATCTTAAAGTAAATAATGCTTATATCGCTATGTCAAACTCTAACAAACATTTCAAGATAAAAATAGAGTCTCCTACACCTGCACTAGCCGAAGAAGCACATGAAAAAGTAGCACACTTTAGTGAAAAGTTCAAGGTAGATATTGAAAAGTTAGATAAGAAAGAGACTTACTATATACTCGGGTTTGAGGAGTAGTGTAGTTTATGCTAGAGCCTATGAGCATAGAGGGATATGATCTTCTAGTTGAGGAATTCAAATATTTACTAGAAGAGGAGAAACCAAAAGTTGCTCATGAAAAACTTGTGGCTGCTGCTCAGGGTGATAGAAGTGAAAATGCAGATTATCATGCTGCGAAGGAGAAGCTTCGTTTTATAGATAAACGGCTCTTTTATCTCAACAAAATGATTCAAAACTCTAAAATCATTGACCCCTCTTTACATGCACATGAAAAAATCTCTTTTGGTAGTAGTGTAGAGGTAATAAATATTGATACAGATGAAGAAGAGAGCTATACTCTTTGTGGTGTTTTAGAGAGTGAACCAGAAAATGGTCTCATCTCTATTCATTCACCATTAGCAAGAGCAATGATAGGGAAGTCTGAAGGTGATGAGTTTAAAGTAAAACTTCCAAAAGAGAGTAAAGAGTATGAGATAGAGAAGGTTTTTTATAAAAATATTTTTTCACTTAAAAAAAATATTCGTACTAAAAAAGAGTTTACTTTTCACTAATCAAGCTCTTTGAATAAGATGCTCACCTGAACCTAGTAGTGTGGATATCCATCTTGTATTTGGATGGGCCTCACAGATGATTTTTGCCATTATTGTAAGAGGTATAGAAAGAAGCATACCTACTATACCAAGTAGCCAACCCCAAAAAAGAAGTGAGAGAAAGACTACTAAAGTTGAAAGACCTAAGCCTTTTCCCATCACTTTTGGCTCTACTATAGAACCCATCACAACATTAACTCCTACATATAGGCCTGTGACAAGTAGTGCACTAAAACTACCGAGTTGTACAAGGGTCATGAGCACTGCGGGAACAGCTGCAATGATGGAGCCAATATTTGGAATAAAGTTAAATAAAAATGCGAGAACAGCCCATAAAAATGCATAATCAGTACCAATCATAAGTAGCACAATCCATACAATAAGACCTGTCCCAATAGAGATAAGTGTTTTTATAACCATATAGTGTTTAATATTTGTTGCAATCATCTCTATATGTTTCAGTGTATCTTTCTCTCCATCAGCACGATCTATTTTAGTCATAAAGTGTGTAAATTCTAAAAGCATAAAGATGACAGTCAAAATTATTACAAAGCCGTTGGTGAATAAGCCACCAAGGCTTTGCAAAATAGTGGTACTAAAGGTCATAATACGTTTTGTATCAAAAATATTTGCAAAGGCATCTTCTGGAATTTCCAAACCTATATTTGTCGCATAAACAGAGAATTCTTTATACTGGAGACTGAGTTTTTGAGTATAGATGTCAATGTTAGCACTAAAATCTGTTATAGAAGTTCCAATGAGTTTAGCAACAAGTGCTATGAGGATTAAAAAGAGAGTCATAACTATGAGTAGAGCAAGAGCACTAGGCACTCTTTTTTTTGTGAAGTATGTATAGAGTGGTGCAAGGATAATGGCAATAAAGAGCGAGAGTAAAAAAGGTACCAAAATAGCAGAGGCACTTTTAATACCAGCGAGAATAATAACAACACTAGCCATAATAATAAAATAATAACCTATCTTTTGTTCTTGTTGTTTTTGCATAAAATATCCTTATTTTTGTATCTCTTTTGTGTTTGTTAATTGCTGGAGATAGTTAGATATGTTGATAAGTGAAAATGTCACGAGAAATATGAGAAGACCAGGAAAAAAACTTACCCACCATGCTATCTCTACAACATCTTTACCACCGCTAAGTATAGTACCCCAGCTCATTTGAGGAGCTACAATACCAAGCCCTAAAAAGCTTAAGCCAGACTCAGCAAGAATAGCACCACCTACCCCAAAGGTAAAACTCACAAAGAAGATAGGAGCAAGGATAGGTGCATAGTACTTGAGTAAAATCTTAAAACTGCTTACCTGGGCAATGTTAAGTATCTTAATGTAAGGTTGTGAAGTGATTTTAAAACTCTCACTTCTTATGAGTCTAGCGGTTGTCATCCATCCTGTAATAGAGATAATCACTATGAGTACCCATACTGAAGCATTGACATAACTGACGAGAGCTAGGAGCAAAAAAAATGTTGGAAATGTTAAAAAAAGGTCAACGACGACTATGAAAATCTTGTCACTGTTTCCTCTAAAATAACCAGCGAAAGATCCTAAAAGTAAACCTGTAAATGAAGCTATAAATGCAGAACCTACCCCTATGATAAGTGAAACTTTCCCACCTTCTATAAGTCGTGCTAAGATATCTCGACCAAGTCTATCTGTACCTAAAAGAAACTCAGAGGAGGGTGCAAGGAGGATAGAATTGCGATGCAATGTATATGCATCCAGACCAAAAACTACATTCCCTAAAAAAGAGAAGAGAAATACAAAAAGTAAGATAAATATGCTAAAAAAAGGCATCTTAGACTATTGTTTAATCCCTAAAAGTGTCTGCATCATCTGATCTACTGCTGTAATAACTTTTGCCGAGGCTCCATAAGATGTTTGGTATTTAATGAGGTTTGTTAATTCCTCATCAACACTTACTTTTGATACTGAATTATACTCAAGCTTTACTGCATTAAACTGTGTCTGTGTAGTCTCATTTTTTGTGATTGCTGCGTTTGTGGCTATACCAACAAATGTTGAGGTGATATCAAACATACCATATATTGTACTGTTATAATTATCTTGACCGACTTCAAAGTTGTATTTCTCAAACTGTTGCTGTACCATATTTAATGCAACTCTACTATCTCCATCTGTTCCCGAATAACCTGCATTGAGTAGAGTAGAGTTATTTTTAATGGAAGATGTTAGGTCAATATTGCTTGCACTGTCTCCATCAAAAAATCTTCCCATACCTAAGGCACCAGCAAAATTTGTCCCTGAGGAAAAACCTGTTTCAGGGAGTTTGTCTTCAAGTGAAAAAGTATAGCCTTGTGATTGAGAGAGAGGCTCCATATTTAACTCTAGTCTAGTGATACCATCTGCTGATTTCTGGTAGTTGAACTGGATGAAGTCATCTATATTGTTGTTCGCATTTCCATCGTTATTGTCATCTATTGTAGGATCTTCAATTTGCCCCTGTATTGAGTCTCCACCTGCAGTTCCACTCATCGAAGTTGCTTGATCAATGTTTATACTTCTTCGAGCGACTTCATTCCCATTTACATCATATACAACAAGATCAAAAGTGCCTTTATTTATGTTAAGATTTGAGTTTAAAAGAGGGCTTGATGGATCTACCTCTTGAGGGTTTGATTGCATACGAGTTGTAGAGCTTGAGGCATAGAGGTTATTTGTAGCCTCTATTAATCCCTTTGAGAATGCATCAAGTTGTGCTACAACATTTTGAATAGTTCCATCTTTTGGTACCCCTGTTGTAGTATCGACAACCCCACCACGAAGGTCAAAGATGGCACCAATTTTACCACCATTTATTGACTCCTCCATAGGAATTAATGCACCATCTTGTCTCTCGTAAGAGACAGAGTAAAAGCCATCTTTATTATTTTCATTGGAGATACTAATGGGGTGAAAAGTTTTTCCATCTACAATATTAAAGCCATTGACACTGAGAGTATAACTTCCTGTTCTCGTGTTAGAGTTAGAATCTATCTGCATATTAGATTCTAGTTGTCCCTGATTTACTTTTGATCCTATAAGACGGGCTAAAGAACGTTCTAACACATTTCTTCTATCTCTTAGGTCACTTGCTGTATATACGTCGCCAGATTCAGCAGTATCTATAGATCCATTGAGGTCAGCTAGCTGTTTTGCTAAAGTATTTACTTCATCTACATTTGTTTTTAACTGTTCATTGATACTACTTTGTAGTGCTTTTACTTGTGATTGAGTCTGGTTTATATGCTGTGAAAGTGTTTCTGTCTGTTTTGCAAGTGCTACTTTGATAGCATCATTGTTTGGATTGTCTGCAAATGTTTGCCACATATTATAAAACTCATTGAGGTCAGCTTTTATACCTACTCCATCTACCTCCGGAAAGTATGTAGAGAGTTCTTCTAAGCTTTTTTGAGTAAAATCGGTGTACTCTTTATCGGAGGAAACACTGACATACCTATCAAATACAAAATTATCAAAAACTCGTTTGATATCTTGAACTTGTGTACCATTACCTACATTGCCAGCACCACTAAATAGTGGAGTTTGTGTAGACTGGATAACACGTTGGCGAGAGTAGCCCTCAACTTCAGCATTTGAAATGTTATTACCAGTAGTATTTATCCCAACTTGTGCAGCACTTAAACCACTATATCCGATGCTAAGAGTGTTAAATATAGAAGACATCTTAGACTCTCACTTCAAGAATAGAGGGGTTTTTTGAGGCTACTTTATTGTAACCTTGCATCTCTGTAGGTACTAACCTTTCTAAAAATGTATTGTATAAATTACTGATGACTAAGACAAGTTTTGCATAGTGTTTGTTTACTTCTCTGAGATTGTTAAGTTCGTCTTTAAGCTCATCTAGGAGTTGATGTTGTTCTTGGTTAAGAAGATTGGGAAGGTCAGTATCAGGATTAGCAGTCATCAAAGAGGAAATTTCATGATCAATGATCGCTTTTTTTGCTTCAAAGCTTTTAAGTTTTTCTTCTTTAAGTGAGAGTCTTTCAAACTGAGTCTCATGTTCAGCTCTTTTGATATCTTCTATGTCAGATTTTGTTATGTTTATAATGTCTCTTAAATCATTTAAGGCATTTTGTAAGTGTTGTGATAACATATCTAACTCCTGATTACTTTATCTTTTTATTTAAAGTAAGTTCTCCGCCATTTTTTGTGCAGTGGCTTCAAGGTTTACTTTGTATGTTCCAGAGTCTATTGACTCTTTGAGCTGGTCTACTCGGCTACGCTCATTCTGAGTTGTAGATTGAGTATTTTGTTTTGTCTCTTTTGCTTCCTGTGTTTTGCTTGGATAAGCCGCACGAATAGCAGTGTTTGTTGTCTGTGAAATCATAATTTATCCTTTATACTCAATACATCGGCAAATAAGTGATTTTCTTTAGTAAAAATCTATCTTTTTTCACTCAAATAGTCATAAAGCATTTGTGAAAATCCAAAACTACCAGCACTTGCTTTTGAAAGTTCATCCCTGTACATAGATTTATAGATTTTATCTCCTGGATCTTTCTGTGAAGAGAAGAGATCTTTATCGTTTTTTGCTGCATTATCCATAAGCATTTTTACTATAACAGCTTCAAAGGCATCTGTCTGTTTACGGAGTTCTTTATCCTCACTTTTTGGGTTTATTTTAGGAATAGCACTGTTTTGCGTTAGAAGTTGGGACTGTGCTTGGAGTGCATTCATGCCATAACTCATCTTACATCACCTCTAAATCAGCTGCTATACTTCCAGCTGTTTTCATAGCTTCGAGTATAGAGATGATATCCTTTGGAGAGGCACCCATTTTCTGTAGAGACCTTACAAGATTGGCAACTGTTGTTGTTCCTTTTTTTGTATAGATTTCATCTTCATTAAGTCCTATAACAAGATTTTTATCTACTGCCATAGAGCCTGTTGGTGCACTCACATTTTTTTGCTCAACTATCTTTATCGTGATATCCCCATGTGTAAGGATAATAGGCTTTAGTTCTATGTCAACACCAGCAACAATAGTTCCTGTACGCTCATTAATAATAATCTTATTTTTTGGTTTATAATCCATATCAATATTCTGAACTTCAGCTAAAAACTCTATCATAGAACGATTTTTTGGGCATTTAAGCTTCACACTTCGTGAGTCTATTGCAACAGCTACTTGTGTACTGTAAAAGCTATTAATTGCTTTTTGTACGGCCACTGCATTTTTAAAGTCAGCCTCTTTGAGTGAAAGTGTTGCATACTCTTGGTTAAAAAGATTGATATTTATTTCACGTTCTATTAAACCACCTTGGAACACAGTTCCTGTCGTGGGGTGAGTAGGTGTTGCTCCACGAGTGTTTCTACCACCGATACTTATACTTCCTTGAGCAAGTGCATATATCTTTCCATCGACCCCTTTCAGTGGAGTCATAAGAAGTGTTCCACCCTCTAAAGATTTTGCATCACCGATAGAAGAGACGGTAACATCAAACTGGTCCCCCTGTCTAGCAAAAGGTTTCATAGTCGCAGTAACAACAACTGCTGCAACATTTTTAGACTTGATGTCTATGGGTTTCATATCGATATTCATGGCTTTTAACATGTTTGAGATAGACTGGAGTGTAAACTTTGAAGTTGTTCCATCACCAGTTTTTTCCAGACCCACTACAAGAGAGTAGCCGATTATCTGGTTTTCACGAACTCCAACGATGTTAGAAACATCATTGATTTTTGTTGCATTGAGTGAGGATAAAAAAAGTAGTAAAAGTAAAAAATATTTCATAATATTGTCCTTGATTACTTAAGGAACAGCAATTTTTATTCCAGTTTATTCTGCTGTAAAGTAGGCGAGGGAAGTATTTCCAAATTTTTTATTTTTAGTAAGAGAAAATGATCCTAATATTTCTGGAATTTCGAGGCCTGTCATATACTCTATGATAACCATTTTGACATTTTCTTGGGGAAGATTTGATATGAGCTTCATTGTCTTATCGTAAATATCTTCCATTCCATCTCGGATACTAAAAGGAGGATCTACATAAAAGTAAGCATCTTCATCCGCTTTCTTGAGTTTACTGATTACACTTTTTATATTACTAAAACTATCACCACCATAAACGCTACACTTACTAGGGTCTAGCTGTGAGATATTTGACTTGAGTGTAGAGAGTGCATCCCGATCTTTCTCCATAAAATGAATAGCTTTTGCCCCACGGCTGAGTGCCTCAAGACCAATACTGCCACTTCCTGAGAAAACCTCTACAAAGTTTGCATCGACTATATCAAACTGTAGAGTGTTAAAAAAAGATTCTAGAACTATTGTTTTTGAACTTCGTGTAGTTGTTTTACTTGGGAGTTTGAGAACTTTTCCCTTGTACATGCCAGCGATAATTTTTTTTGTAAATTTTTTCTTATTATTTTTCATAAAATGCTCTTACTGTTCGTAGTATGTTTTCTTGGTACTCTTGTGTGAGTGACTCTATGCGGTTTTCTAATATGGAGAAGTCCATACTCCCTTGAGTCTCTGATCGTTCTTGTTGTGAGATAATCCACTCTTGAGGATTCAATATTTTATATCGCTTTTCAAGTGCAAGGATTAGCTGTGACTTTGAAAATGGTTTTTTCAGGTCAGCACTCTCATCTATACCTATATAGAAGCATTTATCATTTTCTAAACATTTCTCATCTCTAATAATAATGTCTGCTTTAGAAGCTGAGCTGAGATGCTTATCTAAAAAAAGTTCTAGAGATTTTTGTAGAAGTGGTGAGGTACATGAAACTGCAACTTGCATTTTTATCCTTGTAGATAGTAATTTAAACTATATATCATATCTTCATCACTGCTTGAGTTTAAGAGCCACTGGGCATAGGAAAGATCGTTAAGACAGATCTCTTCTATATAACGACCCTTATATTTTCCAAAGTTAAACTTCTCTAAAAGTACATTTTTAAATGTCAGCTCGAGCATCTTCTCGACACTGCTCATCTCTAATAGATACTCAAAAAGTAGCTCATTCACAAGTGCATCACTGAGTGCATGATGTGCATACAAAGCATCTTTAATTCCATACTTTTTTAACAGTAAATTCTCTTGCTTATAAAGTCGTAGTTCATAACGTAGAAATTGCAAAGAAAACTGTTCACACTCAGGAATAAGATGCTTCGTAACACGAAGTGTATCTATAACCCCACCATTCCATGAAAAGCCACTAGATTTGAGCATAGCAATATCAAATGAAATATTATGAGCAATGAGAGTATGTTCACTATTATTATATTTTTGCAAGAACTCTATTGTTTCACTCTCTATAAGTGTAGGTTTTCCCTCAAGCATCTCTTTGGTGATGTGATGAATAGCAGAGGCTTCAGAGGGAATCTTTTTTTTCTCGTTTATCAGTTCATAATGAGCATGATTATTTTCTAAAAGAGCGAGAGAACAGATTTTGTCTGACTCTTCTAAACCTGTAGTTTCTGTATCTATAAATAGGAGCATTTTACCAACCTTACACGTTTGCATCGTACACTTAGTATCATAAAGGAGAAGTACCCCGATAAGAGAAGAAAACAATAGAGTATGTAGATATTAAACCAGGAAAGAGAAAAGTTACTACTGCTTAGGAGATAGTTAAACGCCATAGCTATAATCATTTGAGCACCTACAAGCCAGATAATAAGCATTAGCCACTTCCTCCAGACTTTTACTAAGTCTCCATAGCCTACTACTTCAATAGACTCGACTCTTCCCTCTTTTTGACAGGTTAATAACTCAAGCTTATAGCCTTTTTTACAATTATTAAAAATATATTTTATCCCTAGAAAGAGAGAATAAAGTAGGGTGATTCCCCAAAGGGGAGCGAACCAAAACTTTAAAATAGAGAGTAGGGCTTTGATTACATCTTCATTTAGTGCAGGAAAACCCTGTTTTGCAAAAAGAAAAAATGTTACGCTAACAGAGAGAAAGAGTGCTAAACTGAAGGTGCTAAGAGTTAAACGTAGTGCCCAGGCAAACCAAAGGTGTAGATAAAATTTACTCACTACTTGATCCCATACTCTCAATCATACCATGGTAGTGTTCTAAAGTAATAAAACTTTTCTCAAATCTATAACGGATGATAAACTCAACAACTTTGTCTTTAAATGGTGTGTCTACATTTTCAACACGACCAAAGTAGGCAAGTGAGGTGTTTTTACTTTTTACTTTTGCTGTTTTGTCATAGCTGATAGCTAAAACTTGCAGATATTTTCCCTCTTTTATCTCACCGAGACTCTCTTCTAAAAGTGAAGCTCCCGAGAGGTTGATAGCCTTAAAAAGAAAAATATCTTCAAAGTTTTCAACTTTTTTATCTATACCTATTTCAGAAAAAAGTTTTTTGAGTTGTAGTCTATTTGTCTTACGTGCAAGTTCATAACTCGATATTTTATTTGTTAAGTTTTTTAATCTATCTAGTGCTGAACTCATCATAACTTCCTTGAACTATCTTCTCTTCAAATTATATCAAAATTAATTCGATATAATACTAGTAATTTAACTATATAAAGAGAATTATGGACTACTTAAAAGCACAGAGTGTTAAATCACTCAAGGGTACGATAGATATTTCCGGTGCAAAAAATGCATCACTCCCACTTATCGCTATGACTATTTTAGCAAAAAACAGTGTAAATATTAAAAACTTACCTGATGTGGCAGACATAAAAACTCTTTTAAAACTACTAACAAACCTTGGGGCCGCTGTCTCTTTTGAAAAAGAACAAGTAGTAGTAGACACTATGCCTTTACATGAGACAAAAGCGACGTATGACATCGTAAAAACTATGCGGGCTTCTATCTTAGTTCTTGGTCCAATACTTGCTCGTTTTGGACACTGTGAGGTTTCTCTTCCTGGTGGCTGTGCTATAGGACAACGACCTATTGATCTTCATCTCAAAGCATTAGAGCAGATGGGTGCAGAGATAGAGATAAAAGCTGGATATATCGAAGCTAGAGCACCAAAAGGTCTACAAGGTGCAAATATCATCTTCGATAAGATTACAGTTACTGGAACTGCAAATATTGTGATGGCAGCGGCCTTAGCTCATGGAGTGACGACTATCACAAATGCTGCGCGTGAGCCTGAAGTAGTACAACTCTGTGAAGTACTCCAAGTAAGTGGTGTAAAGATAGAGGGTGTAGGTACTGCTATTCTTACAATAGAAGGAACTCAAGGTAAACTTGTAAATATTGTAGATTTTGCTATCATTCCTGATCGTATAGAAGCTGGGACATATTTATGTGCTGGTGCTATTACTAAGTCGGAAATCACATTGAGCAGTGTAGAACCGAAACATCTTGGTGCAGTACTCTCAAAACTTGAAGAGATGGGAAATAGTTTTACAATAAGAGAAGATAGTATTACTATTTATCCAGCAGAAACGATAAAACCTGTGAAGATAATCACTCAAGAGTACCCTGCATTCCCTACAGATATGCAAGCACAGTTTTTAGCATTAGCTACACAGGCAGATGGTGTGTCCATCATAGAGGAGAGACTCTTTGAAAATCGTTTTATGCATGTAAGTGAACTACAACGTATGGGTGCAGATGTGACACTCAATGGTCATACAGCTACAGTAAATGGTAAAACACAACTCAGTGGTGCAGATGTTATGGCTACTGATCTTCGTGCCTCTTCAGCACTAGTTTTAGCTGCTCTTGTAGCTGAAGGAGAGACTAATATTCATAGAATTTATCATCTTGATCGTGGTTATGATTCACTAGAAACAAAGCTTGAGGGTGTGGGAGCAAAGATAGAGCGACTCAAAGAGTAGTCGCCACTTATTTGTCTTCAAATATAATCATCTCATAAATACTTCTCGTTGTGACAAGTGCTTTATCTGGAGCGACAGAATGAGAACTTTTTGCCTTTTGCACTTCATGACGAAGTTCTGCTATCTCTTTTTCCATTCCATCTACATTATCTTTTAAACGCAGTATGATGTCTACTCCAGCAAGGTTGACACCAAGCTCTCTCGTTAAACGCAAGATAAGCTTTATCTTGTCTATGTCGCGTTGGGAGTAGAGGCGTATACGGCCGTTTGAACGCGAAGGGCATATAAGATTCTCGCGTTCATACTGTCTTAGTGTTTGAGGGTGTATGTCAAGAATCTTTGCAACGATACTTATAAGATATACAGGTTCATCATAGTTGTGTATCATTTTTTACTCCTTAGGAAGCTTCTCTTTCATAAGTTCTACTAAGTCCTCATCAAGATCATCTACATTTGGTAGTACAATATTAGCTTTGAGGTAAAGATTACCACGAGTTTTTGTTTTTCTATTCATTGCACCCATCTCTTTTACACGAAAACGCTGACCATTTTTTGTGTTTTGAGGTACTTTGAGTTTTATCTCTTTTTCTAGTGTCTCTATGGCTATCTTATCACCAAAAAGTGCTGCATGGAGTGGCACATCGAAAGATTTTACAAGGTCATCTCCTTCGCGTTCATACTCAGGTGAGCTTGCAACCGTTATCTTTAAGAAAAGATCTCCCGTGCGACCACCTTGTGTATGACCTTTTCCCTTGACTCGCATCTTCTCACCGCTATTTACACCAGCTGGAATTTTTATGTCAAATCTATCGCCATTGACTGCAACAGAGTGGCTACCACCTAAAACTGAAACGATAAAAGGGATAGTAACTTTAGTTTCCATATCAAGATTTACTTCTTGCTGGAAACCTCCACCACCAAAGCCACCGCCAAAAGGATTGCCTCCTCCACCAAATGGATTGCCTCCTCCACCAAATTGCGCACCGCCACCGCCAAACATTTCACGAAGTATATCTTCCATATTTCCAGCACCAGCACCGCCATGACTACGAGAAAAGTCATGGAAGTTTTGACCACCAAACATAGAGTCTCCATGCATATCATACTGTTGCTTTTTCTCTTTGTCACTGAGTATCTCGTAGGCCGCATTTATCTCTTTGAACTTCTCTTCAGCAGACACCTCTTTATTTACATCTGGGTGGTATTTTCGTGCAAGCTTTCTATATGCTTTTTTTATTTCTGCTTCACTTGCATTGTCATTTATTTCTAATGTTTCATATAACGATTTTGCCATTACTGACTCCTTTTTAGTACATAATTGTTTGTTTTTTATTATTTAGCGGAATTATATCACAAGAGTTGAGCCTATGTCAATCAAGGTTCTAGAAAAAGAGGAAATAGCAACATAGAAAGTATGTTGCTATTTTAATTTTTAATGTAGACTTAATGTAAAAAATGACGAATTTCTGAGAAATATAAGCTCATACCAAACTCATTAGCCGCATCAATGATCTCTTCATCACGAATAGATCCACCAGGCTCTATAACATTTTTAACACCAGCAGATGCTGCTGCATCTATGCTGTCACGGAATGGAAAGAATGCTTCAGATGCTAATGCTGCACCAGTTACATCAAGACCCATCTCTTTAGCTTTTTTCAGAGCACACTGAGCAGCATCAACGCGAGAAGTCATACCCATACCAACAGCTACCATCGCTGCATCTTTTACATAAACAACACAGTTTGATTTTGTAAGAGATGCTACTTTATATGCTATCTCTAAGTCTTTCATCTCGGCTGGTGTTGCTGTATTTTTAGAAACTAACTTTGCATTTTTTACTTCATCTGCACCTACAATATCAGCATCTTGGAAAACAAATCCACCATCGATATGTTTGAAGTCTTTTTTATCATTTGCAAGCACTAACTTATCTGCACCCATCTCAAAGAGTTTGATACGTTTTTTCTTAGCAAACACCTCTTGCGCTTCAGGAGTGATACGTCCAGCGATAACTACCTCTAAGAAGATCTCATTCATCTTCTCAGCAAGTGCTACATCAACTGTACCATTTACTGCAACAACACCACCAAACGCAGAAACAGGGTCACACTTGAGTGCTTCTGTATAAGCTTCTAGAAGTGTGTCTTTGATAGCAAAACCACAAGGATTTCCATGCTTAGAGATACATACTGCATTATCATCACCAAAACCAGCAGCGATTTTGACTGCACCATTAAGGTCATTTAAGTTGTTAAAACTTGCTTCACCCTTGAGTGTTTTAAAGTTGTTTGTGAAGTGTATGTCAAACTCATAAAGAGCACCTTTTTGGTGAGGGTTCTCTCCATAACGAGTATCCATTACCTTGTTTCCAACGATAAACTGCTTCTCTCCAGAGCCTTCGTTAAAACGCTCATTCATGTAGTTTGCTATCATAGAGTCATAAGCAGCAGTGTGCTCGTAAGCTTTTATCATGTAACCACGACGGAAATCTTTAGTGTTTTTCTCATTCTCAATAGCATCGATAACTTCATCATAATCAGCTACATTAGTAACAATGATAACCGCATCGAAGTTTTTAGCAGCAGAACGAACCATAGCAGGTCCACCGATGTCGATGTTCTCAATGATGTCATCAAAATCATCAGTACGCTCTATAGTCTCTTTAAATGGGTAGAGGTTTACACATACTAAGTCTATAGACTCAACCCCAAGTTCTTTGGCTTGGTCAAGGTGACTTTGCTTGTCACGACGGTGTAAAATACCACCATGAACATAAGGGTTTAAAGTTTTTACACGCCCCTCAAAACACTCAGGAAATTTTGTAACTTCATCTATCTCAATAGCTGCAATACCAGCTTCAACTAACTTCTTATATGTTCCACCAGTTGAGATAATCTCATAACCGTTTTTTACGAGAGAGGAACAAAACTCAACTATGCCTGCTTTATCACTTACACTTACTAATGCTCTTTTTGCCACAAAAATTCCTTTGGAAAATAAATTACGATATTTTATCTAAATAGAGTTTAGATGATGGTAAAATAGTTATACTAATAATAAGGAATTAAAATATGAATATTGCTATTTTATGCTCAGGTGGTGACGTATCGGGAATGAATCCAGCTTTAAAAAGATTTGTGGAGTATGCAAAAGAAAAGAGTTTAACACCTTACTTTATTTATGATGGTTACGAGGGGCTTATTGATAATAATATTAATGAGGCAAATTACTCTGATGTTGCTGGTATCATCACACGTGGTGGAACTAAGATAGGGAGTGCACGTAGTAAACGATTTATGGAATCAAAGTATCGAAAAATTGCTAAAAAAAATTTAGATCAACTTGAGATAGGTATGTTACTTGTTCTCGGAGGAGATGGTTCTTTTCGAGGCTTGGATATTTTTTATAAAGAGCATGGTGTCAAATTTTGTGCTATTCCTTCTACAATAGATAATGATATAAATGGTACTGACTACTGCTTAGGTGTTGATAGTGCACTTAACATCATTAAAACTTCTATAGATGCTATTCGTGATACTGCCTCATCTTTCTCTAGGGCATTTGTTATTGAGACAATGGGAAGAGATTGTGGCTTTCTTGCTCTTATCTCTCATCTTACATCAGGCTCTGAACTCTGCTTGATTCCAGAGATAGAATATGATTTAACTAAGTATGAAGTAGAATTTAAAAAGCAAATACAAAATGGTCGTAGATATTTTATTGCTATTGTTTCAGAAGGGATACAACAGGAGTCTCAAGAGATAGCTGATTGGTTCGAAAAGAAGATAGGGATTGAAGCTCGAGTATCTATTCTTGGACATATTCAAAGAGGTGGCAATCCTACTGTAAAAGATAGATTGATGGCTTATAAGTTTGTTGTAAATGCTATAGATACTCTTTTAGATGGAAGGGAAGAGTCTGTTATCTGTTATGATAGATTTGGTTTTAATTTTAAAAGTATTGAAGAGGTTACTGGGAAAAAAAAAGAGTTAGATAAGGAGTTACTCTCTTATCTATAAAGATAGAGAGTAAGAAGTGGGGCAGGGACTAGAAGTCACCTTCTGCCGCACGTGCTGGAATTTCAGTCATTGCTGTATCTACTTTATTAGCAAGTTTTAACATCTCTCCATCAAGTGGGAATCCACCATGAATAGCTAAAGTTAAGTCCATTGTGATTAGGTAAGCATCACCATTTCCATACTGAACATACATAATTCTACAAGGCATAAAACCACCAAAGTAACGAGAGTGATTTAAGAATACATGAGCGATTGGTAAAGAACATAGAGAATAAATTCTAGCTTCTTTTACTTCATCTGGTTTTGCATCCTCTTTTGTAAACATTTTTACATAACCTGTAAGTCTCATGTTATACTCTTCAGTAAGTGCTGTAATAGACTCTTTTACATCATCACCACTAACATCTTCTGATACTTTGAATTCTTTCATCATCGCTTTTGCTGGATCACCATATTCTGCAACATTTGAGAATAACTTATCATATGCTTCCATTGCACCATCATCTAACTTATGTTGCTGTGTTACTGCTGTCCAACCCATATGTGTTGTCGCACATCCAGAAAATGTCATCATTGCTAATAACGTTGTAATACCTAATATAATTTTTTTCATTATATTCCTTTTTATTATAATTTCGGCTAAATTTTACTACTTTAAAATTAAAGAGAGATTAAAAATCACCTTTAGCTGCACGTTCAGGAATTTCAGTTAGTGCAGTGTCTACTTTCTGCGCCATTTTTGACATTTTACCATCAAGTGGGAATCCACCATGAATAGCTAAAGTTAAGTCCATTGTGATTAGGTAAGCATCACCATTTCCATACTGAACATACATAATTCTACAAGGCATAAAACCACCAAAGTAACGAGAGTGATTTAAGAATACATGAGCGATTGGTAAAGAACATAGAGAATAAATTCTAGCTTCTTTTACTTCATCTGGTTTTGCATCCTCTTTTGTAAACATTTTTACATAACCTGTAAGTCTCATGTTATACTCTTCTACAAGAGCGGTAATAGACTCTTTTACATCATCACCACTCACATCTTCTTCTACCTTGAACTCTTTCATCATAGACTTTGCAGGGTCACCATCTTTGAGTACTTTATTAAACATATCCATATAAGCAGGTAATGCACCAGCATCTAATTTCTCAACAGCAGAACCCATCTTTATGTAAGCCCCAGCACCTATTAGCAAAACAATAGCACCAATGAGTGCGAGTATATTTTTGATCATGTTTTTCCTTATTCTTAAGTTTAATATTATACGTCGCGTTCTATAACACGTTTGAAAGTATTGAAGTAGTTATCTTGTAACTGTTCAAGACTCATCTCTACATCGTTAACTTTGATGTTATCACTGCCAACAGTACCTATCTTCTCAACTGCCATTGACTCATCAAGCATAGCTTCAAACGCAGCACAGTTCTCAGGTTTTACCTCGATGATAGCACGGCTCATAGACTCAGCAAAGATATCTCTCTCATCTGCCACACTCATCTCAACATCACATCCCAGACCTGAAGTTGCAACCATTTTTGCTAACGCGATAGCCACACCACCACTACTTGCATCTTTAGCACACTCGAGTAAGTTTTTCTTATTGCCCTCGATAACTAAGTCCCAAAGAGCAAGTTCTGCCTTGTAGTCGATTTCTGGCATAACACCAGCAACTGTATCACAGATCTCTTTCATGTAAAGAGAACCACCAAACTCTGACTTAGACTCACCTACTAGGTAGAGTGCATTACCAGCACTTTGGAAGCTTGACATAAGAACATTATTCTGATCATCATTTACACCAACAGTTGCTATAGATGGCGTTGGGAAAACTGAAACACCATTTGTCTCGTTGTAAAGTGAAACATTTCCACCGATAACTGGTGTAGTAAGCTCTGCACAGGCTTCTTTGATACCAAGACAACCCTCAGAGAACTGCCACATAACTTCTGAGTTCTCAGGGTTTCCATAGTTCAGACAATCCGTTACGGCTAAAGGTCTAGCACCACTCATAGCGACATTACGCCCAGCCTCTATAACTGCTGCTGCACCACCATTTCTGGGGTCAACATAACAGTAACGTACATTACAATCAGCAGACATTGCTAAGGCTTTACCATTTTCTTTTACACGGATAACAGAAGCATCAAGCATCCCACCTTTTTTGATAGTGTTTGTTTGAACCATAGAGTCATACTGAGTATAGATCCATGACTTATCTACTACTTCCATAGACTTAGTAAGTGTCTCAAATGCAGCTTGGTTAGAAACTTTGTCAAAGTCGTTGATAGTTATAGATGCTAAGTCAGCAAGATATGCAGGTTTACTCATAGGGCGATTGAGTTCAGGAGCCTCTTCACTTACAGGATCAACAGGAACTTCTGCACATTTTTCACCATGCCAGAAGAGTTCCATATTTCCCGTTGCCGTTACTTCACCAACAACAGCAGCATCTAAGTCCCACTTCTCAAAGATATCTATAATAGCTTGCTCACTTCCTTTTTTCGCACAAAGAAGCATACGCTCTTGAGACTCTGAAAGCATAAAGTCATAAGGAGTCATATTTTCTTCACGAGCA
Source organism: Sulfurimonas sp. (assembly GCA_027082875.1). Lineage (GTDB taxonomy): Bacteria > Campylobacterota > Campylobacteria > Campylobacterales > Sulfurimonadaceae > Sulfurimonas. Next base: position 11,079 of record JALWTK010000108.1, on the reverse strand, counting down.
GGAACCTTGTCAAGGTGCATAATCATACCCGAACCAGAACGCCCAGCCATCTCAAATGCAGAAGATGTAAGACCCGCTGCACCCATATCTTGGATACCAACAACATGGTCAGTTTTGAAAAGTTCCATACAAGCTTCAAGAAGAAGTTTTTCAGTAAAAGGATCACCAACTTGAACAGTAGGGCGAAGAGATTTACTCTCTTCTGTAAATGAGTCAGAACTCATCACAGCTCCACCAAGACCATCACGACCAGTTTTTGCACCAACATACATAACTGGATTCCCAAGACCTTCAGCTAGACCTAAAAATATCTCATCAGATTTTGCTATACCAAGGTTAAAAGCATTTACTAAGATGTTACCATTGTAACACTCATCAAAACTTACTTCTCCACCGATAGTAGGGACACCCATACAATTCCCATAACCACCGATACCCTCAGTTACACCACGAACTAAATAGCGTTGGTGCTTTGAGATATCATCATCATTTGTGATATTTCCAAAACGAAGAGCATTCAGTGAAGCGACAGGGCGAGCACCCATAGTAAATACATCACGCATAATCCCACCAACACCAGTAGCAGCACCTTGATAAGGCTCTATAAATGAAGGGTGGTTATGTGACTCCATCTTAAAGACAGCAGCATAACCATCACCGATGTCAATGACACCAGCATTTTCACCAGGACCTTGAATAACCCAAGGAGCTTTTGTAGGGAAACCTTTTAAGTGTACTTTTGAAGATTTGTAAGAACAGTGTTCAGACCACATTGCAGAGAAAATACCAAGTTCAACGAGATTTGGCTCGCGTTTAAGTATCTCTTTTATGTGTGTATAGTCATCTTGACTTAATTTATGATTTGCTAGTTGTTCTTCGATGTTTTCTAGTTGTTGGCTCACGGAGGAATCCTAAAAATTTGAATTTAAAAATGGATTATATCAAAAAAGTTGTTAGAGTTATTTTAAAGAGTTGAAGTTTATGAGTGAATGGTGCTCGATACTGGATTTGAACCAGTGACTCCCACCTTGTCGAGGTGATACTCTACCACTGAGTTAATCGAGCAATTTATAAATAGAAAGAACGAAATTTTACCAAACAATACTTAAAGTAATTTTCAATTTTTAATAAATTTTCAATCTCTCTGAAATTTTATAAAACTTTTGATAAATATTAAATATTTACTTTTAATTTATGTTTGTTAGGTGTATAATTTCAAAATATAAATACAATAGTACAAGGTAAACTATGAATATATCAGAATTAGAAGCATTAGGACTTAAAAATGTGGGAGAAGTTTTTCACAACTTAAGTTATGATGATCTTATCAAACATGAGTTAGACAATGGTGAAGTGGCTCAAACCAAAACAGGTGCAACAGCAGTTGACACTGGTATCTTTACTGGACGTTCTCCAAAGGATAAGTATTTTGTGGATCGTGATCCATCTAATAAATATATTGCTTGGGGTGATGTAAATCAGAAAGTAAGTGCTGAAGTATTTGATGAACTTTTAGAAGTTGCACAAGAGCAACTTTCTGGGAAAGATCTTTATGTTACTGATGTTTATAGTGGAGCGAGTGCCGCATCTAAAAAGTCAATTCGCTTTGTAACAGAGATAGCTTGGCAGTCACATTTTGTAAAAAATATGTTCATTCGTCCAACAGAGCCAGAACTAGAAGTGTTTAAATCTGACTTTGTAGTGCTAAATGCTTGTAAAGCAGTTAATGACAAATGGAAAGAACATGGTCTTAACTCTGAAGTATTTGTTCTTTTTGATGTTGAGCGAAATATCTGTATTATAGGTGGTACTTGGTATGGTGGAGAGCTTAAAAAAGGTATCTTCTCTATGATGAACTACTGGTTACCACTTGAGGGTAAACTTTCTATGCATTGTTCTGCAAATGTTGGTGAACGTGGTGATACTGCACTTTTCTTTGGACTCAGTGGAACTGGAAAAACAACTCTCTCTACTGATCCTCATCGTGCTTTAATCGGTGATGATGAGCATGGTTGGGATAACTATGGTGTCTTTAACTTTGAGGGTGGATGCTATGCAAAAGTAATTAACCTTGATGGTAAAAGTGAACCTGAGATTTATGGTGCTATCCGTAAGGATGCACTTTTAGAAAATGTTGTTATGTATGGTGAGGGTGAGGTAGATTATGAAGATGGTTCAAAAACTGAAAATACTCGTGTTTCTTACCCTATCGAGCATATAGTGAACCATAAAGAAGATCTTATGGCAGGACATCCTGAAAATATCATCTTCTTAACTGCTGATGCTTTTGGTGTGCTTCCTCCAGTATCAAAACTTACTAAAGAGCAAGCAATGTACTACTTCTTAAGTGGATATACTGCGAAAGTTGCTGGAACTGAGCGTGGTATCACTGAGCCAGTTGCTACTTTCTCTGCATGTTTTGGAGAAGCCTTTATGACTCTTCATCCAACAGTTTATGCGAAACTTCTTGGTGAGAAGATAGACAAGCACAATGTAAATGTTTACCTAGTAAACACTGGTTGGACTGGTGGTGCTTATGGTGTTGGAAAGCGTATGAGTATCAAAAATACACGTGCTTGTATTAATGCTATTTTAGATGGTAGTATCAACGAAAGTGAGTTTGATACGACAAAAACATTTAGACTTCATGTTCCTAAAACTCTTGGAGATATCAAACCAGAGATTCTTAACCCTCGTAATGCTTGGGAAGATAAAGATCTTTTTGATACAACTAGAGATAATCTTGCTGAGATGTTTATCGCTAATTACAAGAAGTATCAGGATGGGGAACACACAGATTATGCCCCATTCGGTCCAATCGTAGGTTCTTAAGGATTCATCTTTACCGTACCCCAAGGGCATTTGTCCCTGCGGTCGGGCACACTAGCACAAAAAAATCCAACACGATAGGTTTTTAGCCTTATCTTAGTTGGATATTTTGCACTATTCCCTGCCTCTCTAAAAGATATAGCCTTTACCTAAATTTTTTCTTAGTAGCCTGTTCCATATAGAGCCATAACCCACCACCTAACACAACTAAAACAATAGGTGCAATCCAAGGTTTGTCACTCACAGACTCAGCTAATTTCACAAGAACACCTCCAGAGTAGTAACTTCCTAAACCAACCACAAGTACCCATATAGTAGAGCTTCCTATATTGAGTACTATAAATTTTTTAAAGTCGTATTTTGTAAGACCGATAGCGATGGGGATAAGTGTTTTTATGCCATAGACAAATTTCTGTATAAGAATAATCCAAGAGCCATATTTTTTCATATAGACATGAGCAAGGGCGAGTTTGCGTCTATGTTTACCAAGTCCTTCCATCATCATACTCTTTTGATAACGAGCAAGATAGACAAGCAGTATATCTCCTATGGCATTTGCAACAAAAGCGATACTCATAGATGTAGTTAAATCCATTTTCCCCATGTATGAGAGTACTCCAGCACCTAAGAGTGCCACAAAACCACCACCGAGTGAGTAAAGAAAAAGTCCTATGTATCCGTATGTTTCCAAGTTTGTAAAAGTGTCTTCCATTAATCTTCCTGTGTTTTATAACTGTTTTATCTTCATTATCTCATCACGAAGTCTTGCGGCTTCTTCAAAGTTTAGCTCTTTTGCCGCTTGTTTCATCTTCAGCATGAGCTCTTTTGTGATAGCTTTTTTCTCTGATGCTGGCATTTTATCTTTTTTCTTATGTTTTGCATAAAGGTCTCCATGCTCTTCTAGTTTGAGATTTTCATCGAGTGCTCTAATGGTTGTTGTAGGAGTGATGCCATGCTTTTTATTGTGAGCTTCTTGTATCTCTCTCCTCTCAGTCGTTTTATCCATAGCTCTTTGCATAGAGCCTGTTATGCGGTTTGCATAGAGAATAACACGACCATTTGCATTTCTAGCTCCACGACCTATAGTCTGGATAAGTGCCGTTTCACTTCGTAAAAATCCTTCTTTATCTGCATCGAGTATCGCGACTAAACTTACTTCTGGAAGGTCAAGACCTTCTCTTAAAAGATTAATCCCTATAAGTACATCAAACTCCCCTAAACGCAAGGCTCGAATGATTTGATTTCTCTCAATAGTATCGATGTCGGAGTGCATATACTGTACTTTTATACCTAAATCTGCAAGGTACTTTGTAAGAGCTTCTGCCATCTTCTTTGTCAGTACTGTTATGAGAACTCTCTCATTTTTGATGATAACTTTTTTTATCTCATCATGGATATCTTCGACTTGATTATCAGAGGTTTTTATCTCTATGAGTGGGTCGAGTAGTCCAGTTGGACGGATGATTTGCTTTGCTGTGACACTAGATATCTCAAGTTCATACTCTGCAGGTGTTGCTGAGACAAAGAGATACTTTGGTGCCTTATCTATGTACTCATCAGCTTTAAGTGGTCGATTATCAAGTGCAGAGGGGAGGCGAAATCCATAATCCACAAGCACTTCTTTTCTAGCCCTATCTCCCGCATACATGCCTCTGTACTGAGGAAGGGAGACATGCGATTCATCTACTATGACAAGATACTCTTTGTTGTTTTGTGCAAAGTAGTCTAGAAGTGTAAAAGGAGCTTCTCCCGGTTTTTTGTTGGTGAGCAGACGCGAGTAGTTTTCTACACCCTTACACATTCCTGTAGTTTGAAGCATCTCAAGGTCAAACTCTACACGCTGTTTTAAACGCTGATACTCCACAAGTTTTCCCTCTTTTTGGAAGTAGGCAAGTCTCTCATCAAGCTCTTCCTCTATTCGTTTAATAGCACGAGACATCTTCTCTTGCCCAACACTAAACTGAGAACAGGCATAGATAGTGATGTCTTTATGATCTTCTAGTTTTTTGTTATCGATAATTTCAAAAGTATAAATAGCTTCTATCTCATCCCCAAAAAACTCAATACGAATCGCCTCTTGCTCAAAATAAGGAGGATAGATATCTAAACTCTCCCCATTAACACGGATGTGCCCAGAGTCAAAGTAAGTATCGTTACGAGAGTAACCCATCTCCACTAAACGCAGTAGAAGTTTCTTCTGGTTTATCTCATCTCCAACAGCTAAGGCTTGAACCATATTGAGGTACTCTTCTGGATCACCTAAACCATAGTTGGCAGAAACAGAAGCGATAACTATAACATCATCGTAAGAGAGAAGATTTGCAGTAGAAGAGAGACGCATGCGCTCAAGCTCATCATTTATAGCAGAATCTTTTTCTATAAATAAATCCTGACGAGGAATGTAAGCCTCCGGCTGATAATAATCATAATAAGAAACAAAATACTCAACATGATTATTTGGAAAGAACTGACGAAACTCTGAATACAACTGAGCCGCTAAAGTTTTGTTATGAGTCATAATGATAGTAGGCATCTTCACGTTCTCTATAACCCGTGCCATAGTGTGCGTTTTCCCAGATCCCGTAACACCTTCAAGGGTTTGATAACGATTCCCTTTAAGTATAGAATCTGTTAATTCTTTAATAGCAGTAGGCTGATCACCTGCAGGTTGGTAAGGAGATGTAACTATAAATTCTGGTTTCTTTTTCATTGATGGAATTATAGCTTAATTGCTTAAATAGATGAGATAATGAGTGAAAATGAGAGATGTGGCTGTTTATATGCTGCTGAGAAATATGATTATCTATCTTGCCATTTGAAAATGTCAAGAATTCTAATTTCATTTTCTTCAACTTTATAAATAATTGTGTAGCCTTTAAAAATTAAATCTCTATATTTCTTATCTTCAAAATATATTGATGGTCTGCACATAAAAGGAGATTCAAGAAGCAAGTTTATTTTTTCTTTTAAATCTTTATTGAACTTTCTAGAAGCTGATTTTTTATCTTTAGCAATGGTTGTTAATATTTTTAAAAGAGGTTCAGAAAAGCCTATTTCGATTATAATTTTCAAATTATAACGCTTCTATTTTTTTATCCATATCTGAGAAGAACTCATCAGATGAAATGTAATTAGCATTTTCTTCTGCCTTAAAAACTCTTCTTTGAACTTCTTCAACAGATGATACAATATAGTCTTCATGTTTGGTATCTTGAACTAAGCTAAGTTCATTAGTTTGAAATTGATTAATAAAAGATAAAACTTGTGAGTAGATAGACTCATTAACTTGTAGTTTCATAGTGTGCATGGTATTACCTTTTATAAATAAATTTGATGTGATTATTATAGCAAAAAGATACAAATAAGTTTTTGAAATAATTCATTTAAGTTTTAGACTAGTTGTGAATAAGCTACCTAAACCATCCGAAAAGAAATGCTAAAACACTTTCAATACCTCAGTATCAAACACTTCTACAACTGTCTAAGCAGCTAACCTAGAGTGTATGTAAGCCTCCGGCTGATAATAATCATAATACGAAACAAAGTACTCAACATGATTATTCGGAAAGAACTGACGAAACTCTGAATACAACTGAGCCGCTAAAGTTTAGTTATGCATCATAATGATAGTAGGCATCTTCACATTCTCTATAACCCGTACTATAGTGTGTGTTTTCCCAGATCCCGTAACACCTTCTTATAGCACTTTAGATTTTAATTTTCAACACTTAATACAGATATACTTTTTAAGATTATTTCGATAAAATGATATTAGCTATAATCCTATAGAGGTGTCAATGTTTCGTCTGTTTTTTATATTAACTCTTGGTTTTTCCATACTTTTTTCTCAAGATAGTTTGATAGTCTCTAAAAAAGATATGGTATTTACTAACTTTCAAGCTGACCTCTATGAAGATAGCTCTGCAAAGCTCCCATTTGAAGAGATTCAAAAAATTCACAATTTTACACCACATAAAAATAACCTTTCAATGGGTTACACACATAGTAAAATTTGGTTTCGATTTAAAATAAAGAATATTACAGATACAAAACTAAAATATTTTGTGAAATTTAAAGATAGAATTACCGATAAAACTGATTGCTATATTGTAAAAGAGGACAATACTTATAAGAGAATAACACATGGGATAGGTTATTTAAAAGATGGTGAAACTTATCATAAGAATGAACCAACATTTGAGTTTAACTTAGCAGTTGGTGAAACAAAAACAATCTATCTAAGTTTACATAGTAAATATTCTATTTTTGTCTCATTCGATATTCTCAATGAAGATGCACTACATAGAAGTGAATTAATCCACGATAAAATATATAGTATCTATTTTGGTGCTATGATTGCTCTTCTTCTGTATAACCTGTTTATCTATATTATTATTCGAGAAAAAGCATACCTCTACTATGTCTTATATGTGCTTTCTTTATTGATATGGCAACTTTCAGTTAATGGATTTTTCCCATTTGAAACATACAATAGTAGTTTTAGTTTTTATATGATGGGTTATGCGATTCCAATGTGGATATCTATGTTGATCTTCTTTAGTCGTGCCATACTTGAAACAGAAAAGCTTTCTCACAAAATAGATACTTTTTTAAAGTACATTAGTTATCTATTCATAATCTTAGCAATTACTTCTATGTTTTTTCTTTATGAATCATTTCTAGTTATCAATGCCTTAGCAACATTTGTCCCTCCATATTTACTCTATATTGGATATAAAAGTTATAAAAATGGTAACAAAGCAGCTATATTCTTCATAGTAGCACAACTCTCTTTTTTATCTCTCTCAACACTCTTTTCTCTGATGACTAATGGTACCTTAGAGTACACACTTTTAACAAGACATGGAATAGTTCTAGGTTCCTTTATTGAAATTATCTTATTTTCTTTGGCACTTGGATATAGAATAAAATTGAATCAAGATGAAAAACTTCAGATCGTTCGTCAAGCAAATTTAGAGCTTGATGAAAAAGTTAAAGAGAGAACTAAAGAGCTTGAGCGTTCACAGATTAAATTAAAAGAGTTGGCAAGTAAAGATCCCCTTACAAACTTATACAATAGAAGATCACTTTTTGAACTAGTGCAAAGTTTGGTAAATAGTGCTAAAAGAGAAAAACAGAATATCTCTTTAGTGATGTTTGATATAGATAAATTTAAAAATGTAAATGATACATATGGTCATGCTATAGGAGATATAGTTATAAAAGAGTTTGCTAATCTTATCAATAACACAAGAGAAAGTGATATTGTAGCTAGAATTGGTGGTGAAGAGTTTGTTTTAGTATTACCAAATACAGATAAAGATGGTGCATATAAGATAGCAATAAAAATACTTGAAAGCACTAGGGACCTGAAAATTGAGGTTAAAGAAAATGAATCTCTTTACTTTACTGTAAGTGGCGGGGTTGACTTATTCAATTTAGATGAACCTGATGCCCTGCATCAATCACTACAGAGGGCAGATAGAGCATTGTATAAAGCAAAAATAAGTGGTAGAAATAGGATCATACTCTCGAGTATATGATTATAGTAAGTTATTGTTTGATTTTCGCTAGGTATTATATCATCTACAATTTTAACTGATCCTATTAAAAAAACTGTTTTGAAGTAGAAGTTACTTAAAATCCTTTGTAGAACTTATAAGATCCCTTTTTGATTTTACACAGTTTCGACCACTATCTTTTGCTATATACAGTGCTTTATCTGCAATTTCTATAAGTTCTGCTTCACTCTCTTCATCTGTGAAAGTCGCAATCCCAAAACTAGCACTATTGGAAAACTTATACTCAAAATTGCATTTTTCAATGGAGGCTCTTATGTGTTCTGCTAGTGTATGTGCTTCTGCGCAGCTTGTATTTGGAAGGATGAGCATAAACTCTTCGCCTCCCCAGCGTCCAAATATATCACTTGATCTTATATGCTTTTGAATACAGGTTGTAAATTTTATAAGTATCTCATCACCAACTAAATGTCCATAAGAATCATTTACATTTTTAAAATGGTCTATATCTACGATCATAATAGAGAATTCTTCTTTGTATCTAAGAGCTCTGTTGTAGATCATTTCTAAATACTCATCAAGTTTGACACGATTATAGATATTAGTTAGTTTGTCTCTTGTGGAAAGTTTTTTAAGTTGTGTACTTACATTTTTTTCATTACTTAGTAATTCATCTAGTGTTCTATAACTTTTTTCTCTTGAACTTTCATAGGTATAAAGTACTGCACTAAAAATAAGATAGCTCATAATAATATTTGCCGCTGCATGTTGTGTGATATATTCATCTATAATTGATAGAACATAATAAAAGAAGAAAGAGTAAAAAAAGAGGGTAATGATACTTCCTTTTTTACTCCCTAGTAAGTAAAATGCAGTCATGGGAAGAAAGAAGTTCCATAAAAAAGAGTAATTCTCCTTGAGAGAAAAGACATCAACAGTAAGAATTAAAATAAAGATGAGGAATACTACAGCATAAGATGTATGTACAATATTATCTCTTCTTTTTAAATCTAGTAAAATTCCAATCATCATAAAAAAACTGACAGCATCTAATACTGCAAGGTTATACATTTGTGTGACGAAGAAATTGTGAAATGTAAAATAGAACATGACTAATTCAAAGAGAAGAGAAAAGCCATAAATATACTGATATTTGCTATATTCTGGAGAGTGTGGCAGTATATTTTCAGGTATTGCGAAATATTTTTTTAGCATTTGAAATAGTAGCTAATTTCGACTATAATAAATATTAATGAAGTCGATTTTCAATAAATCTCTTCAAGCACCGAAACCTTGTTTGCTTCATTTCCAAGAGGTAGAGGATTGTTTTTTAAGAGCCTATGAAGTGACGATAGTCATTCTACTTCTGTTTTCCAAAATGATACTAAAGATTTAATAGCACTGAGTGATGCAATAAGGTCATTTTCATTTAAATGATTTGGTTTATACTTTACATCATCTTTCATATGTACCGTTTCGTTACCAAAAATTCTCAAGCTATGCATATAGGAACTAATCCAAGGAGCTATTATTTTTGATTGTTGTAGTGTTTCTATATTATTCATAAGCATTGGATGAATATTTAAGTCATGTTTTTTAAGTAGTTCCAAACACATTAATTCACAAAGCTTTCTTCCAAAAACACATATGTTTTCAATACAAACATTTTCATTTTTTTCTAAGGCATGCAATAATGGAATTGTTGCAGTGTGTAGTTTAGATTCTGTTAATTGATGAAGGAGGTGAACAACTTCTTTAATTATACCTTCTAGCGATAAACTATTTCCTGGAGCACTATAGGAGCACCCCATTATTTTATCTAATGCTTCGTCCCATATTAGAAGGTCAGAATGATCGTAAACAACAAAAATTATTTTTTTTGTGAAAGAAGATTTTTTTAACCATAATATGCTATTTCTGACAAGAGATTCTATCGTACTATTGTAGTCAGTTGTATTGCCAATGACTGGTAAAGATATTTCGCTAAATTTATATCCCTGGTATTCTAAAGCTGAGAGAGAGGAAAAAATACATTTAATTGAATCATCAAAAAAGGATTTTTCCTTTTCTATATTTTCACTTTGATTCATTCTTAATGTTAATATTGCATTCAAATTTTTTCTTGTAGATGAAGTTTGAAAACATGTCCATATTTTTTCATGACTTGCAACATAAAGTACTTTTTGCGAGTTGATAACAATATCTTCTTTCTTTAATAAACCAATTAATGGTCCGGTAAGTGGCTTGTCTTTTTGTGCATTTGTTGAAACAACGAGTAAGTCAGAATCAATAGTAATAATATTGCCGTGAACTAATTCAAAACTCTTATACCCATCATTTGTTTCAATTGAAACTTCGTTGATCACTTTATTTTGAAAAGGTATACTTGGATAAAAAACTTCTGCTCCCATCCTTGTATTAGATATAATATCTTTTGCTGAAGTGATTAATTTATTTAAAAGATCGTTAGATATTAATGGACTTTTTTCACATGTTAATCTTAGAGAGCGAAACTCTTTTATTGATTTTTTAAGATTTTCATTATTGTCTTTTTCTAAACACTTTAGTTTTTTACCCAAAGATTTATGTTTAATACTTTTTTTTATCTAATGCAAAATTATGCTTTATTGCATATAAATCAATAACTTGAAAGACAATATCATATACTAGGGAAGCTTGTATTGTATTGTCTAAACCTTTTTGTGTTTTACTGAACTTAATTGCTTCTTCG
>JALWTK010000107.1 GCA_027082875.1 Sulfurimonas sp. | reverse complement strand
CATGAACGCGATACTCTCAAGCTTATAAGAACACTCCGTTCTCTTCAAGAGAAAGGAAATAGTGTCATCGTGGTTGAGCATGACAAAGAGACTATAGAAAATGCAGACTTTATCATCGATATAGGTGAGGGCGCTGGAAAGTTTGGTGGAGATGTTGTTTTCTCTGGGACATTAGAGAAACTCAAAAAAGCGAAAACTCTCACCGCAGACTATCTTTATGGTCGCAAAAAAATAGAGTATTTTTATAGACGTAAACAAGATAAAATGATAGAGATAAAAAATGTCACTATCAACAATATCAATAATCTAAGTGCAAAAATTCCACTCAATAACTTCGTATGTATCACAGGTGTAAGTGGAAGCGGTAAAAGCTCACTCATGCTTCAAACACTACTCCCAACTGCAAGAGAACTTCTCAATCATGCTAGAAAGGTAAACAAAGTAGCAGGTGTTGAGATAACAGGACTTGAGAATGTAGATAAAGTCATCTATCTTGATCAGAGCCCAATAGGGCGAACACCTCGCTCAAATCCAGCAACTTACACAGGTGTAATGGATGAGATACGTAATCTCTTTAGCCAGACAAAAGAGTCTCAAATCCGTGGGTACACAACCTCGCGTTTTAGTTTTAATGTCAAAGGTGGGCGTTGTGAGAAGTGTCAGGGTGAGGGTGAAATAAAGATAGAGATGCACTTCTTACCAGATATTCAAGTGAAGTGTGATACTTGTCATGGGACTCGCTATAATCAACAAACGCTAGAAGTATTCTACAAGGGTAAGACTATTAGTGATGTTTTATCTATGTCTGTAGATGAGGCTTTTGAGTTCTTTGCACCTATTCCAAAGATAAACTTGAAGATGAAAACACTTGTTGATGTTGGTTTAGGCTACATCACTCTAGGACAAAACGCCGTAACTCTCTCGGGAGGGGAAGCACAACGCATCAAACTCGCGAAAGAGTTAAGTCGAAAAGATACAGGAAAGACACTCTATATCTTAGATGAGCCAACAACAGGGCTGCACTTCGCCGATGTAGATAGACTTACAAATGTTCTGCATAAGTTTGTAGAACTCGGCAACTCTATGCTCATCATCGAGCATAACCTAGATATGATTAAAAATGCTGACTGGGTTATAGATATGGGACCTGAAGGTGGAAGTGGTGGTGGACTCATCATTGCAGAGGGAAGCCCTGAAGAGTTGGCTACAACTTATGAGACTACTGGCTCATTTACGGGTGAGTATCTCAAAAAAGAGTTAGCTTTACATGAGTCTTAAGAGACTCTCCCATTTAGAAAAAAGAGAAGAAATTTATAAAAGTGTAGTATAATCACGAAAAATTATTAAAGGGTATGTATGTCAGTTTATGTTTTTGGACACAGAAATCCAGATAGTGACTCTATCGTAGGAGCTATTGCTATATCTTACTTAAAAAATCAACTTGAAGATGAAGAGTATATTCCTGCTCGTCAAGGTGATATCTCAGCTGAGACAGAGTTTATTTTAAACAAGTTTGGAGGTAAACTCCCCGAACTAAAAACATCAGTTGCAGGTGAAAAGGTTTATCTTGTAGATTCTACAGATAAGCCTCACTTTCAAGATGACATCGACGAAGCGACGATTTTAGGAATTATTGATCACCATAAACTTGGTGATATTATGACTTCTACTCCTCTTGAGTGCTGGATACGTCCAATAGGATGCTCAAATACAGTTGTAAAAGAAGTATACGATGCAATGGGTGTAGCTATTCCTAAAGACATTGCTGGAATGATGATGCTTGCAATACTTAGTGACACGGTTATTTTTAAGTCACCAACATGCACAAAAGTCGATACAAAAGCAGTAAAAGAACTCGCTAAAATCGCAGAGATTGAGGACTATAAAGCACTTGCTATGGAGATGTTCATAGTTAAATCTGCTACAGAAGGTGCAAGTGCTAGAAGTCTTAATACTAGAGACTATAAAGCTTTTAATATGGGCGATGCAAAGGTTGGTATAAATCAACTAGAGATGATAGATATTTCAGCCCTCGATGAGAGAAAAGTTGAAATCTATGCTGATATGGTAGCGATGAAAGAGGAAGAGGGCTTACACACAATGCTTGTACTTCTTACAGATATCATGAAAGAAGGTTCTCAACTTCTCTGTGTGAGTGATGATGCCAGTAAGATAGAAGCTGCATTTGATAAAAAACTTGAAAACAATCAAGTATGGCTAGATGGCGTTTTAAGTCGTAAAAAACAGGTTGTACCTTTTGTGCAACCACAATTCAGCTAAACAAAATTAAGGATAAATATTATGGGCAAATTTGATGCACTATTTGAAGATGAAGATGATATCTTTGCAGGGACTCCACAGTCAAGATACTGGGATATCCAGTCCCAACTAAGTCAAGATCTTATCAAAGATGAGTTTGATGTTTTGGTGGGGCGTATAGCGACACTAGAAGCTATGCTCGCAGAGACACATGACCTAGAGAATCTAGATAAAATGATCATGGGTTATAAGTATGAAAATCTTGCTAAGCTAGAAGAGTTAAAAAAGAGTGTTTACATGGAGTTAGCTGGACAGCTTATTTATAGAGTTTCTGAGTAAATATTTATTTTATTATATGTAGATATTAATCTACATATAAAAACCTTTTAATCTTCTTCGTAGGTGTCTTAATAAAAGGCTCTATCTGTTCTACAAATTTTACCATTTTACAATATGATGCTACTTTTGTGTTTACATCTTTTCGCATCTCTTCGAGCAGTTCTGCTATCTTCTCTTTTACCTCTGATTCTGGAGCATTGTCTCCCTTAAATATTTTATCTAAAAGTTCATAGTCTAGATGCACTTTTGCTATAAGTCTATCCGCTTGCATCATGACAAGGGAGTCTACAACTGCTTCATGTTGGTTTATTGTAGCTTCTATCTGTTCCGGAAAGATATTTTCTCCACCACTTCCTATGATGACATTTTTACTACGTCCACTGATAAAGATATAGCCGTCATCATCGACATAGCCGAGATCACCACTCATAAACCAACCATCTTCCATCACTTCTTCCGTCTGCTTTTCATCTTTGTAGTAGCCAAGCATTACACTAGGAGATTTAAAGAGTAGCTCCCCTGCACCAGTCTCTGGATCAGGGTCTTTTACTTTGACCTCTACATATGGAAAGGCTGTTCCTGTAGACTTAAGCTTAATTTCACTACCGAGTACTGTTCCCGCTAGTAGAGGTGCAGTCTCAGTAAGACCATATCCTATGATGTAAGGAAATTCAGCTTCTTTGAGAAACTCCTCTACATAAGGGGATATACCTGCTCCTCCGATGCCAAAGAAACGCAGTCTTCCACCAAAAGTCTCTATAAGCTTTTTCCCAGCGATCTTATTAAGTTTTTTTCTTAAAAATGGAATACTATAAGCTATACGCATGAAAAATGAGCCAGTGAGATTAGGAAGAACCTTGTTTTTATAAATTTTCTCTATGATGAGCGGTACACTTACCATCATAGTAGGTTTTACTGCAGAAAAAGCTTTGAGTAGCACACTCGGTGTCGGTGCCTTATCAATATAGTAAATACTTGAACCGTGAAGTAGAGGTACTAAAAGTCCCACAGTACACTCTAGTGTATGTGCTAAGGGTAAGATAGATAAAAAGACATCATCTGATGTGATGTCAATTTTAGAGTAAGTAGAGAGTGCATTTGTCGTAAGATTTTTATGTGAGAGCATAACACCTTTAGAGTTTCCAGTTGTTCCTGATGTGTAAAGGAGTGCTGCCATATCATCTTCCTCGGGTACTTCTAGCTCTTTGGCTGAAGTAATTTTCTGTTTGAGTCTTCGGATGTAACTATTGTTTGTAAGGCTATCTATCATCTCTAAAGTGTCTAAGTGCATAACAAAGTGTAGTCTTGAGTCTTCAAGCTCTTCAACTGTAGCAAGATGTTTTTCTGAAACAAATATCACTTTAGCTTCTGAATGCTGGATGATATGATGTACATCTGACTTGTGAAAGTCTGGGAGAATAGGAACTATCACACCACCGAAATAGGTTACAGCAAGATATGCAACTCCCCAGTTGGGCATATTTTCACTAAGCAGTGCAACCTTATCTCCTTTTTGAATGCCATTATCATGAAGGATAATAATTGTATCTTGTACTTTTTGTCGCAAATCATCATAAGTCATTGGATCTTGCCCCACTTTTGCTAAGGCAGGTTCATTTGGATACAATGCTACAGATCTATCTATAAGAGCTTTAAGTGTAAAGTTTTCTAAGTTTTCATATGGATAATTCATCTCTAATCTCTTCTTTTGTATTTATTAAGTATTATTATACAGATAAATAGTGTAGTTTAAATGATATTACACAAATAAAGGCAAATTCTTGAGTAGACGTCACAAAAGCAAACAACCTAAACGCGATATAGTAACCTTCAGTGCCAAAGATTTTCTTCCTACGACTCGTGCAGACATGGATGCTCGTGGCTGGGACTACTGTGATGTTATTCTAGTAAGTGGTGACTCGTATATAGACTCACCCTTTATTGGTGTGGCAATGGTCGGTCGTATGCTTGAGAGTATGGGCTACAAAGTCGGTATGATAGGACAACCAGATATAAAATCTCCTGATGACATCATGCGTTTAGGTGAGCCTAAACTGTACTGGGGTGTGAGTGGTGGAAGTGTTGACAGTATGGTGAGTAACTATACAGCAACAA
>JALWTK010000106.1 GCA_027082875.1 Sulfurimonas sp. | reverse complement strand
AGAGTTTTTCTCTTGGTAAAACTTTTCTCCTCTTTTTCATTTCCCACTTATAAAATAAAAATTTCTAAAACTACTTATCTAAAAAATAATATCAATTTATCTTAAAACTATAGTATTATAATTATTATATATATTTAAAATAAGGTGGATTTATGCAATTTTTAAATGAAGATATTTATGATGCAGTACAAAACTACATCCCAAAAGTAAGTGAGTATGTAAATTCTCATGGTGGGGGGATTGACCTTTTAGGTGCAAAAGATGGTGTGATTTACATCACTCTTACAGGTGCTTGTGGTGGCTGTTCTATGAGTCTTATGACTACAAAAATGGTTGTACAAAAAAAACTACGAGAGCTTATCCATCCAGAACTTCAAGTTGTCAATGTAGATGGAACTCCTGAGAATGCTCTACCAGATGATGTTTATAGTGGAAGAATAGAGGAAGAAGCAGATGAGAAAGTTTATGTAGAAACACATGGTCTTCTTGATAACCTCAAGCAGATGGTAGGACTTTAGGATGTTAGTAGATTATGCAAACAAAGAACTTACACAGCGTTATCAACTTATGGCACAGACTATTATCCCCAGACCTATTGCCTGGATTGTCACTCAGGATGAACAGGGGATTCTTAATATTGCACCTTTTAGCTATTTTATGGGGCTCAGCTCTGAGCCTGCTACAATGATAGTTAGTATAGGGCATAAGAGTGATGGAAGCCAGAAAGATACACTGAAAAATATTCGTCAGACAAAAAAATGTACTATATGTATGGTTGATGAGGCACACCTTGAAGAGATGCACTTTAGCTCAAAAGAGCTTGCAGCACATGAGAGTGAAGCCACTGTGTTTGACATCCAAACAAAAGATGTTGTAGAAGGATTTCCTCCTATGGTTAAGGGTGTGCCTAGTGCATTTTTCTGTGAATTTTATCAAGAGATAGATTTAAAAAGTTCAAAAACTATTCCTCTAGTTGTTGAGATAAAAGCACAGTTTATTGATGATGAAATTATTAGTGATAAAGATAATATTACACTAGCATACGAACCTCTTGCACGAGTTGGCAAAAGTTATGCACTCCTTGGCAAAAAAATTACTCCGCCGAGTATGAAATAGCCCCTATGAAGATCAAAACTACTTCATCTGTTATCATTCGTATCGTCTTGTGGCTTGTAATGCTCCTTGGCGGGGCTTTATATGCTTATAGTATTGATAAAGATGACCTTCTTTTTCATTCACCACTCTTTCATCTGCTCTCAGCACTTATTGGACTTTTTACACTGCGTTTGGCATTTCGTGCAGCAGCGAATGGTGGTAAAGAACTCTCCCATGGAAGAGATGCGAATATGCCTCGTTTAGAAACAAACCGACTTGTAACAACAGGTATCTACAAATGTATGCGTCATCCTATGCTCTTTGGTCTTACTTTATTGCCTCTTGGTTGGGGATTACTTCTAGGTATGCCGACTTTCATTACTCTTATCACTCCTTTAGAGATGCTCTTCATTATTTTTATGGTGATGGTTTTTGAGGAGATGGAAGTCAAAAAAAAGTTTGGTGATGAGTATCTAGTATATGCACAGAGAGTCCCTATGCTTTCTTTTAAACACAGCTGTTTACGTAGAGTTTTTAGAAAATATAAAAGATGTAATAAACTTCAGTAAAGGTTAGTGATTATCCATATTATTAAGAAAAAGTAGTACAATCATTTTAGCGGAACATACGGGTTCTCAAACAAATAAAAAATATTTTACAAGGATTTACAATGGTTACAGTTTTTACAAAATTTCCAGTTAAAGAAGAGTTTAAAGAAGAGTATACGGCACATCTGAAAGAAGCAGTTAAAAAGCACAATATACAAGATCAAGCAGGATGTAATGCTATGAATCTATTGGCTCCACAGTCAAACCCAATGACAGGGGAAAACAATACTTTTATTATTGAAACTGTTTGGGAAGATATGAAAAGTTTTATGGGCTATACACAAAGTGAAGCATTTAAAAAGTCTCATGAAAATATGCCTCCAAGAGAGTGGTTTGCAGGTAAACCTTCTGTGGAAGTGTATGAGAGTATTGACTAGATACCAATAGGTCTCTTTTTAACTTATTCGTATCGCCTTGGTATGCAAAAGAGCGTCTGCTATTTTTCTTCTAGCAGACTCTATGAGGCGAGAAAATGTAGTACGAGAGATACCCATTTTATTGGCACACTCTTGCTGATAGAGCCCTTCATAGTCTGCTAAACGCAGTGCTTCCATCTCATCTTCACCCAGTGCTACTCTTTGGAGCTCACTGCCTTTTATCCCACATGGTTTAAAACAGATATGGCTGTGATCTGCATCTATATGTCTCTGTATCGGTTTTCTACCTCTCATGTAAACTCTTTTTTGATTGTAAAGAGAGTATCCACTCCCCAAGAGTTTTAATATCTGCATCATTTAACTTCTTAAATGCAGGCATTATGGCACCTTTTGAACTACTATATTTTTTCTTACTACCGTTTTTAATACTATGGATTAAAACTTCTAAAGAGTTGCCTTTTTTCATTGCAATATCTCTAAACGCAGGTCCAACAATATGTTTATCTATCTTATGACAAGAGAGACAATTGTTTTGAAGAGCTAGCCGCTCTCCCTTTGGCATGGCATTGAGTCTATTCTGCACTAGTTGTGCTTCATTAAGATTTTTTTGTGTAAAGTGTGAAAACATATACTCTGCTATGGCTTGAAGTTCATCTTGTGATACTTTTCCCTTTTGAGAGGGCATTACACCGTAGCTTTTAAGACTCTCTTTGTCACAGAATGATTTACTTGCACTCGGAGTAATAACATAATCTTTGACAAACGCGATAGCCTTTGGAATCCTCTGACTATCATCTCCTGTTTTTATAAAACCTCTTATATGAAATGCAATCGCCATCATAGGAGGTGCCTTTTCATCTTCAAAAGTTTTTGGAGGGAGATCGATGTTATGACACTTAGTACATTTCTGGGCTAAAAGTTTTTCACCATCTAAGTTGTTTGCTTTTTTTTCTGACGAACATCCGACTAACAAAAGTGTAGCGGCTAATAAATAGAGTAATTTCATCTCAAAGCTATTTAACAATAGTTACTACAAAGGCACCTCTGAAGTCACCTTTTTTATAGCCAACTGCTTTATCGTGTGGGTATTTTGCTGCTATGCGTTTATAAGCTTCAGAATCTCGTGTCTGTGCATCGCCATGACAAGTTAAACATACACCTTTGTTTATGAAAACTGGTTTATACACCTTGTAAGAGTTTTTAGCAAGCTCTTTTACTATCATCTTGGGAACAGCTTTATGTGCATCTACATCGCTTTGAATCTGCTCAAGTACTTCTGCCTCATCGGCTGTCGGCTTATTTGCTGGGTTTCTATACTTAAGAGAAACTCTTTTGACACTTACACCTTTTGGATAACTTGCGTTTACTTCTTTAGCAATTGCTGATGCCTCTTGGAGACAAAAACCAGCAGCTTGTTCTGGTCCACCTGCTTTCATGTTTTGTTTCATATGAGACTTTAAAGCTCCACCCATTTTCATAATGGCACTTTTTGCCTCTTGTTTTATCTCTTTGTTTGTTGCGGCATTTAACAGTGAAGCACTTGCTACTAGTAGTATTGGTAATACGATTCTTTTCATCTTTTTTCCTAATCTAATTTTATAATATCCAAAATTATATCGGACATATGTTCATAAGTCAAGTGGCTAGCTTGATGAAAGTGAGATAGATTTATAAATAATAGCTAGCAGCAATGGAAGAGATGATGACAAAGAGCCAAATTGTTGGTATAAGTCTGTATCCCCAAGAGACATTTTTCATCCCCATAAAATAATCAATAACAAGCTGTCCTTTTATGAGGGTGGTGAAAAGAAGTACTCCTACCATGAAGCCACTTGCGAGATGTAATTTTCCCAATAGGTAGGCAAATATTGTCAGTACAATCAAAACTATCCAAACTATTTCTACTGTTTTTTTCACTTTCTTTACCTTATAATATAAATAAGTGGAAACAGAACTATCCACAAAACATCTACTAAGTGCCAATATACAGCACCGGTTTCTATTCCTCGACTATCCTCAGCACTATAAGCAGAAGCTTTTGTTCTTCTAAAAATGTTAAAGAGGATAATAGTTCCTAAGGTTACATGCATAAAGTGAAACATTGTGAGTAGGAGATAAAACATGAAAAACTTGTTTGTATCTAAGGATATTCCCTGCCCAAAGATATCTGAAAACTCTAAAATCTTATTGACTAAAAAGAGACATCCAAATAAGATACTTGCAAGCATCCACTTAGAAGCTTTCTGATTTGCTTCTACTATCATCTGCTTGCCCTTAGCAGTTTTTACAAGATTGACTGCTTTGACAATAAAATAACTCCCCGAAATCAAAATAAGTGTGTCGATAAATCCCGAAGTTTGGTTGAGTAGAAGTTGTGACTTGTTAAAGAGTGCCACATCTGCATGTCTTGAATAAGCATAGCCTAAAAACATCAAACCAAAGGTAATAAGCTCAACATAGATAACGAGCCAAATAGCAAAATCCCCTGGAGGGTATGGCTCTTTAAGTGTGACACTTTTTTGCATTACTTAGCCTGTGTAAAGTGAAGAGAGATAAGCTTTCGTAGTACTTCTAAAACATCCTCTTCATCGCTTAATGACTCCACGATAGAGTGCATACAAGCTTCATAAGGATCAAAGCCTTTCACCATGAGCTTTGCTGCATAGATAAGTA
>JALWTK010000105.1 GCA_027082875.1 Sulfurimonas sp. | reverse complement strand
TTTGTAGAGTTGTTTCATAACTCTGTTTGGAGAAGTAGTATGAGTAGTCAAAGGAGTAGTGTGATGCAATGGTACCCTCAACCTCTTCTTTGGAACCATAGACTAAAGAGCAGAGTTGCATGAGTTGCAAGGCTTGAGCTTCTGTGTAATGCTCTTGTGTAGGAGTAGTATCTTTTATAAGTTGTGTATTACTACTAAACTGCACATTCCACTCAATCTTAATAGCACGTTTAAGGGTTAAACGAATAGTTTCAAAGGGTTGTAGTTTTTTATAAAGATCACTAACAACAAACTCATTATTTAAAAATGCAACTTTTTCTTTAGATACAAATTTTCCATGAGTATCTAACTTTTCAATCCAACTATTCGTAAGTTCATAGGGAAAAAGTGCATCAAGTGTATACTCTTTATCTATAGGTAAGGCGATAATATGTGTACCAACCGAGAGAGTGTGTTGCTGCTTCATACTTTAAATTACTAAATCATTAATAATTTTTGCATACTCATCAAAATGCTCTTCAACAAGATCAACAAGTTTTGGCTCAAAGTGCTTTCCTTTTTGCTCTTTTATGAACTCTAAAACCTTCTCTTTACTCCAAGCATCTTTATAAATTCTTTGGCAGAGTAGGGCATCGAGTACATCTACTATGGCGACTATTCTTGCAAAAACAGGGATTTCATAAACTTTGAGTCCTTGTGGATATCCAGAACCATCCCACTTTTCATGATGTCCATAGGCAATCATAGCAGCTGTTTTGAGAACAATTCTGCTAGAGTGTTTTAAGATATTGTACCCAAGTTCTGCATGTGCTTTCATTACTTCATACTCATCAGCAGTAAGTTTTCCCGGTTTAAGGAGTATGGCATCACTGATACCTATTTTACCGATATCATGAAGTGGAGAAGTTAACTCTATAAGGTTGATTTCTGCTTCTGTTAGACCATAGTCTTTTGCGATAATTCCACTAAGTTTGGAGACTCTTCTTGTATGGTTTTTGACATCATTTGAACGAGCTTCTTCTATCTCTCCTATGGCTATCATTGTCTCGCGAAGTGTGAGTTCTATCTCTTCGTTAAGCTCTTTAAGTTCTTCATTTTTGTCTTTAAGTGCTTGCTCTTTTTCTATGACCTCACCATTAAGCTCATTGAGGTTGTGAGCGAGCCCATATATCTCTTTTGCATCATAATTTTCTGTATCTATTGTACTGTGATGTGCATAGGCCTCATCTGCTTCCTCTGCTATTTTAAGGATAGGTTCTGTAAGGTGTTTTTCTATAAAGTGAAAGATAACCAAGATAATAACAAAGGCAAAAAAGATAAGCATTGCTATGAGAAGATATCCGTATGTTGAAGTAAGACTCTCATAAAGGCTAATGTCCATCTCTATATCAAGTGCACCGATAGTCTCCCCATCTTTTGCATTATGACACTGTAGACAGTTAAGATCTCCTTTTGAATTTGCTTTGTAGGGAATAATCGCGCGTACATAGCCATTAGTAGTATTCCAAAAAAAAGTGTTTTTATTTAAACTTATATCAGGCAGATCAGTATAGCTTTTCTCATTTTTTCGTTTAGAGACACCATACTGATCTATAACAGTTTTTGCACGGATGATAGAGAGGGATTTTATGTTAGATATATCTGTTATCTCATGAAGGAAGTAGTCACGTTTATCCATGATACCAGCTTTCATATGTGAAGTGAGACCAGCTTTGACAACTCTTGCAAATTCTATGGCTTTATGCTCTGCTGTATACTTAAAAAACTCTCTGTATGCGAAAAACATCACAAAAGAGATGGTGAGTATAGCAACAAGAAAGACTTGTATAAGCTTAAT
Organism: Sulfurimonas sp.; assembly: GCA_027082875.1. GTDB lineage: Bacteria > Campylobacterota > Campylobacteria > Campylobacterales > Sulfurimonadaceae > Sulfurimonas. The sequence continues at coordinate 16,090 of JALWTK010000105.1, read as the reverse complement.
TAATGTTAATTGTTTGATACTTTTTTTATGCATAATTACTCTTATTATCTATAGGGTAATATGTATTGTAGCGTATTAGTTTTTAGAAAGTGACAAGTTTATTACAATTTTAGAGAGTTTATTATAGAAGAGAAAATATAAGAAGGTGCTAAAGTCCCTTAAAAAGGGATTTTAGACTATTTTGCTAATGCTGCTTTAGAAGCTTCTGCAACTGCACTGAATGCTGTTGCATCGTTCATTGCCATGTCAGCAAGAATTTTACGGTCAAGTTCGATACCTGATTTATGTACACCATTCATGAAAGATGAATAGTTCATTCCATTTAAACGAGCCGCTGCATTGATACGGATGATCCATAGTTTACGGAACTCACGTTTCTTTTGCTTACGATCACGGAACGCATACATCATTGAACGTTCAATTTGTTCCTTAGCTTTTCTGAAGTGCTTACGGCGTCCGCTGTAAAAACCTTTCGCTAATTTTAGTATCTTTTTGTGTCTTCTTCTACGAACAACACCTGTTTTAACTCTTGGCATTTCTTTCCTTTTTCTTTACCCAGCTACTTATTGTAGTCAAGGTGCCATATCTTTGATGGACTTGCCCAACTCTTAAAAGTTGGAGATTTACAATCACTCTAAAACAAAAATTGTCTTAGTTGATCATAGCCTTAATGTTCTTAGCATCAGAAGCTGCAACAGTTGCAGGCTGATTTTGGTCACGACGAGTTTGTGCATCTTGCTTAGTTAAGATGTGGCTTCTAAACGCTTTTCCGCGTTTAATTTGACCATTTTTCTTAACTTTGAAGCGTTTAACAGCGCCTTTTACCGATTTCATTTTTGGCATCGATAATCCTTTAAGTAAAATTCTTGTATCTAACTAGGTTAGAATTAAGGGTGAAATTATACCCAAATATTTCTAAATTTTGCTATAATCCTCTTATGAATTCAATTAAACATATAGAAAATGCCCTTAAAGAGCTAGATGATGAAGTACAAAAAACACTTTTAGACTGGTCTATTCCACTCAATGAAAAAGACAATATAATGCTTCCAATACTCCAACAGAAAAAAGTTTTAATACAGACTTTAGAAGATTTAACATACCTAAAAGAGCACCCACCGACACCAAATCAAGCCTGTGGTATTTCAAAGTACCGTGAAGACTAAAAAACTATTAGCTATTTAAAACTTTCATCTTGAGAAGTATCTCGCTCTTATCTTTAAAGAGAATATGTACAAGATAGAGCTCATTTTTTGTGTCTTTTGACTTGTATGTTCTAAAACTCTTCACTTCACCTAACTTATCTACAACAAACTCACTATCAGCTCCTAATGGGTACTCTTTAAAAGGTTTGAGTGACTCGAGTCTGTAGAGAGTATGCTCTTTCATGATATAGGCGACATAGGGATTTATACGTTTGTGCAGAGAATCTTTTGTTTGCATAAAAACAACATCCTCTTTATTGTCTTGCTTCAAAATCTTCACACTTTTAGAGAGGGCAGTTGTAAAGTCAAGATAGATACTCTTTTTTATCATTTCAGTTCTTTTGAGCTCTTGTGTCTCTGTGGCGAGAAGAGCATTTGACTTGTTGAGTGCTGCATAACTTTTGTAGAGAAAAAGCATAAGAATGGAGAGTATAACTATACTTATGATGAGCTCTATGAGAGTAAAGGCTGACTTTTTCACTGTATACGCACCCTTATAAGGCTTGTGCTAAAGTTCTCTGCTTGGAGGCTACTTTTGCCTATTTCAAAGACTATACCTGTTGTATCTGTTTGTACCTCTTCGCCATCTTCACTAGGCTTTGCACTCTCATCAAATTCTGCTGTGTCAATGGTATCTAGCACTTCATAGTCGACCTTGAGTTTTATGTTTTTGAGTCTATGTCGAAGATCACTCTCTAGATCAAAATCATCTACGAGTCTATAGAGATCAATATTTGATTCCTCAAAGCCATATTTGTCACTTTGCGAGAGTAAAAAAGAGTTATATTGGTTTGTCTGCATCATCTTTTTTATGCCGAGAAATTTATGTGAAGTATCTCCTCTCATCTGTAGAAGTGCTGCTATAACTACTGAAACTATCATGACAGCAACCATCACCTCTATGAGGGTGAAAGCATTTTTTGCGAGACTGCGTTTAGGCATTACCTAGACCAATACGAATAGCCTCATCAAGGGTAGTTTCACCATCAAGAAGCATTTTTGAGAGTTGTACGGAGATAGTCTTGAGTCCATCTTTTTCTAACTGTGTTTTTATGGTGTGCTCATCTGTTGTGACTTTGAGAAGTTCTTTTATAGAGTCGTTCATCACTAGAAGTTCTCCGATGGAGCGACGACCTGAAAAGCCTGAGTAGTTACACTTTTTACAGCCAACAGATTTGTAAATAACTGCATCATTTGGTATGTTGTAGTCCTCTGCGAAGTTCTCTGCGAGTTCATCTTCCTCTTTACACTCATGACAGATAACACGAACCAAACGCTGTGCTAAGATACCAAGAAGTGAAGAGCTTATCAAAAAAGGCTCGACATTCATATCTGCTAAACGGGAGATAGTTGCTGCTGCTGAGTTAGTGTGAAGAGTAGAGAAAACTAAGTGACCAGTAAGTGCAGCCCTCACAGAGATTGCAGCTGTCTCTTCATCACGGATTTCCCCTATCATGATGACATCGGGATCTTGTCTCAGGATAGAGCGAAGTGCTGAGGCGAAAGTGAGTCCTACTTTTTCGTTCACCTGAATCTGTGCGATATTATCTGACTTATACTCTACTGGATCTTCAACAGTTATAAGGTTTTTATGAGGCTCTTCTACCTCTCGTAAAAAAGAGTGTAGTGAAGTTGTTTTACCTGAACCTGTAGGACCTGTCACAAGGATGATACCGTGAGAAGCACGAAGTAGTTTCTTGACATCTCCTATAAGTGCATCATCAAAGCCTAACTCTGTTATCTCAGGGATCTGAGAGGACTGCATAAGGAGACGCATAACTACACGTTCTCCATAAAAAGTAGGAAGGATAGAAACACGAATGTCAAGAACTTCACCAGCTATCTTAATCTGAGTACGACCATCTTGAGGGATACGTTTCTCAGAGATATCGAGGTTTGAGATTACTTTGATACGACTTACTATGAGAGCTACGACTTTTTTGTCTAAGTCTGCATTTTTAGTGAGCATACCATCGACACGAAAACGTACCTCACCTTTTTTCTCTTGCACTTCTATGTGAATATCTGAAGCCCGTTTTTTGACTGCTTGATAAAAAAGAGCATTGACAAACTTGATGATAGGAGCAGACTCTTCACTCGTTAAGATATCACTTGAAGTTCGTAGAAAGTCAGTAAGTGAGATATCCTCTTCGCTCTCCTCGCTCTCTTCTTCTTGCATAGTCTCTATGGCTTTGTCTGTACGAAGTTCTAAGAAACGGTTGTAGAGTCTGTCGTAAGAATCCTCATCAAGCATAACAAGAGGATAAGAGGTGTGTAGTTTTGAGTAGTAGTTTGTCGCTTCACTCATGTAACGTTCGCAGATAAACGCTGTTACAATACCATCTAACTCACTAAAGAGTAAATAGTTTTTGACATTTATGTCAGTATTTAACTCCTCTGGCTCTGTAATCTCAAGCTGAAGGTTATGGAGTGCTTCAAAGTTTAGCATCTATTTTGTCTCGTTATTCTCATGAAGAGTATTGAGTTTGTCCTCTTCTATATTGTTATGATTTGCCGTACGAACTTCTTTGGTTTTTGCTCTCTTGTCTAGATCTGCAAAGACTTTGACATTGTACTCCTCTTGTAGTTTAGCAAGAAGTCCTAAATCTTTTTGAAGTTTGGAGAGTTTTTCACTATTGTCTATAACATATGGAGTTAAAAGAACTATGAGGTTGTCTTGCTCTACATTTGTCGATGTTGAAGAGAAAAGATACTTACCTAACCAAGGGATATCTCCAAGAAGTGGTACCTTACTTACGGAGTCACGGTCATAAGTTTTTACAAGTCCACCGATGATGATACTCTCACCATGGCGAAGTATAGCCTGTGTCTTTACCTCTTGCTTAGAAGTAACTGGTTGACCTGTGGCATTGTTACTTCCATCATCAAGTACATTTTCTAAGATAGTCTCTACATCGAGTGTTACCTTGTCATTTGAAGAGACACGAGGTTTGATCTTCAGGGTTAGACCGATATCTTCGCGTTTATATGTTGTTGCCGCATTTGTGATACCACCTGTGTTTGCAAAACTACCTGTAGAAATAGAGATAGTACGACCTACATAGATAGAAGACTCTTTGTTATTTACACAGAGTATAGAGGGATTTGAGATGGACTTTGCTGCACTATTTGTTTCAAGAAAATCGAGAGTAGCACCTAGTGCAAAACCACTTGTAGCTCCTGCACCGACTACTGATCCTGCAAGTGTTGTAGCAAATGCATTGGCAATAGATTGACCTCCAAAATTTGTCGCTAAAGAGTAGAGGCCCTCAGAAGTGAGAGCTGCAGCATCAAAGCCATATTTTACACCAACGCTTTTTGCATTTGCTTTATTTATCTCTATGATTCTCGCCTGTACATAGACCTGATACTTCTCTTTATCAAGTTCATCGATGATAAGCTTGATTCCTTTTAGAATCATAGGATCGCCGATGGCAATGATGGCATTTATCTCTTCACTGGCAGAGACATTTGGTTTAAGTGATGGATCAGAAAAGACCTGTTTTGCGATGATTTCGTTGAGTGAGACAGCCACTGTTTTGGCATCAGAATTTTTTAGTTCAAAGATCTGTACACCTTTACTTACATGTGACTCGACATCCATCTTTTTAACGAGACCCTCTATCTTAAGAACATTTTTTTCTAAACCAACGACAATAAGAGCATTGATATTATCATCTAAAATAATTTTTACGACTTCAGCAACTATCTTTTGGTTGAAAATTGATTTACTTATGTCAACTAGTCTTGTCTGCAGTTTTTTTGCATTTGCATGTTTGATAGGGATGATTTTTACTATTGCTCGGCTATTTGTATCTATATCTTTTATAACACGCTTAATAGTTTCTATATTTTTAGGATAGTCTGTGATAATGAGGGTGTTACTCTCTTTCATCGTCATTAGCTTGGCAGTTTTTGATATAAGATAGCGAATCTTAGCAGCGACTATATCGACATTTTCATCTTTTATATGGAGTGTTTGCGTCACCATAAGAGAACCATAGAGGTGTTTACCCTGCTTGACTACTGCTACATTATGCTTGGCAGCTTCAGTAGAACGTAGTACTTGATAGAGTGAGCCATGTTTGACTAGAGTAAAGCCCTTAGACTCTAAAACAGAAACAAGTATACCTATAAGCTCATCATCATAGACAGGTGTTGTGCTTACAAAGTTTACTGTACCGTTGATTTTATTGTTTATAAGTATATTTTTATGTGTCACTTTTGAAACTAGTTTTATAAAATCATTTATCTGTAGGTTATCGAAGTTGACATTTACCCGTTCTCTTGCTTGGAGGCTGAGTGTGAGTAGAGCTATTAAGAGTAGTGTTTTAATGAATCTCATAAATTATTTCCTTTTCTTCGTTATTTCTAAGTACCACTATCGCAATAGTGTCGATTGTGTCTATCTTTTTGTAGAGGTTGATTGCATCATTAAATGATGTGAGCGGTATATTGTTTGCTCGTATCATAATGTCCCCTTTTTGTAAGCCTAATGTAGCCATCTTTGATCCTCTTTTTATACGGTTAATCTTAAAACCTACTATCTTTCTCCCGCGTTTAACTGGTGCTATTGCTATATCTTTCCAGATGCGAGAGGGGTTACTTGAGTAGTATTTTATATCCTGCTTTGTAACTGTTTTTTCACTCTCTGTGTCGTTGGCATTTACTGAGTGTTGTGATCTTCGTGCATGTTTTACATAAGATTTTTGTGAAGTTTTTGGTAGAGCAAGTGCATACTCTTTGCCACCCTTAGTAAAGTAGACCTTTTGAAGTGCTATCTCTTTGAGTTTATATCCTGCATAGACTTCCCCTACACTGAGAATAGTAGTCTTTTTAGGAGAAGATTTCTTCGCAACAATGGCAAAACCACTAAACTTTCTTCCATAAAGACCCTTAAGGATGAGAGAATTAATACTAAATGCAGTGTCTGAGGCTTGTTCTTGTGTTTTTGTCTCTTGGACTACCTTTTCACGAACGAGCATATTTTTAAAGTCTACTCTTTGGTATTTAGCTTGGTAGGATTTTTTTGCATTAAGCTCAACACTTTCACTTGGAAGATACCACCAGACTATAAGCCCTATGATCTTTGCCACGAGTAAGAGTACAAAAAGCTTTACAAGAACAGGAAGAAGTTTTGTGTTAGAGAGATTTTGCATAAGTATACTCTCCATTTTTATTTTTCTTGAAAAATCTTAAGGATTTTCTGTAGCGATTAAACATTTTCTTTGAAGGTTTTAAAACGAGAGAAACATTTTTATCAAGAAGATGTAAAGAGCCTCTGGCTTCACCAAAATCTCCCTCTGCATTTACTTCTACCGTCAGTGGATGAAAAACTGAGTAGTCTATCTCTACAGAGGCTATCTTTGAAGGAAGATAGGTCTCCACTATGGATGAGAGCTTTATATCTTTAAAAGAGAGCTTATCGTAAATAAACAGAAGAGTTACATCACTCTGACCTATGATGGCACTATCTATACCTTTTGTGGAGATGTTAGCATTGACAATACTAAGGCTAAGGAGTGACTCAGTGAGCTCCTCATCTGAGATCACTACATTATACTTTTTAAGGTTCTGCTCTAGTAGGTAATAGAGGCTACTTTTTGGTACAAATGCCATGAGTGCTACTACGAAGAAGAGTATATAAGCGAAAAATTTCAGGAGTTTTTTTACCATTTTATCTCCAGTAAAAGAGAGGCTTTTGTCTCACTTAGTTTTTTGATTTTCAGCTCACTTATTTTGTAAGAGCCATTAAGTATCTTGCCCATGAGAAAGTTGAGTGCTCTTGTATCTATGCTAGGGGAGCTTATCTTCACAAACTCTTTTGTGCGTTTGATGTCGAGTCCTGCAGCGTGAAGTGAACGCTGTGCGAGTATACGTTCAAGCGCTTTTTTTGTTCTTTTTTTGTTGGCATAGACAGCCTTTAGAGAGCTTAAGTCTACTGCAACTTTCTCACTTTTTTCAAACTCACTCTTCGCCTCAGTGAGTTCTGTTTTCACACCGCTAAGCTGAAACATCAAAAAGGCGAGTAGTGTGAGGAGTAAGCCACCTATATGAAGAGGATTTATCTGATTCATAGTTTGATCTCCACTTTCATAGTGTCACCGTTAAAAGAGGTTTTATACTTGAGCTTTTTAGAGTCAAGCTGAGAGAGGATTCTTCTCTCGCTACCTTTGTGCGCACCGCTTAGAGTCACAAAGAGTGTTTTGTTTTTCACCTCTATGCTTTTTATCTTCTGTGTAGGTTTTAGGTGCATATTTAAAAAGTAAGATATATACTCTCTAAGATGTGTCTGTCTCTTGTGAATAGCGGAATATTTAGCATGTGTAGCCTTGTTCTGAAACATAGTAGACTGAAGTTTATACTTGGAAAAAAGCTCATCTTTAGCGGCTAAAATAGCATCGCGTTTCGCACTTGCTATAAATATCTCAACGATGAGGATGATGGCTAAAACTCCTAAAATCCCTGCTATAGTATAGAGACTTTTTGTATCGACAATATGCCCAAACTGCTGAAGAGTAACTCTATGTTTTGAGAGAGTTTTTTCTTCTAAATGCAGAGGCTGACTCTCCTTTATCCAGAGAGAGGGAACAAGAACAACAAGAGTATCTTTGCTAAGGATACTTTGAGTCTCTGAAACACTATATGCTTTTTCTTCGTTTTCAAACTCACTTTGTGCAAAGTAAATGCCATGTATATTGGCACTATTGATGCCCTTTGCGGACAAAAAGTCTAAAATCTTTTTATCCTCATAAGCAAAAAGAATGAACTCATCTCCTTGCTTATAAGCTGTGTAGGAGTAAGTAGCAGACGGAAGAGAATCCTCAAAGATGGAAGGTAAAAGTTTTTTTACTTCACGAACACTCTTTACAGGAAGTGGCATCTTCTTTACCCAGTAGAGCGAAGGAGAGAGTATGATGTCTAACTTCTCACCCTTTTGGAGTGAGAGGGGTGTCGTATCACTTGGGTCTACAAAAACCACTTTAGTATTGCGTTTAAAGCTTGAAAGCAAAGTTGGACCCCTTTTTAGTTTTTATATTGTACTCAAAATGGATGTTTGAGAGTAAACCATTTTGTCTTATTTCTACCTCTACATCAAGTATGGGCTCATAAAAGCTTGTCTTGAAGTGTTTGAGGTTTTCTAGCTCATCATCGTTGAGCCCTAAATCTTCATACTTGGTGTAGAAACCACCATTAGCAGTGAGAACTTCAGCTCGCTCTTTTTGAACACCTGCAAGCATCTCCCAAACCTCAGGAGTGGCATAGTTTAAATCTATGCTCATATTTCTATCACTACTGTAGTAGAAAAGGTTGTCAAAGTCTATCTTAGAGAGTGAATTGTCATTGTACTCTTTGGTATAAAAGTCATTTATGATCTTTAAGTGCTCACTTGAAGCGATGTAGTCCCGAAAAAGATAGGGATGCTCATCAAAAATTCTGCTATTATAACTATTATCTTCTTTAATTCCATTTATATTGTCACGTAAAATATCTACATATTGATTATTTATATTGTAGTTATTCATAAATAACTTGATTTGCTCTGTATTGTTGGCATCTATCTGGGCAGGATTGAACTTTGCTCGGGCACTTTTTATCTTCAGAACCATCTCTAAACCATGACTCTCGAAGGGAATAAATGCAGCCTGTGAGATAAGTAAAAAGAGGGCTTCACTTGAGTTGGTATCTACAGCTGCTTGAATTTCAGGAGATGTTTGCAGGATACGAAGTAGATCTTCTACTATGATGTTACTCTGGTAGATAAAGTTCTCTTGCTTGACCGCTGTAGCCGCAGAGTTTACCTGCTTTAGACCATAGCCTATAGCGACAGTGATAACGATGACAAACATCACTGTAATAAGAAGAGCTATACCAGAACGCGAGTGTTGCACTAGTGGATACTCATAGAAAAGATAGGAAGAAGCATAGCCGCTACGATAAAACCAATACTTCCACCCACAAAGAGCATTAGAGCCGGTTCAAGGAGGGTAAGAAGGAGACTTATCTTGTCACGATTTTCCTCAAAGTAGAGTTCTGAAACATTTGTGAGTACATTTTCTAGTTGTGAAGTCTCCTCTCCTAATGCTATGGACTGGATGAAAGAGTTATCTATCTTTGTACTAGACTCATTGAGTGCTTTTGAGAGGAGTTTCCCCTCTACTACTTTTTTGCTTGCACTGACAAAAAGCTCTTTTATAACCTTGTTGTTAAGGATGTTGGCACTAAGGTTGATAGTCTGCACAAAGGGAACACCTGAGCGAGTGAGTAGGGATGCTATATAGGAAAAACGTGCAAGTTCACTCTTAAGTGCTATCTCCCCAAAGAGTGGGAGAGTGAGCATAAGCTTATCAATGCCATAAGCAAAGGCATACACTTTTTTCTTGAGGGTAACAAAACTGACTACAAAAAGGAGTATAAGCACAAGCATTATCTGAAAGTTATTAGAGAAAAACTCTCCGGCTGCTATGACAAACTGAGTAGGCAAAGGAAGTGCTTGATCCATGTTCTCAAATATCCCAGTAATTTGAGGGACAACAAAGGTAAGCATAAACGCGATCATCACAAGTGAAATAACAATCATAAAAGAGGGGTAAGCAAATGCACCTTTTATCTCTTTATGGATTCTATCTTGCTCTTTGAGAAAACGCGAAAGCTCTAAGAGTACTTCATCTAAGATACCCCCACTCTCACTCACCTTGATAGACTCTTTGAAAAAGGCTGGAAGTTCAACTATAGTTTGTGCCTCAAGTGCTGAGTAGAAGTTTTGTCCCTCATCGAGATGTGTGCTTACTGTTACTAAAAAGAGCTTCATCTTTTTATTTTTTTCGTAGTGGGTTTGGACTATTTTGAGTGCTGCGACGATACTGATGCCTGAATGAATATACATAGCGAGTTCGCGAGAGAGTGCTGCGAGCTCTTTTGGAGGTATCTTGTACTTACGGCTGATAGAAAATTTCTCAAAAAGTGCAGGTGCATCTTCATCGAGAGACTGGTAGATGATGCCTTGAGCTTTTAGCTTCGAGCGAGCCTCTTTGATATCAAGGGCTTCTACTCTGTCGCTGACTTTTTTACCCTCTGTGTTTATACCCTTGTACTTAAATATCATTGCATTACTTCTTGTGCCATCTTTTGTTTTGCCTCTACTGCTTCTTCTAAAAAGTCATACACCTTTGTTTTCTCAAACGCCAGTGTGTAGTCATAAGTTTTGTCTTTATAAACCACTAGGTATTGGTCTGCTATGCCATCTTTTGTGACATTCAAAGAGAAACAGACATTTTCTTCATTGCCCTCTTTGTTAAAAAAAAGAGCATCTTTTACCTCATTTGTTCCTTGGAGGAAGTTATAGGTATAAGTTTCTATGCTTGAGTCAAAAAAACTTTTCATGCTTTGGACTTTTTTCCCATCTGTATAAACACTGCACTCGCTACAGTCATCAAGACATAAAAAACGAGTCTCTTCAGCCTCTTTATCCACACTAAGCAGATACTCTTTGAGGTTTGCAAGACTAGGTTTTACCTTCTCTTCACCCACAGTTTTAAGTTTTGTAATAGCTAGAGTATAAACAACCCCTATGATAACTATAACAATCATAAGCTCAATGAGAGAGAAGCCTTTTTTCACTGAAGTTTATTTACACTCGCTAAGTTTTATATCTTTGCCTTCATCTTTGCCACCCTCTTTTTTATCAGCACCGAGTGAGATAAGGTCGATAGCACCATCATTGTTGATGTAGATAAACTCCTGACCCCATGAGTCTTTAGGCATTTTGCCATCTTTGAAGTAAGTGTCATCTTTTGTAAGAGCTTTTAATCCCTCTTCAGTTGATGGGTAAACACTGTTTTTTATCTTGTACATATCAAGAGCACCATCATAAATAGACTTCATCTGTACACAAACAAGATCGCGTTTGGCTGCTTCACCTTTTCCTGTAAGAGCAGGCATAACCATAGCCGCGAGTAGTCCAAGTATAACGATAACGATCATAAGTTCTATAAGAGAGAAACCCTTTCTCATCTTTTTGTTTTGTATGTTTTTCTGCATTCTTTTTGCCTTGTAGTATTCTATAAAGTTATTATAGTGAAAAAAAGTTACGTTTTGGAGATATGAAGTAAAATTGAGATTTTAATTTGAAGACTCTTCCCCAGATACCTGCGGCACATAGGTGAGAAAGGTGTGCTGCTGTATTCCTACCCTGACACATTATCTTTAACACCCATTGCACAGGTCTAAGAAAGAGAACTGGCAGTATAGCAAAAAAAATGGTAAACACCAAATTTTATGCTGAAATTGTAAATATAATTCTTATTTATTTGGCAGAAGAATATTGAGTTAAAGCATTATCCATTTTTGCTTTTACAGAAGTTGCATTTATTAGAGAAGTATTTGCATCATCAACATAGGCTTGAAAACCACCTGTTGCTAAAAGTCCTGTAATCTCAGTTTCCATCGCTGCTGTTGTCCAATTAAGGTCTATATAGGAAAGGTCATAAACTCCCGTATTCTGTATTTTTGAAACATCCAACATAGAGGTATTACTTCTATTAGCATCAAAGTTTTGAAGTAAAAGAGCAATATTTGTAGCCGTTGTATTATTGTCACCTGAAACTATATATGGTGTCACAAGTGCTTCAGCTTTTACCTTACCTAAAGAGAGTGTACCAAGTTTGAACTCAATTTCTTCTCCTGATTTATATTTAAAATGACCGCTTGCATCAGTAAAACCACTTTGTGTAGCCGTTGCATAAGAAAGACCTTTTACTGGTGAATCAACAAAAGTACCTGTTTTTACAAGATCAGTAGTTGTGCTATTACTGCTATCATTGCATCCCACTATCATCGTAGTAAGAAAAGCAAAAGCTACTATTTTGAGAGAGTTTTTCATATTATCATCCTTTATTTTCGGTATTATGAAAGTATACATCTTTCTAACAATAATTAAAATAAAATATCTTAACAAAATGGCTAATGCCAAATTTTATGCTGGAATTGTTGCTATTATTGATTTTATAGTATTAAGATAGTCACTGTAGGCAAAAGAATCATCAGCTTCATTTGCTGCATATTCCATCTCTTTTGCCATATCGTAGAGCTCGTTAAAGTGGAGATTCCCTGAACTTCCTTTGAGAGAATGTGCCGCTGCTCTAAGGGCATCAAAGTCCTTTTCTTCTATGGCAGTCTGAAGTTTTTCAAGAATAGGACCAGCCTCTTCTAAGTAACTCCCTATAAGCATAGGTACATGTTTTGCTTTAAGACCGATAGCACTTGCCATCTCTTCGTGATTGAGTGTTGTGTAGTCTGCTTGTAAAATTGGCATTTTATAAATGTCCTCAAATGATTTGTGAGTATGATAACAAAATTTAGTTTAAAGGAAATGAAATTGCTTTACATAGTTGTAGCACTTCAAGCAGAAGCACAAGCATTTGTAGATAGATATAAGTTAGAAAAATCTTCTCTGGGTATGTACAAAATTTTTAGTAGTGAAAAATTAAAGATAATAGTAAGTGGTATGGGAGTTATAAATGCGAGAAATGCAACCCAAGCACTTATAAATGCCTATGACATCACTGATGAAGATAGCTATCTTAATGTTGGTATCTGTGGGGCAGAGAGTAGTACTGCTATAGGTTCACTACTCGCCTTTTCAAGTGTGGAGTATGAGGGTATAGAGTATAAATTTCAAAAAAAAGGTGAAAAGCTTACCTGTGTAGATGAGCCACTGAGTGAGCCATCTTATAGGGCAGTAGATATGGAATCTTATGGTTTTTATGATGCTGTAGTGCATAATCCTGCTATACAAAACTTTCATATTCTCAAAGTAGTAAGTGATCACTTTAAACCTCAGAGTGTGACAAAAGATGGAGCAAAAAAACTTCTTTTTAACCAGATAGATGCTATAAATTGTATGCTTAATATTGAAAGGTATTAAAAAGAGATTCTACAACGAGCATTTAAAATAGTATTGGATGGTCCAAATTTATTTGATATTTCTAAATGAATATTTTTAAAATAAGCCCCGAACAAAACTGTACGACTTTGGATTTCATAACCGAGTTTATATCTTCCTGTATATATTTTTACATTTATATAGGGTTCATAGGCATAAAGGTTTTGATAAACTTTCAAATTATTCCCAATCGCGAAGTTATCAAAGAGTTCATAGTTTAATGATACCCTGTAATAAGAGGGTAGTTTTTGCTTAAATGAGATATTGTATTTATACTCTCCTCTACCAAAAGGTCTATAGTGATTATAACCATCATCTCCCTTGTAAATAACCTCACTATCAAAATCATAATGCATCAATGTTACATTATCCCAGTATATGTAAGAAGCGAGATTAAATGCACCTAAATAGAGATAGAGTTTATCATTGTTATAGATATACTCTATATCTACACCATAGCCTATACCAGAAGGTGTATCACTATTATTCTCTCCTTTGCTAATAAGATTTTTACTAGAGTAAATATAATCAAGCTTACCTGTAAATTTGTCTGAGGAGGTGTAGCCATCTACTTGAATGTACTCTAACTCTTTTGCATAGCTAAGTTTTAGTTTTGCACTTAAATAATGATGTGGGTGGAAGTTAAAAACTTTTTGGACAAAGAGTCCATAAGCTTCATAAGAGTTTCCTTTTCCTTCTATAGGTTTTTCTTCTAGTTTTTTATATATATCTTTATCTGCAAGTAGTCGAGCAAAATCTTTTTGTGCCTGATACATTAGTTCTATAAAGCCATCATTTATATTTATCTTTGCTAGTTTTTCACCATATACACCTAGCTTTAAACCCTCATAATCTACATATATATCACTATATACTTGACCAAAAGCATTATTGTTTTTTTTGTGATCGGGAATACTTTTCCACTCTTGATCAAATATATTAAAAGGGAGTTTATCAGACTTGGCATCTAATGCTAGGTTGAAGTTGAAAGTAGCATTTACATCTCTAAAATCGTAGCTATAATAACTCAGAGAAAAAAGTTCAGAGGAGAGAAGTAAAAAGAGGATGACAATAGCCATCCGCTTTTTGAAAGAGAAGAGAGTAAGACTTAGAATAAAGTCTCACTTGAATTGTCTGAGTATTTGATTTCCCAGTTATTTCCATTTGCATCTTCACCATAAGTTGCTAAACTGTTTCCATTTTTATCAACTATGGACATCGATGCAGGTTGATTTTCTGTTCCTTCTGTATATGTATCAGTGAAGTTTCCAAGTACACCATTGCTATCACCAATTTTGACTATTGTTGTGTCTGTTCTCTTATCATCACTAGTAGAATGTTTTAAATACATCGCTAATTTATATGCATTGTCTCTAGTAAAAATACTATAAGCTTCTACTCCACCATTTACAGTAAATTCTGCTGTAGTTGTGATGTCAAAAGGTGCAAAACCATTTGCTTCTATACTTCCAAATAGATTTGCAGTTCCGATAGCCTCAGTACCACCATTTGCCACATCGTTAATAGTTCCATTTTCATCTAAATGACCAACAAATTTAGTACCTCTGTACTCATAAGAGCCATCAAAAGTAGAAACAATATTTGTTCTATTTTCAATACTAATATTTGCATCTAAACTTAATACTTCATTATCAGTATCATAAAGTGAAACTTGAAGATTTGTTAGCTGTGCATCTAGAACATTTTTAGGGTCGAAATCATTACCTGAATCATTATAATACTCATCAAAGTTAATAGTATAATTCTCAAATTGTGATTTTTCATGGTTGAAATTATTGTAGTTATCATCATGTGTAAGGGCAGCTAAAAACTCCGAGTTCACAACTGTCGCACTAAGTTCACCAAGAGTTACAGAACTCTCTCCATCAGTAATCTCTATATTCTTAGCATAGATTTTACTCTCTATATCTCTAGTCGCACCGATAGAAGCTACTATCTTTTTATCACCATGAGTGAGTACACCATCAAATCGAGCATCAAATGTTCTGTCAAGCATATCTTTCCTTGGTGTGATAGTAATATTTGTAATATTTAGATCATGATAACCTCCTTGAGTATCATTTCGAAGATCCAATCTAAGTTCATTATGATTGAGATTGTCACTAGTAGAATATCCCTCATACCAAGCATTGTCAACAAGGAACTTCTCTCCTTTATTTGTTTCTACTGTAAGTCTATCTTTAGTTGTATAATATGGTGTTACAGTAGCACCATCTAATACAGTAACTTTATGTGTTTTTCCTATCCAGTTACCTAAAGTA
Source organism: Sulfurimonas sp. (assembly GCA_027082875.1). Taxonomy (GTDB): domain Bacteria; phylum Campylobacterota; class Campylobacteria; order Campylobacterales; family Sulfurimonadaceae; genus Sulfurimonas. Next base: position 659 of record JALWTK010000105.1, on the reverse strand, counting down.
CCATCTGCTTCTTGCTCAAATATTCCTGTAGTATTCGTATCAACTATGACATTTTCACCTGATTGTGTAGTTAAGTTGTACTCAGATAAACTACTCTCACCGTTAGAATCTAGATATTGTTGAGTATAAGAGTTTACAAGGCTTTTATGCCCATCACTAAATGTTACTATTAAGAGTGGATTCCAAGAATTCACCCAAGAACCATCTTGAGTTGCTAGATCATTTACTATAGAATTTATAGAACTGTTTAGTGTGATGTTACCATCAAAGCTTGGCTCTGAAGTTAAACCTGTATATTTTCCACTTAAGAGCATCTGAGTTTGTGTAAGTTTTAATGAACCCTCTACACTTCTTCCACCTGCAACTATCTTACCATCAAAAGTAGCTACAACATTTTGGAACATGTTGATGTTGTCAATTGACATATTTACATCTGTTGCAATAGATAGAGTGTTAAGTGTCATTTTTGCACCATTGTCACCGTCAATAGTTCCGCTTGCAACTAGTTTAGCACCCGTTGATGTAAGACTTAGATTTGAAACTGACAAGTTATAACCTGTACCACTTAAAGTAACATCACCTGTAGTAGTTACAACTATAGAATCATTATCATTATTACCATCAATTTTATATGTATCTGTAACAACTACTTGATTATT
>JALWTK010000104.1 GCA_027082875.1 Sulfurimonas sp. | reverse complement strand
CTATCTCAGAGACTTCACTCTGAATAAATGTTGCCCCTCTTGATGCAAGGGTATGCTCAAGCTCTACTAAAGAGTGAGAGAGTGGCGCTCCCTCAAAAGCTACTTCTGGAAGTGATGGTTTTAAAAGAGAGTGAGAGCGTTTATCTATCACTGTTACTTCTACCTTTTTGCCAATAAGGTGGCGAATCTTGTAAAATATATGCAGACCTGCAAAGCCTGCGCCTAAAATAACTATTTTTTTCATGATGTTCTCCTGTTTTGAATAAAAAGTAGGACAACGACAAAAAGTATCAAAAAAAGAAGCGATAGATGTCGTTGCAATACCATTATAATATTAATAACACTCTCACCAAAATAATACCCCAAAGAGGTAAAGACGAATGCCCAGAGTGTTACACCTATGATATCGAGCAGTAGAAATTTTATAAATGAATAGCCTGACATACCGATAAAAAGCAGAGAGGGTATATGTGTTCCATAGATAAATCTCTCAAAGAGTATGAGTAAAATAACATTTTTTTTAAACCATTTTTTAATAATCTCTAAGCGGGATTGATATTTTGATAACCATATTCTTATTTTGTTATCAGAATATTTACCGATGAGAAAAATGGAAATATCTCCTATAAGGGCACCACTAATAGCGATACCTATGACTTGAGAAAAAACAAAATCACCACTCTTACTTAAAAAGCCACCTAAAGCGAGACCTATCTCTCCCTCTAAGATGCTCCATATAAAAAGAATGGCATAAGAGAAGTGTTGTATTAAAAAAGTTGCTATCATTTTTTACTCATAATTTATAAAATGTTCTTTCTAACGCTTCTGAAAATGTGGGGTGAGCTAAGATAGTCTTTTTTGCTTCTCTTAGATGCATCTCTCCCGCTAGACTCATAGCGACTGTGGCTATTAACTCTTCTGCATTTGGGGCTAGTATCTCCGCTCCAAGAATTTTACCATCCTCACCTACATAAGTAACCATTATACCACTTTTGGCATGGTTATAGACTGAGTAGGTAAATTGGTTTAGAGTGATTAAACTCTCTTTATAAAGAATCTGCTCTTTTTGTAGTGCTGCTTTCCCTTTGCCTACGGTTGCATAACTCATAGGCAGGGTGTGGATAAACTTTACAATATGCTCCAGATTGAGTGCTTCGACACTATTTCCCAGTATCTGTTGAGTGACATTGAGTACTTCAGCACGGGCTGCATGTGCAAGTTGTACCTTACCATTGCAATCTCCGATGGCATAGTGCTTCTCAAGAGTAGTCTCAAACATTTCATTCGTAACTATCGCGTGTTGTACCTCTATCTCGTCACAGCCAACAACAGCTATATTTGCTTTGCGTCCTGTTGCTACAAGAAGCATCTCTGTTTGGAGTTCTATACCCTCTTCAAAGAGGATAGTGACACCATCATAACTCTCTTTTGCCTCTTTTATGGAGTGGTTTGTGAGTAGGGTCACTCCAAGTTTTATCAACTGCTCCTTGAGTGCATCGCGTATCTGTGGATGCGCAGAGCTTAGAAGAGAGTCATGTCTGTCGATTAGTATGACTCTACTTCCAGCTGTGGCAAAAAAACTTGCCATCTCTAAACCGATAGCTCCAGTTCCATAAATGGCTATCTCTTTTGGAAAGTGTGAGAGTTCAAGTACATCATCACTGATGATAATATCATCTCCATTGTACTCTATACCATCGGGAATAAATGCAGATGAACCCGTTCCTATGACAATATGTGCAGCTTCTAAAATAGTCTCATTAACGGCAACTTTATGTGGCGCAATGACTTTACCTTCGCCCTCTATAAGCTCAAAATGGGAACACTGCCGTGTTACAACTTTAGTAACACTCTCTAAAAGTGCCTCTTTTTTGGCTACAAGTTTTTGAATGTCAAGAGAGAGTGAACCCTCTACAATCTCATTTGCAGACTCATACACAAGGTTTGCGTAGTGTAGAAACATTTTAGAGGGGATACACCCTTTTTGCAGACAGACACCACCAAGTTGGCTCATATCACGCTCAATAAGTGCTACTTTTTTTCCAGCTTTGGCAGCGACTATAGCTCCAGCATAATTGAGTCCGCCACCGATGTAAATAATGTCATACATGAGAGTCTATCCAAACAAGATTATTCTCTTTTACAAGCTCTCTAAGCTTTTGAGCAAATTGTGTTATCTCCTCTTGTTGCATTGAAGTAAGCTCAAAGTCCATGTATGCTGGTGCATTTTCTGACAATCCCTGTAGTGTTGCAACATGAAACTCAAGGTTTACAATATCATATGGTTGATTTTTGATAAAGGCTTGTAGTTTACTAAGAAATTGTTTTTCACCAAAGAGACCTGCTATGCGTATCTTCATACGCGTTTGGATAGTAGCAATACTCTCTTCTGCTTTGTGTCTATCTGCAATCATTGTTACTTTATCACGCTTTGCTTTGGCTTCTAAATGTACTTGTTTAAATATCTTATGTTCTTTCTCCGTGTTCCAGACAATATCACGAGATGGAAAACTAATAGCTTTTGTTGGACAGACTGTCGCACAAGTAGAACACCCTACCATACAGTTGTAAGGATTGTTAACATCTGCTTTACGATGTCCCTTGTCGTTGAGGATAATTTCATATACATCACGACCACAAGTCACATAGCAGAGTTCACATCCAATACAAGCGACTTCATCTACAACAGGATACCAAGGTATCTCTTGGCGAGGAATGCCATGCCATTGCGAGTTACTAAAATCTTTTGCCATAATAAGTTCCTTTTTAAAAGTTCTGTTTTTAGCTTTTTACTCTCTTCTATTTATAAACTATTGCATCGGCAGGAAGTGCAGTAATAATCTTTTTAACAACCTGCTGCTGTATTTTAGCTAACTTCATGATTTCTGCTTTTGTTGCTTTATGCTGTGCAACTTTTGGCTTGATTGTTTGAATAACTTTTGCCTCTTCTTTATTTAAGATTTTCATTCTATCAATTACTGCTGTTATACTTTTTTTATTATCTTTTCTTTCAAATCTAATAGTAATAGTTCCTGCTTTAGCTTGCAAACTTGGATTTAAAATAAAATCATAATGAGTTTCAGCACGATTAAATCTTGTACCTGTCAAATATGTAATAGCATCAACAATATCCATATTGTAAACGGACATAGATACATTTACTCCGCGTCTTTGGATAGGCTCATTAGGATATAACTTTTTAAGTGCATTTTCAGTTACTATAAAAGCTGCTGTAGTACAGCCACATATATGACCTGTCATAATTCCAGTATCTTCAAGTGATATATGAAATATATCTTTACCTGGAGCTTTTGAACCAGCCACCATCGCTTTATGATCAACTATATCTAATACACCCGCTTTTTCATAAAGTGGATTATTTGCAAAGAGTTGTATCGTTGCAAATGCCATTATTGATATAGCTTTTATTGTTTTGTTTTTCATGCTTTTTCTTTTAACTCTCAAAGGTATCAAAGGCTGTTTTAGCATTGCCCATGACTGCACTTCCTTGTGCATGTTTGACTATCTTTACAAGGTATGCTAGTTCCTCTTTTGTGATGCCCATCTTTTTAAGCATCCTTGTTTGTTCCATGATGCACTCTTGACTTCCTAAAGTGATAGAGGCTGAGAGTGCAATCATCATAGAGGTTTTAGGATCTATCGGGTTCTCTTCATCTTGAACACTAAACTTGCTACTCATAGCCTGTTCAACTAAAAAACGGGGGTCAATCGCCTTTGCACTATTAAGTGACTGTGGGAGAGATCCCATTTTCTCAATCATCATCGCTTCAATTTGTTCTGGTGTAGGTGCTTGCATACGGCACTCCTTTAAAATAATATAAAATTTGATGTAGCTTAAAAATATAAACCGCATCTTCAAAGCACTCTTAAAAAAAGAGTGCTTCAAAGATAAAATTTATCTTATTTTAAAACCTCATTGATAGGGTTTGTTGTTTTGTTGCCTTTATCGAAGATATAAGCGTACATTGGTACATAGACGAGTGTTAAGAGTGTACCAATGAGAAGTCCACCGATGGCTACATCTGCGAGTGGGCTTAATCTCTCTAAACCTACCGCTTGTTCTAGTGCGATAGGAATCATCCCTGCAATAGTTCCAAAAGCAGTCATCATAACTGGTCTAAAACGCACTCTTACAGCCTCTTTAGCACTCTCAAATGGTGACTCTCCACTCTCTCTGTAGTTTTGGTAAAAATCTATAAGCAGAACTGCATTTTTGATAATGATACCAAAGAGCAGGAGTATTCCAAGCAGGGACGGCATACAGCTTGGTTTGCCAAAGAGTAACATTCCCCACGCCGCTCCAATCAAAGACAGAGGTAACACAAGTATCATGATAAATGCCATTCTTACAGATCTGTAGATAGCAATAAGTGTCATGATAAGCACGATTATACCAAGTCCAATAGCTTTTATCATTCTTTTAAAACTATCATGAATCTGGGCAATATCTCCAGCCTGTTCTATCTGAACATCTGCAATGTTTGCATTTTTGAGTGCTGCTACTGCATCATCTGTAAGGTGTGTAACAGGGCGTTTTGAACGGTAACCATTGACATCTAAACTATAGAGCATTTTATCGCGCTCTATCTTTGCAAATGTGAGATGACGCTTGAGTGTTGCAACTGCACTTAGTGGTATCTCTCCTCGTGGTGTCACGATAGGAAGGAGTCTAAGTGTCTCAATGTTTTGTGAAAATTTGCCTTTGAGATAGAGTCTTACATACTGTGTATTCATCGACTCTAGGTTTGCATTGAGTCCTACTACTTGCCCTTTGATTGGCATCTGCATCGCTATCTGGTAGGGTGTGATGCCATAACTAAGTGCCTTGTTCTCATCGATGTCAAGTTCTACTTCCATAAAGTCTTTATCCCAACTTGTACTTACCGAAGTGAGTCCATGGACATCTTTGATGGCAT
>JALWTK010000103.1 GCA_027082875.1 Sulfurimonas sp. | reverse complement strand
ATTATTTAGCTACCTTTACACGACCTAGAGAACCGTTTGCACCAGATACAGAACCTAAAACCGCAATGATTTTATTTTCAGCATCGTAAGAAACGATCTCATTTTTTACACTGTTTTGGCAGTTTCCGTAATGACCTGGCATTTTCTTACCTTTCATTACACGACCTGGCCACTCAGCATTACCGATTGAACCTGTTCTACGACCGAATCTATGACCGTGAGATGCAGGACCACCACCAAAGTTCCAACGTTTCATTGCACCAGCGAAACCACGACCTTTAGTTGTGAAAGTTGATTTTACAACTTTAGCTTCTGCTAAAGGAGTTAAGTCAATATCACCAGCTTCAGTGTTTGCTACTTCTAATGTTACGAAACGATTGAATTCAGCAGATAAAGAATACTTCTTTTGCTGACCTTCGATAGCTTTGTTTAATTTTTTACCACTGTTATAAGATACAACTGCAGTCCCTTCGTTTACTTCACATACCTTGGCATCAAGAACTCTTAAAAGAGTAACTGGCTTAGCAGGAACTGTGATAGTACGGCTCATACCGATTTTTTCAACAATATATTCCACGATTACTCCTATTTGTCCATAGAGCGAACTTCAACGTCCACTTCTGGTGCAAGATCAAGTTTCATTAATGAATCTACAGTCTCTGGAGTTGCAGAAACGATGTCGATCATTCTTGAGTGCATACGAATCTCAAATTGCTCACGAGCTTTCTTGTTAACGTGAACAGACTTAAGTACAGTATACTTACGAATTTTTGTTGGTAAAGGGATTGGACCACGAATTGCAGCACCTGTACGCTTTACAGCTTCAACTATTGATGCTACAGATCTATCGAGTACACGATGATCGTAAGCTTTCAATTTTAAACGAATTTTTTCCATGTTTTTCCTTCTAAAAGAACTCGTTAGGCGTCACCTAACTATTGACCACTATTTTTTAGGGTCCGGAATTATACCCAAGCTTTGGTAGATATTCAAGGATTTAGGGGCTAAAAACTGATTTTAGTAGAAATTTACTTCCTTTTAATAAGGAAATGATATAATTTGAGAGATAAAAAAAGAGAGTAATTATGGAAATATTATTAGAAGAATTTTACAAAACAGACCTCAATCTTGAAAAATTTCACTTTCGAAAACTTTTTTTGGATGAAAAATCGTATCAGATAAATGGAATAACTCACAGTGGCAAGAGTAAGTTAGTAAAAAACTATCTACTAGGTCTTAAAAAAAGCTCTTATCTTTACATAAACTGTAGCGATATTCGTATAGAGATAGATGCTTTAAATGAGCAACTCAGTAGTTTTTGCAATAAAAACCGTATAGATGTTCTTGTTTTGGACAACTTTGTTGAGAGTATAAAGTTTCCAAATGTCTCTCAGCTTATCATTACCTCACAAGAAAAACATGACATAGACTCTCTCATCCCTCTGCAACTCTACCCCTTAGACTATGAAGAGTTTCTAGCTTATGAGCATAAGTACGACTCCAGTGCTCTTAACCACTTCTTCCAACTTGGAGGCTTTGCCCATATGCACAAGGTAAGTGCTGATGAGAGAGTACTCAACATCCAAAAGATGCTCAAAACTGCTCTTGATGATGTCACGTTTGATATACTCAGACTCTGTGCGAAGTTTACCTCACAGAAACTCTCTGCTTTTACTATATATGAAAGACTTAAGCAGAGCAGGAAGATAAGTAAGGATAAACTCTACAGATCATTTGAGACTCTTGTGAGTATGAACTACATACATCAGCTAGAAAAACTAGGCTCGCCAAAAGCGACAAAAAAGGTCTACCTCTGCGATATCTCGCTCAAATCTGCACTAACTATAGAAAAAAACTTCTCCAAACTTTTTGAAAATATGGTCTATCTCGAACTTTTAAAATCAGGAAGAAAGTGTTACTATGAAGATGCAATAGATTTTTATTTGCCACAGAGTGATGAAATTATTTTGTGTAAGCCCTTTGTGGATGAGCGCAAGCTCTTTAAGAGACTAGAGTCTATTGAAAGTTTTCTTTTTAGCTACTCTGTCAGAAAAGTAACTATCATCAGTATGAACAAAGAGACTACAGTTTCGCATCCTCTCTCTCAAGTGGAAGTAGTTCCCTTTGATATCTGGGCTCTTGGGGATTAAGAGTTTGCTTTAGTAAACTCTTCTATCTTCTCATGAATCACTTTTGCACTTGGAACAACACTAGAAGAAAGATCTAAATGCACATCTTGATCATCAAAGAAGATATCTGCTCCAAATGCTTCAAGTACCTCATACTTCTCACTACCACCTAAGAAGAAGGCTTCATCTATTTTCACATTCCAAACATTGAGTGTTTTTATAACTCGCTCATGAGTTGGAGCTGAGCGTGCTGTTACAAGTGCTGTACGGATAGGTGAGTTTTCTTCTAGGAACTTCGACTGGATATTTGAGAGTAACATCAAAAAGCGTGCAAAGGGTCCTTTTTTAAGAGGGTTATTTGCATTAGCTTTTTCATGAGTTATGAACGCATCAAGCCCTTTTTCTTTGTAGATAAGCTCACTCTCTTCACTAAAGAGCACAGCATCCCCATCAAACGCGATACGAAGCTGATCCCCTAGGGAACTATGTATCTCATTTTTTGTATGCAATATCTTTGCTGCAGCTACACCATTTTTGATAGCGTTTGTGACATCACTGTCATCTGCACTCAAGAACAGATCTACCTTGAAAGCTTTGAGATAAGTTGAGATATCATTCCCACTTGTCCAGCCTGAACGCAGGATGTCAAGCTCATACTTCTCTATGGAGTTTGTGATACGAAGACTCATCGAAGCGTTATTTTTAGAGAGGATAATCACCTCAACTTGCTTCTGCTCTTCACCAAAATGTTTATTTATTTTAAGAAGGTTCTCGACGATGCGATACCCTACCCCTTTTTCTAAAAGTCTGTTTTCATTTTCTAGTTGGTACTTATAGTAAGCGTCTAAGCCCTCATTCTCAAATATCTCATTTTCTCTCTCGAGGTTAAAGAGTGCTCGTGAACTGATCGCTACTACTAGTTTATCTTTTAAATTATATGCCATGAAGAATTGTATCCTTGCTACACTTGCACTCTTATAAATTATAATATTCAAGTTCTGTTAATATAAATCTTTCAGGAATACTTAATTTAGAAAGTGTTACCATTTTCTATCTCGAAGAATAGGAAAACTTATGAATAAAATAATTACTGCTTATGTTGTATCACTTTTAGTGGTTGTTAACATATATGCTGATACATGTACATGTGAGTCTCTTAATGCAGATATAACAGCACTCCAAACAACTGTTACACAACAGCAAGATCTTGTATCGAAACTCTCAGATGATATTGGTGTAATGGCCGATAGAATCGGAGTAATGGCTGATAGAATAGTAGTTACAGAAAAACTTCTCTCAGAGACACTCCTAGCACTTACTGGTAATAGTACATTGACAAATACAGTTGCACTCACATCCCCTGCTGATTCTACAGATGGCTCGAAAACCACTGCACCAGATATGACACTCTCAAACTCAGCTACAACATATCTCTTACATGCATCTACTACATCTACATTTGATAGAGCGAAGAGTATCGTTATCTATATAGATTCGGATGATGCACTTACAAATGCATGGTCTCAAGTTGCTGACTTAGCTGGAACAAACAGTGATGTAATTTATATTGCTGTACAAAGTATAGACGGAAGTGTCATCTCAGGTCTTTCAAATAGTGCAAAACTCACATTAAAGTAAACAAGATGAAAGCATTCATTCCCTCTCTTATCGTAACTTCCCTGCTTTTGATAAGTTGTGGTAGTAATAATAGTGATCCTTCTACATCAAAAGAGGAAGCTTTCTCATGTACTTTGGAGAATTCTCTTGCTTTAAAGTCTTCAACTGTAGCAGTTTCTCAAAATAGCATAAATCTTTCAACGAAGATTATTCAAGATATGAACCGAACAATGGATGATATCAATAGAATGAATGAAGCTGTCTATACTACTATGAATATTTCTGCACAGACACTACAAAAACTTGCAGAACCTCTAAAAGTCAGTGCAGATGGGCAAAATCTTTTTGTTATTGATCCAAGTAAAGACCCATGTATCAAGATAAAAGATTCTCTTAGTAAAAAGTATATACTAGTCTCATCACCAAGTAGGTTCTTTCCATATATCCAGAGTGTAAAAACTCTTTTTAAGGATGCAGACACTTTAACTAGTGCTCTAGATAAAGCTTTTGATGGAGTAGATAGTTCTAAAAATCTCTATCTTACGATTTTGGAACTAGAGTCTGACAACACATTCACAAACCTAACTAATGGAATACTTATCAAGGGGCAATAAAAAATTGCCTTATTTCTAAGTTATATATTATGTTTTAAGCTAGAGTTACAAAGTATTCTAGCTGATTGTTTAACTTTTCAGTCATTGAGAGTAACTCTTTTGTAGTAGCTGAAATCTCTTCAGCACTCACTGAGTTAGAGTTTGAAAGGGCATCTATCTCTTTAATTTTTTCCATAATCTGAGTCACTTGTATTGCTGTCTCATTGGTGAGATGTGTAGCTGAACCAACACTTGCTAATGCAGAACTCATATTTTCCTTACTCTGAACTACCTTTTCATCTACCTCATTTGAGGATGCAACAAGTGCTTCAAATTTTTCAGAATTTACAGCAATCTGACCAGATGCCTCTAAAATATTTTGCACTATCACATTTACTGAGGCTTGTATCTCTGTTAAACTTTTTTGTGTTCTCTCTGCTAGTTTTCTCACCTCATCAGCTACAACTGCAAAACCTCTACCATGCTCACCAGCACGAGCAGCCTCTATGGCAGCATTGAGTGCGAGAAGATTTGTTTGGTCGGCTATATCACCTATAATCGTTAAAATATCTTTTACCTGTCCTGCATCTGTTGAGAGTT
>JALWTK010000102.1 GCA_027082875.1 Sulfurimonas sp. | reverse complement strand
TTGAGCCACATGAGGAGTTAAATGCGAAAACTATTACTGAGATGACCTTCGTAAACCTTACTGCCCCGATGCTTCTTACAAATGCTACTCTTAGAAGTCTTAAAAAAAGTGATGGATACCTCCTCAACATCAACTCCATAGAAGCACTTCGAGCAAGTAAGTTTGCTGGCGTTTACTCTGCTACAAAAGCTGGACTCAAAGCCTTTGGAGATGCACTTTTTGAAGAGACACGTAAAAGTGGACTAAGTATTACAAATATCAATCCAGATATGACAGAGTCTGCCTTTTATGATGAGCTGCGTTTTGAGACAAGTACAAAAGAGGATGAAAAGTTATTTGCAAGCGATATAGCCGATGTAGTGGAACATATACTTAGCATGAGAAAAGGTGCTGTTGTGAGTGAGTACACGATAAGAAGTTTAAAATTTGGGATAACAAAGAAGAGATAAGTAATTAAGAGTTTATATCTAGCTTTGAAGTAAGGGGTGCCTGTGTAGACTTCAGAAAGTCAATGTTTTTTTTCATCTGAATCATTGAAGCTTGAGTATCATCACGCAGTTCTGTGAGAAAAGTAGTCGCAGCGGCTAAGAGGTGAAGTGCTTCATCAATTTCTTGAGCTTTTTCTAGGAGTGGCAGATTATCAACTAGTTCTTCTAGCTTAGAAATATCTCTTTGAACAAGAGCAATTTTAAGCTCTTTAAGCCACATGAGTTGATTCTCTCCAAGCTTCTAAAAGTACTTTAAAGACATTACTACACTCATCAATTTTTGATATGCTATTTTCATTTCCTGCATCAGCTAAAAGTTGAATTTGATAATTGTAAAGTCCCTCAAGGTACACTGATATATCACCCTGTTTCATATCAAGTACTGAAATAAGTTCAGTAATAATAGCAGTAGAACGGTTCATCCAGTAAACTCTTTTTTCAACATTTTTATCTTTAATAGCTTTTTTTGCTTGTGCATTAAAACGGAGAACACCTTCATAGAGCATCTCTATAAGTTTCGCTGGTGATTCTATTCCGATATTATTTTGAGCATAAATATTATGTGCATTATTACCATACATTTGAAATCCTTTTCCTATATCTTCCATTATTTTCTTACTCATTACATCGGCACTTTAGTAACTTTCTTTAGCCATTACTCTGTGTATTTGCTAATTGAGTAAATATACTTGATGCCGAGTTGAATTTATTGATAATACTATTAAAGGCAGTGTACTTTTTCTTCATTATCGCATACTTTGCATCAAGACGTTCTGTCTCACTCGTTTTTCTATCTTCATAACTAGTTAAACTTTCATTAATATTTGTTTTTACTTGATCGAGATCACCATTTGTTTTTGTAAAAGAGTTCACGGTAGTATAAAAAGAGCTAAAAGCTCCAGTTAAAGTTGTAACTGTTCCTGCTGCATCAGTATAGTCTCCCCCGGCAAAGAATGCTTTTACATTACTTGGGTTAGCATCTATTTTTTGATTAAGTATAGTTTTATCTACACTCATCACGCCATCTCTATCCACATCAAACCCGTAGTCTAGTAAATTACCACCTGCATTTGAAATACTCCCAAACATATTTTGGATACTACTTTTCATAGATCTAACCAAACTATCATCGGAGAAAATACCTCTTTTTTTACTATCTGTACTTGATTTTGTCTGCTTAGAAATTTCATCAACTATAGCATTATATTGAGATACAAAACTATCTACTCTTGTTTCTAAATCTGTTCTATCTTGAGAAACACTCACAGTAGAACTTCCTAGCTCTTTGAGTGATACTGTATAGCCAGAGACTAAATCTGTAATAGTATTAGAACTTCGTGTGATAGCTTGTCCATTAAAATCAAAAGTGGCATCTTTAGCGGTCTGAATCGTAGATAATCCAGATGTTAAGTTTGTGCCACCTGATGTTGTTCCACCATTATCAGAGAGAAGTCCACTTGTATCTGAAATAGCAATATTTTGACTACTCCCTTCATTAGCAGCATTTAAAAAAAGTCTATAATCTCCTGTTGCAACCTGTACCACACTCGCATTAACATCAGTACCAGCAGCTGTATTTATGGCATTTTTCAGATCTTTTAATGTAGTGGTCGCATCATAATTAATAGTGTATTTATTTGTGCCAACTGTGAGATCGAAAGTACCTGTACCAGTAGCTATAAGTGCCGTATCCGCACTAAAAGAGGCTGATTCATCAATCTCTTTTGTTGCTAATTGTGTAACATTGAGAGTAAAGTCTTGTACATCACTTCCTCCTGCTGCAGTTACAGAAACAGAAGTCCCAGTAACATCTGTTTTTCTTGCATCAAAAAGAGTTGTATTTTGGAGTTCGTTTGCAGCATCTCTAAAGTTTACCATTGCAGCATCTAAAACATCAAGTGCAGCACTCTTATCATTTTCATTTGCTATACCTAAAGTAAGTGGTGTAATTCTTTGAGCCTCATCAGCTTTTCTTAACTGATCAAGTACATCCTGTGTTAAAATTCCAGAACCAACACCTAGTGATGAAATACCCATAACAAATCCTTTTGTTTCATAATCTTACATTATTATAATTCTTCTTAGTCAATACATCGGCAATAAACTAAAAATCTTTAGTGGTATTATAATTGCTATAGGTTGAGAAGAATTAGAGATGAAGGGATAGCGATGCTTAATGGGAAAAATATACTTATAACTGGTGGAACTGGGAGTTTTGGGAAGCAGTTTGTAAAAACTATTTTAGAGAAATATAAGCCTAATAAGATCATTATCTACTCTCGTGATGAACTTAAGCAGTTTGAGATGGCTCAGAAGTTTACCGATAAATGTATGCGATACTTTATCGGTGATGTACGAGATTTACCTCGTTTGCAAAAAGCTATGGCTGGAGTCGATTTTGTTGTGCATGCAGCAGCATTAAAGCATGTTCCAATAGCTGAATATAATCCTATGGAGTGTATTAAAACCAATGTAATGGGTGCACAAAATATTATAGATGCTTGTATTGATAACAAAGTGCCTTACACTATTGCCCTCTCCACGGATAAGGCGGCATCACCTGCCAATCTTTATGGTGCTAGTAAACTTGTTTCCGATAAACTTTTTGTAGCTGCAAATAACTTAACAGGCTCTCATGAAATAAAATTTTCTGTTGTCAGATACGGAAATGTACTAGGTTCAAGAGGATCAGTTATACCTTTTTTTAAAAATCTTATTGCTGAGGGAGCAACTTCACTTCCTATCACAGAACCAAATATGACTCGATTTTGGATTACTCTGCAAGAAGGTGTAGCATTTGTACTTAAGAACTTTGTTCGTATGCAAGGAGGGGAGATTTTTGTTCCTAAAATTCCTTCTATGAAAATGACAGAGATGGCAAAGGCGATCGCTCCAAATTTACCTCAAGAGATCATAGGTATCCGTCCAGGAGAGAAGCTTCATGAGGTGATGTGCCCTTTGGATGACTCTCATCTTACATTAGAGTTTCATGACCATTTTGTCATTAAACCTAGTATCACTTTCTCAGCCCCAACAGACTTCACAACCAATAATCTTCAAGAAAAAGGAGAAAATGTTCCTCAAGGCTTTGAGTACAACTCAAGAGAGAACACTCTTTGGCTCTCACATGAAGAACTTTTAGCAAAACTTGAATCTACAAAACAAGAAGAGGCTTAAATGCTCAGCTACTCCACACAACTTATAGATGAAGAGGATATAGCTGTTGTTACAGAGGTACTTAAAAGTAGTTTTTTAGCCCAAGGTCCTCGTGTTACTCAGTTTGAAAAAGATCTCTGTGCATATACTCAAGCAAAATATGCAGTGGCGTTTAACTCAGCCACTTCAGCTCTTTATGGGACATACAGTGTTGCTGGCATACAAGAAGGTGATGAAATCATCACAACACCTATCTCCTTTGTAGCTACTTCAAATATGTTCGTGACACTAGGGGCAAAGCCTATCTGGTGTGATGTAAAACTTGATGGAAACATCAATGAAAAGCAGATAGAAAAGCTTATAACACCAAAAACAAAAGCTATAGTTGTGGTAGATTTTGCAGGAAAACCTGTAGAAATGAGTACCATAGAAGCCATCGCTAAAAAACATAAGCTTCTACTTATAGATGATGCCTCACATGCACTGGGCTCAAGTATAAATGGCAAGAAAATAGGCTCTTTTGGGGATATAAGTATCTTTAGTTTTCATGCTATCAAGCCTATCACTACAAGTGAAGGTGGTGCAGTACTTACAGACAATGAAGAGTTCGCAAAAAAACTTAGACTTTTTCGCTCTCACGGTATGAGAAAAAAAGAGTTATGGAACTCTGATATGGTGAGTATGGGATACAACCTTCGTATGACTGAAGTAGCAGCAGCACTTGGTAGTTCACAACTCAAAAAACTTAACAATTTTATAGAGATAAGAAACAAAATAGCAGAGTACTTCGATAAGAGATTTCAAAATAAAAAACTCTTCTTAACACAAAAGCTTGAAATGAACACTATAAGTTCAAGACATCTCTACCCTGTCATTCTCAACCCCGAGTTACACTGTCCCAAAGAGGATATTTTTAGAGAGCTTCAAGAGAGAGGTTTAGGTGTACAAGTACACTACAAACCTATCTATAAAAATAGCTTCTATCAAGAGAAGTTTGGTAAGGTTTCTCTAACAGTTGCCAATGACTTTTACAACTCTGAAATATCTATACCCTGTAATCAAACAATGAGTATGCAAGATGCAAAGTATGTAGCCGATACTCTTTTAGATGTTTTACAGAAATACTCACATAGAGGGTGTAGTTTTTAATGCAAAAGAGACTATTAACAATATTAGAACTTGCTGTTAAGAAACATAATGAGGGACAGATAAGTGATGCTGAAAAGCTCTATGTTCAAGCAATCGAACTTGATGAGAGCCACCCTACTGCCTACTACAATTTAGGACTCATTTATCAAGAAAAGCAAGATGATGAATCTGCCGAACTTTTTTTTCAAA
>JALWTK010000101.1 GCA_027082875.1 Sulfurimonas sp. | reverse complement strand
GGATGATGACATTGTCACGGTGGAGGTGGTAGGCATCTTTTGAGGCATCACTCCATGAGAGAACTACTGTGTCGCTTGAGGATTGGCCTTCTAGTAAAAAAGGTCCTTTTGTTGCGATACCACCACTGTTGCTTACTCTATCGGCTATAACTGTATTTGGGTAGATGACTACTGTTGCTAAATTTTCATAGCACTGAGAGACTTTTGAGTGTAGAAGAAGTAAGCAGGCATGAAACGCCACTATGACCCTTATCTCATCTGTGAGAGTAAGCGAAACACCAATAAAATCTTTCATATTTATAAAGAGCATGATAGAGTGTCCAATCTGCTCTCTCTCTTGAGCATTGAGCTTTTGATAGAGTGGTATATTTTTCAAAATAGCTTCATACTCTTTGGGAAACGCCAAGTGAGAAAACTTCTCTATCTTTCGGCGTTTATAGAGTGCATAAAGAGTATAAAAAAAGAGAAATATTGCTCCGAAAATAAGAACAGTAACTAAAAGGGAAAAGTAGTAGTGACTATTCTCTTGCATATATTATTTCTGCATTTTTTTAAAGATAGAGCCTACTGTTAAGAGAGAAATCCCATCAAAAAAGAGACTAAACCCAACAAACAGACCTATAAGATAGAGTGAAGTCATAGGCCATCCTATTACAAATAAAGCACCAAGTAGTACAGAAAAGATAGCATTAATAAACCACATAATCCATCCTTTATGGGGTCGCATATTCATAGCCATACTAAAACTTGCGAAGGCATCGATAAAGAAGTAGATAGAGAGAAGTAAACCAACAGTTCCAATCCCACTTAAAGGATAAAAAATCATAAAAAGAGCTACACCGATAAGAACAAGACTCTTGAGCCAACCTATAAAATCCTCTTTATCACTTAAGTAGGTAAAATACCCAGCAAATATACCTGCAAAGAGCAGAAGCCATGAGACAAAACTTACTGTTGCTAAGGTCATTACTTCAGGGAATAAAATCCCGACAATACCTAAAACGACAAAAATGACACCTGTAATCTTTGTATACTTATGAAACTTTTGGACGAGCTCTTCGCTCACATTTTCTGCTAGGGGATATTTCCACATATTTTTTCCTTTAGGATTTTTAAAAGAGCTTTTTATTGTATGATAAAACTCACTATATAAACATTACGTATTTGACCATCATGAAGCATGGAGTTGAGTTTTTCTTTTATACGTGCACAAATTTCTGCTTTGCCGTTATCTGAGGCAACATCTACCTGTGTGTAGTTACTTAAAATGAGTATGAGTTCATCTCTGATAACAGCATTTTTAGCATCGAGTTCATTTTCTAAGAGCTTACTATCTAGCTCTAGTGAAAGTGTTGCTTTGAGATAGACATCTTTTCCATCTGTAGTTTTAAGATTTACTGTGATAGGTGCAAGAGGATAGAGTGGTCCAACCTCTGCTAATGTCTCATCTGCAGCACTTATTTTTTTCTCTTGAGGTGCAGAAGTCGTATTTGTATTCATATCATCTTTTTGCATATACCAAAAAAATCCAGCTCCACCAGCTATAAGAATAAGAAGTAAAAAAACTATAATGATAATTAAAATTTTATTTGAACCATTCTGTGCCATATACCGACTCCATTAATATTTGTGTTATTATAAACAATGTTATGTAATAGTAAGTAAACTTTTCAACTATGAGGCAGAAAACCGATAGCAATGGTTAAAAATCCTAAAATAGAGAGAGTAAGAGCACTTACTTTTCCTGCACTATTTTTTGAAAAAATATAAGCATACAAGGCTTTTAAAATATTATTACTTCCTGTTGCAATGAGGATTGCTGTTGCTGCATTTTCTGCTGTTACACTAAACTTTGATGAGAGTATAGAGAGTACAAAAGGATCTATATCTGTAAAACCAACGATAAATGAGAGTATATTTAATCCAATATTTCCATACTTACTCAGTACAAAATGTGTGAGAACTGCCATAACAATAAATAAAAATGCAAACAAAAAAGCTGTGCTGAGTTCAAGGGGATTTTTATCTTCATTTGCGATGTTAGGATTGAGTGTATTTTTTTTTGACTTTTTATAAAGAAAGAGAGTAGCTAGTAGGGTTAGGAGTGTTAAACCAACAAATGGAAGCAGTAAAATTTGAGCAATGTCAAAGTTAAAAGCATAGGTAATACCTAGCAGTCGTAAATACATGAGAGCAGTTGCAACAACTATGGAAGAGGCAAAAAGATAGGGTGTGCTTCCTGAAGATGCTTTTTTTGCTAATACTATTGTTGTGGCAGTACTTGAGTATATTCCACCGAGTATTCCTGCAATAAGATATCCTTTATCGTTGAAAATATATTTTTTGAGAATATAGCCAATGTAAGAAAAAAGAGAGACTACAACGACTGCAAGCCATATTTTAAAGTAAGAGACAGGCACAAGTTCAGAGATCTGCTGATGTGGAAGTAGAGGTAAAACAACACCACTTAGAAGAAGTAGTTTCGCAAATATCTCTATCTCTTTTTCATCAAAGATAGTGTAAAAGTGTTCAAGGCGTTTGTTGATGTTTGATATAAAAACAACTGCTACAAAAATAGTAAGCAGAAACCATATATTAAATTTAATCACTATCATACCAAAACTATAGACAAGTGTAGAGAGTAAAAAAATGATAATACCACTTTTTGTGGCCTTAAGTTTTGAGTTGTAAAAGAGTAGTAGGTGCATCACTATAGCAACATAACCAACGATGAAGAGATTCATGCTAATAGAAGCAAAGATATACCCTATAAGTGCTATGAAAGAAAAAGTTCTTACACTTCCTATCTCTTTTGTAAGATTTTTACTAATACTGTGTGCTTTTACTTCAAGACCAATAAGTAAACCAGCAATGACAACTACAATTAAGGATACCCATTGGGCATGCAGTAGGTAATTTAAAAACATATTTTTCCTTTTTTAAGTAGATATTTTCAAAAACTTTTGAGTGATCTCTTCAGCTTGTACCAGTCCCTCTAAGAATATCTCTCCGTTGAGTACAAGAGTAGGGTCCTTTGCTATACCCATCTGCACGGCTTCCTCTACACTGTTCTCATACGTAAATGCTACTCGTAGAGGTAGGTGCTTTATCGCGCAACTTAGGCGTTTGGAAAACTTAGCAGTGAGGACTTTATCTCCATAAAGTGTGGCATTATAAAGAGGAAACTCCTCTTTTTCTTTGTTTAATATTTCTCCATTTTTCATCTCATGACAAGCTTGTAGTATTTTATTTTCTTTCATTATAATGATTGTCTCTGTATATGTGTAGCTATCTCATAAAGATACTCATGCATATCGAAGTAGCCTATCATAGCTTCAAATATCATGCGCCAAAAGAGCTCTAAAAGTAGCAATATTCCAAGAAAAGTGAGTAAAATTTTAGGTTTGTTTTCTAGTTTTATAAAAAAACTTCTATTTGTGATAAATTTATTTTTATATTTGTAAAGCAAAAAAGGAACAAGTAAAGCACCTATATAGTAAAAAAATATCAATATATCTTGAGTGATAAAAGTATTAAAAGAGAGAAAATTATACATTTTATAGCCTATTTTAAATATACAATGGTATTATAACACTAATATAAGGAATATAACTCTTTTTAAGGAATTTCATAAAAATGAAGCAACTATTTTTCACTTCTATTTTTTTTATTATCTCCTCGTTCTCTGCCTTAGCAGCAGACACCGACATAAACACTGATATGGACACTACTTTATTGATGGATGTAAAAAAACAGTTTAACTCGGCATCAGATAAAAGAGGAGCAAATTTTGCACTCTCTAAGATTGATACAAGTACACCAGAAGTTAAGATTCTTATGGATTCACTCTGGAAAGGAGATTTCTTTGGCTTAACACCTTATCATGATAGCTACTTTCTTCCTGTATCAATGGCAAATAGTAAGTATCCCCGTATATCAGAAAATCATCATCCAAATGCGCCACGTACCCCTTTACAAGAAAAATATAGTCAATATGGTAAAACAGAAGTTGAATTTCAAATTAGCTTCAAAAAGCAACTCAGCTATAATTTCTTTGGATGGAATGAATTTATATTTGCGGCATATACACAAACAGTGTGGTGGCAGATTTATGAAAGATCATCACCATTTCGTGAGACGAATTATAAACCTGAACTCTATCTCTCTGTGCCTTCTTCTCCTTATTTAGATGAATATTATGGACTTAAAGCTGTTAGATATGGCTTTCTTCACGACTCAAATGGGCAAGATGGCTATCGCTCACGTTCTTGGAACCGTTTATACGTGAAGTGGCTTTGGCAATGGAAGAATCTTTTCTTAGCCTCAAGAGTTTGGTATAGAATACCTGAAAAAGAGAAAACGTATAGTTATTATCATGGTAATGGATATGAGCCAGATGGTACAGAAACTGACCCACATCAAAGAGGTGATGATAACCCTCATATAGAAAATTATCTAGGATATGGTGATTTAACTTTTCACTATCTTTACAGTACAAGTCAGTTCTCGTCTGTTTTACGCTATAACTTTGGCGTAGGTGGCACACAGAGAGGTTCAGTAGAATTTAACTGGTCCTATCCATTTTTTCACTCTAAAAATATGTTTTGGTATACGAAAATATTTAGTGGTTATGGTGAAAGTCTTATCGACTATGACCGCTCTGTAACCAAAACATCCTTTGGCTTCTCCTTTTCAAGAGCGCTATTTTAATTTCTAAAATAGCTCTTCAATAAATAAATTAATTATATAATTTATTTATTATAAATATAATCCACATTTATAATCTGTTTGTTATTCTCCCCTATGATGCGACTTATGGAAACTAAAATAACACACTTTTTCCGCTCAGTTTATTATCTTTACTACGATGGTTTTATAAATATGAGAGTTGGAAAAACTCTCTGGCTTCTTATAATTATAAAACTCTTTGTAATGTTTGCCATTTTAAAGTGGCTTTTCTTTCCAGATGTATTGCAAGAGCGATTTGACAATGACACACAAAGAAGTCAATACATCTTACAACAATTAACACAGGAGACTTCATCTCATGGAACACACTGATCTACTCGTTGATTGGTCACGTGCGCAGTTTGCTCTTACAGCACTCTATCACTGGCTTTTCGTACCTCTTACCCTTGGACTTACTTTCATAGTCGCTATTATGGAGACTATTTATGTCAAAACTGGTGATATAAAATGGAAAACTACAACAAAATACTGGATGGGACTCCTCGCAATTAACTTCGCTATTGGTCTTGCAACTGGAATTATTATGGAGTTTGAGTTTGGTACTAACTGGTCAAACTACTCATGGATTGTTGGAGATATCTTTGGTGCTCCTCTTGCTATTGAAGGGCTTATGGCATTTTTTATGGAGTCGACATTCTTCGCTGTCATGTTTTTTGGATGGGAGAAGGTAAGCAAAAGAATGCACCTTACTTCTACATGGCTTGTAGCCATAGGCTCTAACCTCTCTGCACTTTGGATTCTTATAGCAAACGGTTGGATGCAGCACCCAGTAGGTATGCACTTTAATCCAGATACAGCAAGAAATGAGATGCAAAATTTTGCAGAAGTTGTTTTCAACCCTAACGGTGTGAGTAAGTTTTTACATACTGTAAGTAGTGGTTATGTCCTCGCTTCACTTTTTGTTCTTGGGATTAGTGCTTGGTATATGCTCAAAAAAAGAGATATTGCTTTTGCACGAAGAAGTGCTATCGTAGCCTCTAGTTTTGGTCTTATCGCTTCTCTTTATCTTGTGACAACTGGTGATGAGTCTGCACACCAAGTAGCACTTACTCAGCCTATGAAACTTGCAGCGATGGAAGGACTTTATGATGGTGAAAAAAGAGCAGGTATTATCGCATTTGGAGTACTAGATAGTGCGAAAAAGATTGGTGATGATTTGGATCCATTTATTGCAAGTGTAGAGATCCCCGGTGCCCTCTCGTTCCTAGGCTATCATGATCTCAACGCTTTTGTTCCAGGGATAGATGACCTTATAAATGGAAATGAAAAACATGGAATTATGTCTATACCAGAGAAAATGCAAATGGGGAAAATTGCAGTTGCTTCTTTAGGTGCCTATAAAAACTTCAAAAAGGCAAAAGACAGCAAACATGCAGCAGAAGCACTCAAAGTTTTTGAAGCACATCAAAAATATATGGGATATGGTTACCTGAAAAAACCAGAAGATGCAGTGCCTAGTGTTGCACTCTCTTTTTATAGTTTTCACACTATGGTTGGTTTAGGGTCATGGTTTATAGTTCTTTTCATCATCTCACTTTACTATACGATGACACATGAAATGCACAACAAACGCTGGTTACAGTATCTCGCTCTCTTTAGTATTCCTTTTGGATATGTGGCACAAGAAGCAGGTTGGATTACAGCAGAAGCAGGACGTCAACCTTGGGCTATTCAAGACCTTCTCCCTGTAGGTATGGCTACTTCAAATGTAGCAACAACAAGTGTTATGATTACTTTTTGGCTCTTTGCAGTGCTCTTTACAGGGCTTCTTATCGCTGAAGTAAAGATTATGTTAACACAGATAAAATCTGGACCGGAGGGACATTAGGATGTTTGATTTACTTACTCTACAAGAGTACTGGTGGTTTTTAGTGAGTGTCATTGGGGCACTCTTTGTTTTTATGACTTTTGTACAAGGTGGACAGACTCTTCTCTATAGACTTGGTCATTCTGAGGATGAGAGAGATTTACTCATCAACTCTCTTGGTCGTAAATGGGAACTTACCTTTACTATGCTAGTTATGTTTGGTGGTGCTCTTTTTGCTGCATTTCCTCTTTTTTATGCAGTGAGTTTTGGTGGTGCTTACTATGTTTGGATGGCGATTCTTTTCTGTTTTATCATTCAAGCAGTAGCTTACGAGTACAGAAAAAAACCAAATAACCTTTATGGAAAAAAGTTCTATGAAAACCTTCTTTACATCAATGGCTCACTTGGTATCTTTCTTATAGGTGTTGCCCTTGCTACACTTTATAGCGGTGGAAACTTTGTAGTCAATGACTCCCATCTTTCTCACTGGACACTCTCAAGTTATGGTTTAGAAGCACTTCTTAACCCATTTAATGTGGCGTTTGGACTTATGCTTGTTTTTCTCTCACGAGTTCAAGGAGCACTCTATTTTTTCAATTCACTAGAGGCACCCGAAGTCACTAGACGAGTAAAAAAGGTTGTAGTTGTCAACTTTCTTATGTTTTTAGGACTCTTTTTATATGTGCTAGCAACTATCCTTTTTGCAGAAGGTCTTGTTTATGATGCCGATACAGCTGTAATAACAGTTAAAAGCATGAAGTATTTACATAGTTTTATGGAGATGCCACTACTTGCTATTTTTTTACTCACTGGTGTACTCTCTTTACTCTATGGTATCTACATCGCAGTGCAAAAAAATGCACAAAATGCTATCTGGTTTACAGGTTTTGGTACTATCGTTGCAGTAACAACTTTGCTGTTTGTTTTAGGAGTGCATAACTCAGTGTACTATCCATCGTTGGTAGATTTACAGAGTTCTCTTACTATACAAAATAGTTCTGGAAGTTACTATACTCTAAGCATTATGGCAGTTGTGTCCTTACTCGTTCCAGTTGTCGGAGCTTATGTGGTTTATGTATGGCGTTCAATGGATAAAACAAAATTAACAATAGATGAAGTCAAATCTGACTCACATCACTACTAGGAGTCTTTTATGGAATATTTAACAGAAATCATCTGGTACTTAAGCTGGCCTGTAGTTGTCTTTTTAGGACTTAAGTTTACTCAGGTTAACCTACAACACTACAAAAAAATGGAAAGACTTGAAGAGCTTGAAGCTCTTCATGCAGAGGGAAAGCTAGGCAAATAGTTTTAAATAAGACACTAGTGTAGTGTCTTATTTATAGAGAGGTTTTAGTATAAAAACCCAAATAACCAGAGCGGAATTTTATTACCAAATCCTATCTCTATATCATCAGAGACAACAAAGCTATTTTTGACATCTTTTATTTGTTTAAAGCTTTTATTTTTTCCACCAATTTCAAATATATACTTATCATTCACTATAAAATCACCTATTTTACTATAAGCAATATCATATTGAAGTTTAAGCTGTGTTGTGAAAAATTGCTCTCTTATAGTGCCAATCTCAAAATCAGAGCAGTAAGCATAAGTGATATTGGTATTGCTTAAGTAGAGCTTTTTAGGCTTGATAAATATACTATCACCTTTTGATTTTTGCTTTACGATAGTTACTAGGTTTCCTAGTTCTAAATAGTGCAGATAATTATAGAGAGTCTGTCTTGTTATACCTATTTTTTGAGAAAGTTGTGTGATGTTAAGCTCATAAGGTTTTGATTGGCAAAGAAGAGCAAGAAGTTTTTTAAGTAAAAAGATATTTTTAGGTTCAATATTAAAGATAATCGGTAAATCACTTTCGAGTACTATGTTAACACTCTCTTTAAGTTTTATAGGAAAAAGATTTTTATTCTGTTTATAAAATGGATAATAGCCATGTTGTAGATATGATTTAAAATACTCAAAAGGTTTTAGTTTAGAGTTTATCTCTAGGGCTATATCTATATGATTTGAGAGAATATTTGCAAGTGAATAAGTATCAAATTTTGTACCTGTTTCATACTCTAAAAACTCTCGAAAACTCATACCACCAACTCTATATAAAACTGCTCTTCTACTCAAATCTACTTTTGCATTTTCTAAACTGATAGCACTACTACCACTAAATATAATTTTTAAATCAAATGTATCATAGATAGCTTTTAGCTCTTTTGCAAACTCTGGGTACTTGTGTATCTCATCAATAGCTAACACTTCTCCACCAGTTTTAGAAAACTCATGAGCTATTTCATATAGCGATAAATCACTTATCTCAAAACTATCAGCACTTATATAAAGTTTTTTAGAAAATGGAATATCTAACTCTTTTAAGTACTGCAAAATAAAAGTAGTTTTTCCAACTCCTCTCGCCCCTACTATACCTATAAGCTTGTCATCCATATCAAAAGTATGCATATAGCGTTTAAAATTGAGTTTGGTATTTTTGTATCTGAGAGAGAAACTGTTTTGTAAAGACTCTAGCATAATTAACCTTCTGTATTTTCTATCATACATTTAGTGTATATTTTTGTCTATTCTATCATAAGTATTCTTACAAAAACACAACACTCTTATTCTCTATCTTCATAATCTTGTCACAGTATGTTAACATTCTATCATCATGAGTGACCATAACTATGGCTACATCTTGCTCTAGGGCTATCTTTTTAAGCATTTTAACAACATCAACGGAACGGTTCATATCAAGTGCCGCTGTTGGTTCATCTGCTAGGATGATTTCGGGGTTATTCATAAGCGCTCTTGCTATGGCTACCCTTTGGTTTTGTCCACCACTGAGTTGGCTTGGCATGGCGTTTTCTTTGTCGGCTATATCGAAGTAGCTTAGGAGTTCTCTCGCTTTTGCTTTGGACTCCTTATCTGCCACTTTATTGGCTTGAGGGAGTAGGGTGAGGTTGTCGATAATGTTCAAAAAAGGGATAAGATAGTGTGCTTGAAAGATAAAGCCTATCTTCTCTCTTCGTATCTTTCTTGTCTCTTTTGTGAGCCATTTGTTCTCAAAAACTTTTTCTTCTCCTATCCAAATTTTTCCAGAGTTTGGTTCTGTAGCGCAGCCGAGCATCATAAGAAGTGTCGTTTTTCCTGCACCACTGGGGGCGATGAGTGCTATGAGTTCGCCCTTGTTTATGGTGAAGTTAGCATCTTTGATAACATCGACAAAGGCATCTCCTTTTCCAAAAGATTTGTTAAGGTTTTCTACCTTTATGGCTTGTTTGGTACTCATATTAGCCTCCTATGGCAGCAGTTGGGTCTGCACTTATAACTTTCTTGACTCCGACAAATGAAGCGACTATGGAAGCGATAACAATGATGATAAAGAGTATAAAAGCATCAGGTGTCTCTAGGACAACATTTTTTGGAAATTTTGTGTAGATAAGGTGTGAAAAGATATTTCCAAAGATAAACGCCAGTACTCCAAGGAGAAGAGTCTCTTCGACTATCATCTTCACTATCGTTGAGTTTGGCAAACCGATAAGCTTCATGATAGAGATCTCTTTCATCTTCTCAAGCGTCATAGTGTAGATGATAAGTGCGATGATGATGGTCGCAACGCTAATGAGTATAACAGTAAAAAGTCCTATCTGTTTAGAGGCTTTCTCTACGACATATTTCGTTAAAACATCAGTCTGTTGCTCTCGTGTATAGACACTCTTATGAAGCCACTTTCGTAAAGTTTTCGCTGTCGCATCTACCCCATAACTAGGATAAACAGTTGCTATGATGGCGTTTACAAGATGTGCATCACCACTTTTTATACCCCTTGCTCTATCTGTCTGAATACGTTTGTTTGTGTAGGTAAACTGTAAGCTTTGCGCATCTTTGAGCGAGACATAAACAAGAGGGTCACCTCCTGAAGCGACTGTTCCATGTGTGATACCTACAACCGTGTAAATATCTCTTCCTAGTGGAATAGTGTCCCCGAGTTCGTAGTCAGTTTTATCGCTAACCACTATCTCATAATGGTCGTTTTTCAGAGTTCGTCCAGCGATAAGTCTCTTCGGGTTGATAGGAGTTATTGAACCATAAATATCATATCCTATCGCCATAACAGAGAGTTTTTTCTCATGAAAAGGTATCTGTATATTTTGAAAAGTAATCGCCTCACTCTTATCTATAGCCTGATACCCTTTGAGTGTATATTTTAGATCTTCATGTATGCGAGAAGCCTCGGCAAATGGTCCTAGAGTATCCTCTTGCACCACCCACAAGTCTACATTTAAATCATCTAAGATAACACGTGCATCAGCAATCATTCCACGATAAACACCAATCATAATCAGCACAATCCCAAGCAACATTCCCACACCCATAGCTGTAACGATAAACTTTCCTAACGTGTGTTTGATGTCCTCTTTTGCTAGATAAATCATAGGTGAATACTCATCCCCTCTTTAAGGGGCTTTTTGTGGCTATTGGGCACGATAATCTGAGCTGTTAGAGGGAGGTTTTTTACACCTACCTCGTGGCTATTTTTGGCGATAATATCACATGCTACAAAGTGAGCATGAGCATCTTTCGCTATCCAAACGCCAAATTTTCCACTATTTTGCACTAAGAGTTTCGCAGGGATTTTCACTATATCTTTGTGCATCTCTACTTCTATCTCTACTTGAGCCTGTTCGTTTATGTAAAAGGGCTTTGGTATCTCCTTAAACACGATGTCTATCTCTCTCTCAAGTGTCACACTATCACTGACGGGATTGATACGAGCAACTACTCCCTCATAGATTTTGTTGTCTTGTGAACGGAGATGAATTTTGACACTTTGTCCAAGTTTTATACTGCTACTCACTCGCTCATCTATCTTTGCTACCACCCAAAGAGTTCTGCTATCAACCATGGTAAATATTGCTGTAGTTGGGAGAACATTTTGAGCTATTTGTGCATTTTTTGCTGTGACATAGCCATCTACTGGGGCATAGATTTTAAGTCTATCTATCTTGACTTTGAGGGCATCTATGTTTTTTGAAGCGACAACTGCGGCAGCTTTGGCTGCGTTTATGTGTGCTTTTGAAGCTCGAATACCTGCATCAATACTCTCTAAGTCAGCCTTTGCCTTATCATACTCAGACTGAGAAGCGAACTTCTGTTTTTGGAGTTTTGCATATCTATCATAAGTAATTTGGAGAAGCTTTTTTTGTGCTTTTTGACTCATCAAGTCACTCCTAGCCGCATTTGTATCGGCGTTTGCTTTGTTGAGATTTGCTTTTGTGATGGCGAGTTGAGCAGGTAAATCAACACCATCCATCTCTACAAGGAGATCTCCTTTTTTGACCCACTGACCGATGTCTGTATGCAGAGCTATGATTTTACCACCTGTTTGTGCTGTGATAGCATAGCTCTCCTTCGCACCGACATTCCCTATGCCTTGCACTGTGACATTGAGGTTGCCATGAGTAGGGGAGAGTGTTTTAAAAGTTGTCTTTGGGATGTAGACTTTATTGTAAAAAAGAGTGCCTAGTCCAAGAACTAGAAGGGCTGAGAGAAGATATTTTATTGCTGGTTTCATTTTTGTTTTCCTTGAAGATATTGAAGTCTGTTTATCGCTTGTGCGAGTTGGTACTTGGCGTTTAGGAGTCCGAGTTTAGCATTAAGTTCGAGTGCTGTGGCATCTAGCACCTCTATGTAGGTAGCTAGTCCCTCTTTGTATCGCCCATCTAAAAGAGCAGTTGTCTGTTTAGAAGAGTGTAACTGTGCTTTTTTTGCTTCTATGGTATATCTATACTTTTTGATATCAGTGAGAAGATTTTCACTCTCCTCTTTAAGGGCAAGTTTCGCAGATGCTTTTTGCTCTTTTGCTATTTGCGCATCTATCTCTGCCTTTTGAGACTCTGCACTTACTCTACCACCACTATAGAGTGGAATGTTTAGTGTCACACCTAAGAGTTTTGAGTCGTATGTATTGAGTGAACTGATATGATTGTATGAGCCTACTGCATCTATTGAACCGTAGTGGCTTGCTTGTGCTGATTTTTGGAGGAGTTCATTTTTTTCTATGTTCTGTGTCGCTATTTTGAGTTGGTAGTTCTGTGCTAAAATCTTCTGCTCTACATCTGCAGATGTTGTAAAGTCAGAGTCAAGAAGTTCACTCTCTAAGAGTGTATTAGAAGCGATAGGCTCACCCATATAGAGTGAAAGAGAGTTTTTCGCTTTCTCAAACTCTGCTTGGGACTCAGCAAGACTCTCTTTAGAGAGATAGACAGCGGAGAGAAAACGGCTAGAATCAGCACTTGTTTTAAGTCCTTGTTCTACAAATGCAAGAGACTGCTTATAGTAAGCCTCTTTCGTTTGTAAGTCTTGCTCTCTCACTGTAACAGCCTCTTTCTCAACGAGCATCAGCTCATAAAGAGACTTGACCTTAGAGACAAGTAATGCTTTTATATCTTCTAAAGAGAGTTGTGAAATACTCTCATCAAGTTTAGACGCATCTACTGAAGAGCTTGTTTTAGAGAAGTCCCAGATTTTTTGTTTCACTGATGCTCCAGCACTCCATCCAGTGTCATCAATGGTATTAAAAACACCATTCGCTGGAAATACAAAAGTTTGCACAGCATTATAGTTTGCACTAAGAGTTACCTGAGGAAGATAGTCTGAAAAAGAAGCATCATAAGCTGAGTGAGATTGACTCACTCTAAGTGCAAAAGTTTTTACATCTGGATGGTTTTGTAGTGTTTTTTGTATGCTATGTTCAAGGGTGAGTGTCTGTGAGAAAAGGAGACTCGAGAGTAAACAAGAGACAAAGAGTAAACGGTTCATTATAACTCCTAAAATTTACTTGTATTGTACTATTGTAGTGTTAAGTCATCGTTAATTCTCTTCACCAAAAGTATTGATAAGTCCTTTTATAAGCTCTCGTTTTTCTGTTGGAGTTAATCTTGCTTCTGGATGGGCAGGGAGATAAACAAGAGGAGGCATATCTCCTTCTCTTACTTCCTCTGCCGCTTCATCACCTTTGTTCTTTTTTTGATGAAGCCAGTTTGAGACATTAAAATGTTCTCGCCCTTCATCAACATCATGTTGAACTAACCAAGATATGGGAGCTACATGACTATACCATGGCCATTTGGTCTCATTGGAGTGACAGTCAGCACATGAATGCATAAAAAGTGTGCGTGTTTTTAGAGTGTCCCATCTTGGTTCTTTCACTATCTGTGGGTTCGTATGGTTTTTGCCAAAAGGCACAAATTGAATGACAACACCTATCAGTATTGCAGATATTGTTACTGTTTTTATTTTTGACATTTCTCACTCCTTGAGATTATTTATTGGTAAGTATCTAAAGTACAATTAGTACGTTATTTCAATAACTTCATCAGCATTTTCAAAAACAGTTTGCACCATTTTTTGAAATCTCTGAGGAAAACTCTCTTTATCCTCTTTCTCATATAATTTATGTTGCATTGTCTCATAAGTGCGTTAATGCATCGTTAAGGATAAAAACTGTTCACCATTTTGTTCATTCTCATTTTATCTTTGTTTGGTATATTAGGATGAAAACCTCAAAAGAAAAGTATTACTTTTCTCACCTGATTCTACTTCTATTTTTATATTCATTGCTTTTGCTAAACGATTGACAATATCTAATCCTATACCACTGCTACGTTTATCACTACTATAGGAACGCTCAAAAATCTTCTCAGGGTCAACTATCTTTGGTCCACTATTTTGAATATAAAGTATATTTTTTTTGGTATATATTTTCACATATCCATTTTTTGTATTGTATTTACAGGCATTTGAGATGATGTTTTGGAGTATCTGCTTTATGGCATGTGCATTGAGCTTGGCTGTAAAGTTTGAGCACTCTTGAGTGAAGTGAATGTTTGGGTAGAGTTGTTGTTGTGTTCGGAGTATCTCTTGTGTGATTTTACAGAGGTTTACCTCTTCGAGCTGGAAGGTCTCCTCTTGGAGGAGTATAGTGAGATTTTCATGCAGTTCTGAGATGGTTTCTACACTTTTTTTTACCCTTTGCAATGGGGCATTGTCTCTACACTCTTCTCTTTTTTCAAGTAACTTCATGTTGAGTTTGATGGAGGTGACAGGTGTGTTTAAATCATGTATAAGATCTTTTGCAAACTTATCAAGTGTCAGGATACTCTCTTGGAGTGGTTTGAGGGCATTTTTAGCAAGTTTGTAGCTGATAAAGGCAAAGAGGAGAAGTAGTAAAAACTGGAGTGTCCATATCTCTATTTTTAGTTCAAAAAGCTTTTGGTTAAAGAGACTTTTTTTCTTGAAAATTTGAAGATAATAGTATGGCTTTTGTGTGGGTATATACTTCATGAAGCTTTTTTCTGAAATACTGAAATTTCGTATATCTATATGCTCTCCTGACCTCTCTACGAACCTATGTGAGTAAGTACCATTATGATATTCATTCATATTAAGATGGAGTTTTATATGACGAGCATATTCTATAAGAGAGAACTCCTGAGCTTTTAAAAGATGGTTTTGAATTTGAGTATAGTAAAAAAATCCTGCAGTTAAAATAAGTAGTGCTACACTTACAAAGTAGGTAATGAAAAATTTTAAAAAGGCTGTTTTTTCATGATGATGCAAGGCGGTATCCTACTCTTTTTATGGTTGTGATTGCTAGTCCGATTTTTCGTAGTTTATTGATATGAACACGCAAGGAACCCTCGCTCATCTCTTTGCCATCGCCAAGATACTCAAGAAGTATCTCTTTTTGCAGTGTTGTATTGATATTTTGAAAAAATAGCTTTGTTATTTTAAGCTCTAAGGGAGAGAGTGCGATAAATCTGTCCTCATGATAAAGTTCCTCTTTTTCTATTGAAAAATGAAACTCTCCGACTTGGAGTGTATCGGAGTAGCTGTGGTAAGATTTGCGTATGAGTGCATTTATCCTCACTAAAAGCTCATCAAAATCAAAAGGCTTTTTGATGTAATCATCTGCACCCACTTCAAAGCCTTTTGAGAGAGAAGCGATGTCTGTAAGGGCTGTAATGAAGATAGTCGGGGTCTTGTCGCCACTCTTACGAAGAGAGTTTAAAAGCTCAAAGCCACTCAAGTATGCAACATTGACATCAAATAAATAGAGGTCAAAATGTTCTGAGAAAGTAATATCGAGTGCCTTTTGCCCATCATCTACATGAGTGAGGAAAAACTCCTCACTCTCAAGCAGTTCTATTAAGGTCTCTGATAAAATTGTGTCATCTTCTAAGAGGAGTATTTTTAACATAGTGAGATTGTACTCAAATATGTGTTAGCTTATTGTTAAGGAGGAGCTGTTTTTTTGTATGGGTTTTTTTTGAATAAGAAGTAGATTATAAGTTACATAGCACTATAATTTCGTATGAATATTATTATAGCTGGAGCAGGGCAAGTTGGATTTAATCTTGCGAGAACCCTCTCTGTAGGGCACAATGTAACTATTATCGACAGAAATGAAAAAGCTCTTCATCGGATTCAAGAAAGTCTAGATATTTTACCTTTTCAAGGTGATGTGGAAAATTCACAAACCTATGAAAGTTTTAAAAATCTAAAAATTGACCTTTTCATTGCTGTTACAAATATAGATAATGTCAATCTTATAGCAACAATGATTGCAGACTCTATACTTGAGATAGATAAAACTTTTGTAAGGCTCCAAAAATACTTTAAAGATGTATTTGTGATTAAAGAGAAGTTAGGTGTAGATGAGATAATTTTTCCGACGAGAATCGCATCAAAAAGTGTGGCATCACTTCTAGGTTATCCAAGAGCAAACAATATCAAATTATTTAAATATACTAAAAATAAACTTATCTCTTTTCGTATACCTAAAGATTTTCAAGCCAAGGAAATTATTTCACATGACTTTATTAAAGTAGGTGTTGAGAGGGATAAAGACTTTTTTATTCCTAAAGATGATGAAGTGATTATGCCAAATGATCTTATCTATTTTTTTGGTCTTGAGGAGCATATTAAGAGTGCTTGTGAGCAGATTGATGATACATCACCTAGTAAAATGCAAAATTGTGTTATTTATGGAGGTGATGAACTTGGCATATCTATAGCTAGACTCCTTTTAGAAGCGGGAAAAACTGTTAAAGTTATTGAGAAAAGCTTAGAGGTTTGTGAAGTAGTCGAAAGTGAACTAGCAGGTGAAGCAACAGTTATAAATGCGAAATATAGTGCACATGATGTTTTTGAAGAAGAGAACTTAAATAATGCAGATATTTTTATAGCAACAACTCAAAATGATGAATTTAACATCATAAAATGTCTTGAAGCAAAAGAGAAAGGTATCAAGAAAATTGTTGCAGTGAATAATGATATGGAATACTATAATCTTATGCACTCTCTGGGTATAGTGGTTACAAGAGGACCAAAAATCAGTGCTTACAATAAAATAATGGAAGAGATAGCTTCACAAGGTGTCGTTATACAAAAAAGTTTTTGTGGGTCCAAAGCTCTTGTTTTAATGAGAAAGATATTTAAAGCATCAAAATCTACTACAAAAGAGATAAAACCTCTGAAGTTAAACAATACAAAAATTTACTACATTAGAGAAGAAATTGTATTTCCTATCGATGAAAAGATACTACTTCAGGAGAATGATATTGTTGTAGCATTTGCAACAACAAAAGATATGCCAAAAATAAAGCAGTGGATTTATGAACTTTAAAAATATTTTTAAACTGCTTTCACTTATTGGATGTACCCTCTCTGTCATCTACTTCTCTGATATTTTTATTGGTATGCTCTATCATGAATCGTATCTGCAGTTTCTCTATATTGACATGGTATTTTTCCTTTTCAATCTCATCATCTGGTTTCTACTGCGTGATCATGAACTTGACCTTAACATAAAGGAGAGTATCTTTACTGTTAATATTTTATGGGTACTTCTTGGAGTAACTGGGGCAATGCCTCTCGTTTTATACTCAGATATCTCTTTCTTTTCAGCTTTTTTTGAAGCAATTAGTGGTTTTACTACAACCGGGGCTACCGTTTATACAGACATAGAGTCTCTGCCTCATCTTATCCTCTTTCATAGAAGTCTGATGCATTGGCTTGGTGGTCTTGGTGTCATCGTTCTTGGTGTAGGACTACTCTCCGTTATCAACCCATCAGGGAGTCTCTCACTCTTTCGTGCAGAATCGACAGGAGTACAGTTAGAAAAAATGACTCCAAAGATAAAAGATACAGCTTTGATGTTATGGCTTATCTATTTTATTTTAACATTTACAGATATGCTATTTCTCAAACTCTTTGGGATGACATGGTTTGATGCGATAAATCATGCTTTTTCTACTATTTCAACAGGTGGATTTTCTACAAAAAATAACTCCTTAGGCTATTATAGTAGTGATGGTATTATCTGGACAACGACAATTTTTATGATACTCTCTGGCATAAACTTTTTAGTGCATCTCAAAGTTGCTCATAGAGATTTCAGTGGGTATAAAAATGAAGAAGTCCGCTGGTATCTTCTCGTTGGACTATTCCTCTCTTTAGCACTTACATCTGTTCATATGGATATGGGAAGTGACTCTTTTTATGATGCATTTAAACACTCCTCTTTTACGATAGCTTCGGTAATAACGACTACAGGCTTTGCGACCATAGATTATGGATCTTGGTCACATCTTGCTATTGCCATTATTTTTGTAGGAATGCTTGTTGGAGGGAATGCAGGTTCAACTGCTGGTGGTGTTAAAGTTATTCGTTATGTTATTATTTTTAAAACATTAAAAAGTGAATTTAAAAGAATATTACATCCAAACAGTATAATATCAGTATTTATAGATAAAAAACAGCAACCAGAGAGGATACTGAGCTCAACCTTTGGCTTTTTTACCCTCTTTATGCTAACTGTTGGTGTAACGACCGTCTATATCTATGCAAGGGGATATGATGAAATGAGTGCTATCTCTGCTGCATTCTCACTAGTGGGAAATATAGGACCAGGCTTTTCCCTCGTTGGACCCTCTGATAATTTTTCATTCTTCTCAGATTTTGATAAAGTAGTGTTTTCCCTTGCTATGATTATTGGACGATTAGAGTGCTATACTTTCTTTGTTCTGCTTAGTAGCTCTTTTTGGAAAAAGTTTTGAGCTTAAACTACATATTAGAAAAGTTTGACTAGCTTATCTGTTAAATCAAGTGCAAAATCTGGTGGCATATGCCCTTTGTTGTAGTAAAGATAGTTGTCAAAGCCCCACTTCATCATCTTGCTTATCGGTGAGTAGCTCGCTTTATCGACCTTACCACCATAAAGATTATCAGAGACTATGAGTGTAGCATCATGTCCACCCATATTCATAATACAAAAGACCTCTAAATCATGTGGAGGTATTTCGACATCTTCTCCTAGCTCTTTCATAAGTGTGCTCGCAGCAATAGAGGCTTGAATGATGGCAATATGCCCTAACTTTGGTTGTGCTAATGCTGTGATGTCTCCAGCAGAGAAGATATTTCTATAGTCTAGGTGCCGCATCTCTCTGTCTGTAGGGATAAAGCCTTTTTCATCTCCTATACTAGACTCTTGGAGCAGTTTTGGAGCAGCGTATGGAGGTATGATGATGGCTAAATCACACTGCATCTCTGTACCATCTTCAAACTTCATACTACTCTTTGTAATCTCTTTGAGTACTTTGTTTTTATGTAGAGTAAGTTCTTTTTTTTGCATATACTTACCCACTACTTCTCGAGGAGTATCACCAACATCTTCAAAGAAAACTTCCCCTGGAGTAAAGATATCTATCTGAAAATCTTTACTGCGTTTAAGACCCTTTTCCTCAGTAAGAAAATAGTCAAACATAAACATTATCTCGCCGATAGGTCCTTCACATGGAGCAAGAAGTGGTGGGGCATCAACACGAGTTCCCCATACACTTTTAGCGGCACCTGTAACTATCTTACCACCTTCAAAACTTTTCACTTTTTCCCAAAGTCTTTGTGCCTCTTTATCATCACAAACAGAGTAAGCATACTCTCTATAACCCTTAATAGCATCATAGTTTTTAATGGCACCAAGTGTCACAAAAAGATAGTCATAAGAGACAATTACACCGCTTTTTAAACGTAGTTCATTTGCTTTAGCATTTATCTCAATGACTTCACTCTGTAAAAATGTAGCACCCTTAGAGGCTATGGTGTGTTCTAGCTCTACTAAAGAGTGAGAGAGTGGGGCACCCTCAAACGCCACTTCAGGAAGAGAGGGTTTGAGTAGAGAGTGAGAGCGTTTATCTATCACTGTAATTGCAATCTTTGCACCGATAAGATGGCGAAGTTTATAAAATATATGTAGACCAGCAAAACCAGCCCCTAAGATAACTATCTTTTTCATAAAAACTCTCCTTAATAACAAAAAGTTAAAAATAATATCTATTTTTAGCTTAAGATACTATGCTAATTGAAAAGATAAATATTCCTTATTTAAGCTTTTTCAAATCGTAAGAGTAGGGCAGCCATGAAGAAACATACTGCCCCTAAGAGTGTAGTCATGGTAGCGATGAACAGTGCCATCTGTGTAGAGTAAGCACTATAAAGTGCAGATATTTGGAAAAAAACAGAACCAAATATATTTATCCAAATAATCCACCATGTTGTACTTCTAAATACCTTAATCTTCTTATCGTGATAAATTTCCAAGTAACCGAAAAAAGATGAGGTTAAGAAGAGTATGGAACCGAGAAGATTTGGTAGCCACACAAGAAAATTTTTTAGCTCAATACTTAAAGAGATAAAAATTGCAGAGAATGTTGAAATATTGAAGAGAAGTGTTCCTATAAACTGTGTTGTACTCGAGATATATCCCATGTTATAAGGACGCAATCGCCACCAAAACCAAATAGGGTGCTTATGATAAAGGTGTGCAAGATGGGTAATATCATGGTTTATTGACTCTAAGTACTGAAGATATGCTGCTGAGGTAAAGAAAATAGAACCGATAAAATAAAAAATACTCAAACTAAAAGAGGAAAATAGGGGCAAAATATCAAGAGAGAAAAAAGAGGCAAAAGCAAACCAAAAAGAACCAATCATAAAAAGTGTTGAAATCCACAAAGATATAGCTTTTTTAGAGGAAAAAAGTGATTTTCTCAACTCTCTTGAGGTATAACAGACGACACCATCTTTCATAGCATGAGAAATAAATGGACCTAACTTTTTATACTGCATATTTGACTCTCTAAGGGGATTGTTAAACTAAAAGTGATATTATATAAAAAATTTGATTAGGAAATAGTATGTTACATAAACGGGTACACAAAAACATTATAAAAGCTAAAGAGGATGATCCTGTTTATGGGGGTAGAGGTGTTGCTACTGTAGCACCAAAGTTTAATCTGCCTGCTGATGAGATGAAACCTAGAGATGCCTACCAAATAGTGCATGATGAGTTGATGTTAGATGGCAATTCTAGACTCAACCTAGCGACATTTGTAACAACATGGATAGAACCAGAAGCAAGACAACTTATGAGTGAAACATTTGATAAAAATATGATTGATAAAGATGAGTATCCACAAACTGCTGAGATAGAGATGCGATGTGTCAATATACTCTCAGATATGTTTCATGGGCATACAAATGATAAAAAAGAGGCATGTGGTTGCTCTACCGTCGGCTCAAGTGAAGCTGCAATGCTCTCTGGAATGGCGATGAAATGGAACTGGCGAAAGAAACGCAAAGCAGAAGGTAAAGATACAACGAGACCAAATATGGTAGTTGGTATAGATGTTCAGGTCTGTTGGGAGAAGTTCTGTGTCTATTGGGATATAGAGATGCGAGAAGTGACTATGAGTGCAGCAAATGGCTACCAATTTCAAGCAGAGAAAGCGATAGAGTTATGTGATGAAAATACTATCTGTGTTTTGGGTATTTTAGGAACAACCTATACGGGTGAGTATCAAGATATTCAGGAGTTAGATAGACTTATTGATATATACAATAAAGAGACAGGGTATGATATTCCTATCCATGTTGATGCTGCTAGTGGTGGTTTTGTCGCTCCATTTTTAGAGCCAGGTTTACTATGGGATTTTCGCTTAAAATGGGTTCATTCTATCAATGTCTCTGGTCATAAGTTTGGGCTTGTAGCTCCTGGTGTTGGTTGGGCTATGTGGAAAGATTGGTCACTGCTTTCAGAGGAACTTATCTTTCATGTCAATTATCTTGGTGGAGATATGCCGACATTTGCTCTCAACTTTTCACGCTCAGGATCGCAAGTAATCGCACAATACTATAACTTTGTGCGTTTAGGTTTTGAGGGGTATAAAAAAGTACATCAAGCCTGTTTAGATGTAGCACACTTTCTTCATGACTCTCTTGTGAACTCTCATCTTTTTGAACCTATCATTGATGATCTTAGAATGCCACTCCTTGCTTTTAAACTCAAAGAGAATCAATCTTTTACAGTGTATCAGATTTCTGAAAAACTACGTTACCATGGTTGGCAAGTTCCAGCCTATACACTTCCCAAAAATTGTAAAGATATAGCCATCTTACGAGTTGTAATAAAAGAGGGATTTGATTATGATTTAGCAACACTCTTTTTAAAACATCTTTATGAAGCGGTAGAAATACTTGAACAAGAAACAAAAGATATTCCCAAAAATGAGACAGCTACAAAGATATGTTAAGATCATAAAAGAGGTATAAAGAGCATGAATGAAACAGATTTAATAATGTTATTGATAGGAGCATTTTTTCCTTCTGCTCTTTTTGTCATCACTTATCAAGATAAAAAAAAGATGGCACTCGCTTACAATATAAAAATAGCACAAGCCTTAGGGCATGCTGCATCAATCCGAGACCATGAAACAGGTGCACATAACTTTCGTGTAGCATATATGGCAAGTATCATAGGGGAAGCACTTCATCTCAAAAAAAAGTCACTACAAGCACTCATGAAAGGTGCCTTTTTACATGATGTAGGGAAGATAGGCATTGCTGATGCGATACTATTAAAAAATGGTCCTCTCAATGAAGAGGAGTGGGCAAGAATGAAGCTACACCCTATTTTAGGTCAAGAGCTTGTAGAAGATATGCCTTGGTTTGAAGATGCCTTAGATGTGATACTGCATCATCATGAAAGATTTGATGGAACAGGTTATCCTGATAAACTTAAAGGGTATAAGATACCTCTTAATGCTCGTATTTTTGCCATCATAGATGTCTTTGATGCTCTCCTTGCAGTGCGTCCATACAAAGAGGCACTCTCTTATGAAAAGGCTATAGAGATCATGAAAGAAAATAACGGTACACATTTTGATCCACAAATATTTGAAAAATTTCTCACTTTTGCACCAGATTTTGCAGAGATGATAGCCACTCACTCTATCACTCAACTAGGTGAAAAACTTAAAAAGAAACGTAAAAATATTTTTGGTTTATAGGTAAAAGATTAAATCTTCCCCTTGCTTTGATGCCCATAGATAATGATAGCAACAAAAACACCTCCTTGTATAACTCCTAAGATAACCTCCGAACTTACTGCTATCATGGCAGTGAGTGTTTGAGGAATCCAGTCTCCTGAACCCAAAGTAGTAAATGTCACTGTTGAGATATAAAAAGAGGTAATAAAACTATGATCATGCACTATCTTTAAATTTTCTGGTGTGAAGTTTGAGTTGAGGTGAAAGAGTGAAAAGACATCAAACATATTGTAAACAGTCGCATAGTAGAGAATAGTCAGTACCGTAATCTCAAGATAGAGCAGGACTATATGCATAAGTGTCGCATTAGTTGGGTGATTTGTATGGGTAAAGATATAGAGTGCACTATCAAGTAGCGCAAATCTAGCAAGGACAATATAGAGGATATTTGCAATGAGAAACAGATCTTTAAACTCATTAAAAAATGCTGGATTGTAGAGTGAAAATCCCCACTCAAAAAGAATGGGAAGAAAGACAAGTGGTAAGAAGGCAAATGCTACATATACATTATAAAAGAGTCGTTTTTTTGGTTTGAGAAACACTACTTTATCTCTGTTCTCACTCTCTGCCATTACCAGTCTCCTTTAAAAATATCACTCTTTAGCTTTCAAATGTATCAAAAGCAGTTTTTGCATTTCCCATAACTGCACTACCTTGTGCATGTTTTACGATGCGAACTACATATGCTAATTCTTCTTTGCTAATACCCATTTTTTTAAGCATTCTTGTCTGCTCCATTATACACTCTTCTGAACCTAAAGTGATGGAAGCAGCTAATGCTATCATCATAGATGTTTTTGGATCAAAAGGATTTTTTTCATCTTGAATACTGAACTTACTACTCATAGCCTGTTCTACTAAAAAACGTGGATCTATTGCTTTTGCACTGTTTAAAGAAGCTGGAAGTGCTCCCATTTTCTCTGTCATCATTGTTTCTACTTGTTCTGGTGTTGGTACATTCATTGTTATTTCCTTTAAGTTTATAATTTATAAAATGTTCTCTCGAGTGCCTCGGAGAATGTTGGGTGGGCTAAAATAGTCTCTTTTGCTTGGGTGAGATTCATATCTCCAGCAAGACTCATAGCAACGCTAGCTATTAGCTCCTCTGCGTTTGGTGCAAATATCTCAGCACCGAGAATCTTTCCACTCTTCTCATCTGCATACGTCACTATCAAACCATTTTTTGCATGGTTATAGACGGAGTAGGTAAACTGCTTGAGTAGAACTAGACTCTCCTTGTAGGGAAGTTGCTTATTCTCGAGTTCGTTTTTCCCCATGCCTACAACCGCATAACTCATAGGCAGGGTATGGATAAACTTGACTACATGTCCTAAGTTGAGAGGCTTAGGACTTTTTCCTAGTATTTGTTTAGTGACATGAAGAGCCTCTGCTCGCGCTGCATGAGCTAACTGTAACTTAGCATTACAGTCACCTATGGCATAGTGCTTTGCAAGGGTCGTTTCAAACATCTCATCGGTAGTGATGCCTCTTTTTATTTCTATCTCCTCAGTTGCAACTACATCTACATTTGGCTTGCGTCCTGTTGCTACGAGGAGCATTTGAGTTTGAAGTGTAATACCATCTTCAAAGCGAATCTGCACGCCATCAGGGGATTCACTAGCACTCTGTATTGAGTGGTTTGTAAGCAGAGTCACTCCGAGATTTACAAACTGTTCTTTGAGAGCTTTGGTTATCTGTGGATGGGCAGACTTTAAAAGTGAGTCATGTCTATCTATCACGGTAACACTACTCCCAGCAGTAGCAAAAAAACTCGCCATCTCTAAACCTATAGCACCCGTGCCGTAAATGGCTATCTCTTTGGGAATATATGTAAGCTCAAGCACATCATCACTGATGATAATATCATCTCCATTGTACTCTATGCCCTCAGGGACAAATGCTGATGAGCCTGTTCCTATGACAATATACTCACCCTCATAAACCTCACCATTTACTGCAACTTTATGAGGAGCGATTATTTTCGCTTTTCCCTCAATAAGCTCAAAATGAGAACACTGTTTAGTTACTACTTTGGTTACACTCTTTAAAAGAGCATTTTTTTTCTCAACTAGAGTCTCTATATCTAAAGAGAGTGCACCCTGCAAAATCTCACTTGAAGACTCATAGACAAGGTTTGAGTAGTGCAGAAACATCTTAGAGGGAATACACCCTTTATGCAGACAAACACCACCAAGTTGGCTCATATCACTCTCTATAAGAGCGACTTTTTTACCAGCCTTTGCAGCGACTATAGCACCTGCATAGTTGAGACCACCGCCAATGTAAATAATGTCATACATAAGAAACCTTTTTTACTTTTGGCAGCGAAGCACTTCTATGTTTTTAATTTTCTCTAGTCTTGCGAGTACATGATTAAGCTCTTGCATAGCATCATCATACTTCTCTTGTACTTTCTTCTTCTCTGCTTCCACTTTCGCTATCTGCTGGTCTAAATCTTCCATAGAGATAGCACATTTTTTTGCCATCTCCTCCTCTTTCTCCATTGTCCAGTCAATTATTTTTTTTACAAATGAATTCATAATTTTTTTTCTCCTTTATCAAAGATATAAGCATACATTGGAACATATACTAAGGTTAAAAGTGTACCAACTAAAAGCCCACCTATGGCAACATCAGCAAGTGGGCTAAGACGCTCTAAGCCAACTGCTTGCTCTAATGCGATTGGAATCATTCCTGCAATAGTTCCAAAGGCTGTCATCATAACAGGGCGGAAACGTACACGAACAGCCTCTTGAGCACTCTCAAAAGGAGACTCTCCATTCTCTCTATAGCTCTGATAGAAATCTATAAGGAGTACAGCATTTTTGATAATGATACCAAAAAGTAGTAATACACCTAAGAGCGAAGGCATACAGCTTGGTTTACCAAAGAGTAGCATTCCCCATGAAGCACCAATCATAGAGAGTGGTAAAACAAGTATCATGATTAATGCCATTCTCACCGACTTGTAGATAGCGATAAGCGTCATAATAAGGATGATAACCCCAAGACCGATAGCTTTTCCCATACGTCTAAAGCTATCATTTATCTGTGCGATATCTCCAGTCTGTTCTATCTCTATGTCCGCAATTTTAGCATTTTTCAGAGCTGCTACTGTATCATCTGTTAAGTGGGTTACTGGGCGTTTTGCACGGTAGCCATTTACATCGACACTATAGAGAAGTTTATCGCGTTCAATCTTCGCAAAGGTAAGATGGCGTTTAAGTGTTGCTACGGCACTCAGTGGAATCTCTCCTTGTGGTGTTGCTATTGGTAAGAGTCTGAG
This sequence comes from Sulfurimonas sp., assembly GCA_027082875.1. Taxonomy (GTDB): domain Bacteria; phylum Campylobacterota; class Campylobacteria; order Campylobacterales; family Sulfurimonadaceae; genus Sulfurimonas. Next base: position 32,917 of record JALWTK010000101.1, on the reverse strand, counting down.
TGTCTCTATATTTTGTGAGAACTTGCCCTTCAGATAGAGTCGTACATACTGAGTATTCATAGACTCTAGGTTGGCGTTTAGGCCTACTACTTGTCCTTTTATAGGCATCTGCATCGCTATTTGATAAGGTGTGATGCCATAGCTTAAGGCTTTGTTTTCATCTATATCTAGCTCAACTTCCATAAAATCCTTGTCCCAACTTGTTGAGATAGAGGTAAGTCCATGCACATCTTTGATAGCATCAGCAACACTATGTGCAACATCCGGTAAGTTTTCTACATAAGGAGAACTTGCACGAACATCTACTGTTGCTTTGATACTTGAGAGTGCAGTTGCACCAAAGTCAAAGACATCATTACGTTTTATACCCTTAAGCTTTGCTAATCTATCACGGATTTCATCTTCAAGTTGCCAGATAGTCGCTTTTCTCTTAAAACGGTTGACAGCATTGATGGTAATAGTTGCTTCAGCAGGGAGATTTCCAGAGCCTAGAGAGAGTACACCTGGTTCAGTACCAAACGCCACTGAACTCATTTTTACCCATTTTTGTTCACCGAGCCATTTTAGAAATGGGCGGATTTTTGTTTCTGCACCATCGACTGTATCGTTGGAACTAAACGCCAACTGTACTTTGATAATACCAGTATCCATAGGTGGCATAGCATCTTTACCAATAGTCGGCATAATATTTTTAAGACTTAGCACTAATACAGCTATAACACCCATAGTAAGCATCATACGTCGAAGGAACCAAAACTTTCCATTTGAAAATTTGATAATTCCTACATAAGGAGTAACAAGTCTCCCGATTGTGTTTTGGTAGAACCACTCAAATCCATTTTCTACTTTTGTTTTTCCAACACCATTTTTATAGAGCCACTTTGAAAGTAGGGGGATAAAAGTGATAGAGAGGAACCAACTCACACCAAGTGCAATGATAAGTGTCTCGATGAGAGGCTTAAAGATTTTCTCTGGAAAACCACCAACAAACATAAGAGGAAAGAGGATAGCTACAGTTGCGATAGTTCCTGCAAAGATAGGGCTTAGTACCTCTTTTGTCCCGTGGAAGATAGCATCTTCTAGCTCTTCATGACCCTCTTTGAGATGGCGTTCAATGTTTTCTAGTACAACTACGGCATCATCCGTGAGCATACCAAGAGCGAGAATAATTGCAGTATAGATAACGATATTTAACTCTCCACCAGTAAGCCAGATAATAGCCATAGTTGAGAAGAAAACCATAGGTATCGAAAGCCCAGCAGCAACAATAGCACGGAAGTTTCCTAAGAAAATCATAATTACGATAAGAGTATAGATAACCGCATCACGAAGTGCTTCAAGCATATTGTCATTGGCTTGTTCAATGAGGTCTCTTTGTGTATCGGAAATAGCAAACTTGATATTTGGATACTTCACTTCAAGCTTTTTCATCTCAGCACGAGCTGCCTTACTTACATCAAGAACACTTCCACCAGGAGCACGTTGTACTGCTAACGCAATGGCATCTTTACCATTTCCTATGTAACCACTTGTTCGTTTTTTATAACTCCACTTCACATCTGCGATGTCACTTAAGCGAACATTTGGCATGATTTGAAGCTGTTTAAGTTTTTCGACATTATCTCTTTCACCATAAACAGTAACAGTGTAAAAATCATTATCACCTTTGAGAAATCCTATAGGCATATCACGATTAAGTGTAGCGATAGCTTTGGTGATACTCTCAAAGTTTACACCGTAGCGTTTGGCTTTAAAAGGGTCTACTTCTATGTTAACAGCACTTTGGTAGCCACCAAAAACTTCTACATTTCCTATAGTTTTATTACTCAACATGTGAGGTTTTATGAAACTATCGGCTATCTTTCTTATATCTGCAAGTGAGATATCTTTGTTCTTTGGTGTAAGAGAGATAACATCTACTGGAAGAGTGAAGTCTCCTGCTGTATAGATAGCTGGATTTATGCCCGCTGGGAGTTTTGCTTTGGCAATACTTAGTGCATTTGCTACATCAACTGCCGCTGCATTTAAACCTTTTTTGTAGCCAAACTCTGCTTTTACTATAGAGTAGTTTGCAACATTTATACTGCTTACATCTGTGACAAGTCCTAAACGCGAGATCTCCTGCTCTATAGGCTTAGAGACAGTTGATGCTGCGACTTGAGCTGTAGCCCCCGGAACTTGAGTGATGACAATAACCTGTGGCGGATTTGCATCAGGAAAGAGGTTCTTAGGGAGTGTTACAAGTCCAATAATCCCCATAATAAAAAACGCCGCAATAATCGAGTAGAGCAGATAGGGACGTCTATAAAAAAATTCAAACATCGTTTACTCCTTGATGCTCAGTGCATAACCACTAAGAAGTTTGAGAAGAATATCTGGCTTTGCAATAACTATTCTTTTACCTTCTAAGTTATCAGATACTACAACACCTTGTTCAGCACTTTGTAAAATATGCACTTCCTCAGCTTGAGCCTTGTTGCCTTGTGCGACTAAAACATAACTTTTTCCATTACGATTTAAAATGGCGTTAAAAGGAAGTTTTATCCCTTTTTGATGGTAAGTGATTACATCTACTTGCACTCTGTCACCACTAATGAGTTTACTATCTCCAGTGTAGACTTTATACTCTGCTAAACCGTGAAAAGTACTGCCCAGTGGCATAGCACTGTACTCTTTTTTGTTGAGAATAACACCCTCTACAGAGAGATCGGTTGGTACACGAAGCATGATATAAAAGCCATTTTTTGAGCTAATAGCTAAAAGAGGATGACCTGGTGCACTCAGTGTTCCCTTACTCGCAAAAGTTTTCGCGATGATACCATTGACTGGAGAAGTGATAGTTGCATAAGAGAGGTTGTTTTGTAGTTCTATCTCTTTTTGCTTAAGTGCATTGAGATTTGCTTCTGCACTTGCTATCATCGTTGCCTCTTTTTGAGACTCTTCTATGGAAGCACCTTGAACCTTGAGTAAATCAAGTGTACGTTTATGTGTAGACTTTAAGTTTTCTAGTGCAACTTTCGCCGCTGCCATTTGGTCTTTGACACTTTTAAGGGAGCTTCTGATATTTGTGATATCAAGTTTAACTACTACTTCGCCTTTTTTAACACGAGAACCACTTGGTGTGATTGAGAGAACTCTCGCTGCTATACGAGGAGCAAGTTTTACATCCTTATCATTAGCTACTTCTGCTAAATAGGGAAGAGTGAGTTCAACATTAGCTAGTTTTGGCGCAAGTGTTGGTACTACTATTGGGTAGATTTTTGCTATTGGCTGTGCTGCATCTTTTGCCTTTGCATTTTTAATAGCTTTTATCCCACCTGCTGCGAGTCCTGCGACTACTACTGCGCCTATTGTTATCTTTATGTACTTATTCATTTTACCATCTCCTCAATGTTATTTGCATAGATTACGGCTAACTCCATAAGGGTTTGCCACTTTTGTGCTTGGGTTTTATAGAGCTTTGCTGATGCAGCAACTACATCATCTTCATATCTTAGATACTCTTCAGTTGAAAGTCTTCCACTTGTGTAGTTGACCTTCGCAATTTTAAGTAGCTTTCCTTTGTTAGCTATACTTTTTTGTGAAAGTTTTATAGAGTTTGCTAAAAGAGGCAGAGAGTTTTGCAACATTTTTGCTTTTGAGCTAAGCTCCTCTTCTAGTTTTTGATACTCCACTTCATCTTGTCTCATTTGGATTTTAGATTTTTTAATCTCTTGATAATCTCCCATAGCAAGAAGAGGGATGTTGAGCATTACCCCTACATTTCCATATGTTTCATGAATATTTTCGTTCTTGTTATAAGCTTTTGCTTGAGAGAACGAGTAACTACCATAGGCAACTACACTTGGATAGAGTTTCTCTTTTTGTGCATCTATGTCAAGCTGGTTTGCTTCTATCTTAAGTTTTAGTGGAGTAAGAGACTCTATAGTGTCTGATGTTTGCACTGAACTTACTTCTTGCATAGGAATTGGTGTCTCAAGTGTGATACCTGTAAGTGAACGGATACTATTTATAAGTTGTTCTTTTTGTAAGGCAATTGAGTTTTTAGTTATATCTATCTGGTTGATGCCATCATCTATTTTATACAGTGCTGAGGCTGGGGCACGACCATTATCTACTTTTATCTGTATAGTTTTTTGTGTTTCAATAAGAGACTTTCTCTTGACATCAAGTGACTTATCTAACTCTGCTAAATAGAGGTAGTTGGCATTTGCCCCAACTATAACAGCTTCATTTTTAAGAAGATTTATTCTCTTCTTTGCCTTTGCACTCTTTTGCATTTTCTCTGCCTTATCTGACATCGTATAGATAGACTTTACAAAGAGTGGCATAGTAAAATTCGCACCTTCTCGTAAGATACCTTGACTAAATGGTTGTGCAGGTTTTGATGGATTCACTACGAGTTGTACTAGAGTATCTGGTGGAACAGGTATCATTCCAACGGGTTCCGTTGTGTAGTCATACTTAGCAAAGAGATTTATAGTAGGGTAGAGCTTGGCGTTTGCCATCTCTTTTGCTACCTCTGCTTGTTTGACTACCATCTCATCAGACTTTGTTTGTGCATGATTTTTAAGTGCAGAGAACAAATCTGGTAGGGTTGTGGCACTAAGCAGGAGAGGAAGAGTTAGTGCGAGAAGTGATTTTCTTAACATTGTAATCCTTTTATGATTTTTTTAGAGAGTGACTCTATGATATTCTTAAAATGTGGCTCAAGAGGTATGATCTCGTTTTGTGTAAAGTTTGCTATTCGCTCACGAAGAGGTCTTGTGGTATGGCAAGAGATAAGGGGTGTAACTATCATCATCTGTACAAGAAAAGGTGACTCCTCTTCAAATACTCCTTCGCTAGTACCAGTATGTAAAATATTGATGAGCTGTTTGATAGTACGAGAGAGTTGCTCTATACACTCATCAGGAATTGTCTTTGAACCATTAGCAATTTCACGTGCGAAGATAGCACTAAAGTCAGGATTAGAGATAAGAAACTCACCAAAGGTGTGTATGTAAGCATTGAGTCTTTCAACTGCATTACCTATTTGTGTAGATTCTTCTATTTTCTGAGCAAGTGCTGTAAACTCAGGACAGACAACAGCCTTATAGAGAGTTGCTTTATCCTTAAAATGATAATAGATAGCAGGTTTTGTAATCCCACACTCTTTAGCAATAGACTCTAAACTAGTAAGCTCATAGCCTAGTTGTGAAAATGATTTTCTAGACTGCTCGATTATCAACTCTTTTTTAGAAATTTTTGCCACTGCTATTTTCTCCTTACTGAACGGTAAGTAAAATTATAGAGTAGTTTAGCTTTCATGAAACTGAAGGATTTTAGATGCTAGGTGTGCTTTAGCTATTTAAAAAAAACTATTTTATTCCTTCCTTCTTCTTTCGCTTGGTAAAGAGCTTTGTCACTTTGGGCTATCCACTCTTTTACGGAGTCCTTTCCTCTCTTAGAACTTACCCCGAGACTAATGCTTACTTTGATGTTTTGCTCAAAGATAGAAGCCTCTACATTTTTACGTATTCTCTCAGCAATATTGAGTATTTTCTCATCATCTGTTACTTTTATGAGAAGAAGGAACTCCTCCCCTCCCCATCTACCGATGAAATCAGCCTCTTTTGTACTTTTTGTTAAAATAGTTGCAAGCTGTTTTAAAACAGAGTCTCCCACTAAATGTCCATAGTTGTCATTTACTTGCTTGAAAAAATCTATATCTATAAGAATCAGGTAAGTGTTTTGTTCTAAATGAAAAGCGGTTTCAATAGCACTATCAAGTGCAGCACGATTAGCTAACTGTGTGAGTGTATCCGTTGTGGAGAGTTTCTCAAGTAAGAGATTTTGCTCTTTTATCTTTTTGGTACGTCTCTCTACTTGCTCTTCAAGCGAGTGGTTATAAATCTCAAGTTGTTTTTTCTGTTTGAAAAATATTGTCTTTGCTAAAAGAACAAAAGCAATACTTGCAAAAATGACATCTATTACTGTTCCAAGCATTCCAATGTAGAGTGTAAAATCATTTGCTGGGATTTTTGCACTTGCAAATACTCCACCGATAGTGATGTTTTGTCCGAGTAGATAGCCTAGTGTTGCAAAGAAAAAGTAGTAGGCAGTTTTGTAACCACTACGAATAGCTCTCACTGTAGCTGTGAAGATCAAAATATAGATAGTAATATAAAAACTAGCAAATACAATAGGCTGAAAAATTGCAAAGTGAAAGTAGTAAGTAGAAAAGAAGTAGGATAATAAACCGATAAGTAGTAGCGAAATGAGCTTGAAAAAGAGAGGCTGTTTTTGTTTTAAGTGTAGAAAACGAAAACTTACTAAGGCTATAGAGATAGAAGAGAGTGAAAAACTAAATATTTTAAGAGTAGAGAAGTCTATAGGTCTATAAACGCCAAAAATACCTAACCAGAGTAAAAGATGAGAAATAAGATAGAGAGAAAAGTAAAAATACATACTCTCCTTGATTCCAATAAATAAAACTAGATAGAAGATAACTGCTATACATATAAACATACTAAAGGCTGCAAAAAAGAGACCACTCTCATAGCTCACTTGACTTGCTTGTGTCGATGTTAAGAGTTTAGTGTTTATGATATAGGGACCATCTGCATGAAAACTGACAATATACTCTTGATTGGTGTTTGGCTCAAATGTGAGGTGAAAATAGAAGTCATTTATATCAGAGGTTCTCTTTATCTGTGTAAAACCATCAGCAGTTTTTTTATAGAGGATAATAGTTTTGTAATTGATATTTTTAAACCAGAGTACTTTATGGATTTCTTGTTTTGTAGTGTTCTTTACATTGACTTTTGCCCAAAGAGCCTGTGTGATAAAACTAAGACCCATGTGCTCATATTGTTTTTTGGCTGTGTAAAAATGTTTTTGAGAGAGTTTGTCTATACTCTCTTTTGTCTGAGAGGCGTTAGTATCTTTATAGTACTCTAGATATGACCAGAGTGGTTTGTGTGCAGCGGTGTCACTGAGTACAAAAGTTTGAGCACTCAGCTGTAGACTAAGAAAAAGTAGAAAAAAAGTTATAAGTTTTATCAAATAAAGGTCCAAAATTAAGTTTAAACTTCATTATAGTCTAAAAATCTTGAACTTGTTATAAAAAATCTGTACAGTTTTCATTCTGCTGATTAGAAGCACTTGCAGAAAATTTTCAAAGCTCAAAATTAGTGTAGTTGTAAAATCTCTTTATTGATAGTGTTAATAATTTTCTCCCCCGCATTTGAAGAGATAATGCCATGTTTCATAGAGTCTTGTACAGAGTCTTTCTCTTTAAGAAGTAGTCTTTTAAAGGAGGTTTTAAACTCATAATCTTTTACATTTGGGTCATGTGATATTTGTTCAATAGTCTCTTTTGCTCTCTGTATATCTTTTGTATAGTGCTCCGATAAAAGTTTATAGATATGTTCTGATATAAGTGCTTCGCTGTGCATGAGTTCTAGCTCCTCAGAAGCACCGCTAATAGCTATAAGTTTACCTTTTTCAAGCTCATAGGTATCAAGGTTTTTATCTCTTCCCCCAATATGTAAAAAGTGTAAAAGTTTTCCTATTGTGAGTCCTTGGACTATCAAGGAAAAGCCGACAACACCAAACGTCATCACTAAAATAATATCTCTATACTCATACTCTTTAGGGATGGCAAGGGCAAGAGCCATAGCTAAAGCACCTCTGACACCACCCCATACAAATACTGCCTGCCATTTAAAACTAATCTTCTGATCTATCTTGTTGACAAACTGTGTTAAGAGCATTACAGATACAACTCGCCCTATTAATACTGCCACAATAGCTATAGCGATATAGTGTAGATTTGTAAAAATATTTGTAATCCCTACTTCCAAACCGATAATAAAAAAGACTATAGAGTTGATGAGAAAAGCTATATAGTCCCAAAAATCTTTTACCGATACTCTTGTGGTTGGACTCATACCTATTTTTGTTCCATAGTTTCCTACCATGAGTCCTGCAACTATGACCGCTATTACCCCAGAGACTTCAAAATACTCTGCTACTATATAAGTAAGGTATGTTACGATTGTTGTGAGTGTTATCTCTATGAGATGGTCATCTACAAGAGCTGTTATCTTTGAAAAAGTAAGTCCAAGAATAGCACCTGTTATAGCTCCTCCAAAAGCAACTATGATAAACTCTTTAAGCCCATGAATCAGACTAAAATCACTATGTGTTGTGATAAGAGTGAGAACAATTCCATAGACAACAACAGATACACCATCATTAAAGAGACTTTCTCCCTCAATAATAGATGAGAGTCTAGTGGGAACACCAAGTTGTTTAAAGATAGCTAGTACAGAGATAGGGTCCGTAGAAGATATAACTGCACCAAACAAGAGACAGGCAATGAGTGGCATAGTCGTATCTATATGAAAGAGAGAGAAAGAGCCATAAAGTAGAGAGCCTGTCGTAAGCACTGCGATAATTACCCCAAATATAGCATAAGTCAAGATAGGTTTTGTATTCTTTTTTAGCTCATTTGCATTAAGATTAAAGGCTGCTTCAAAGAGTAAGGGTGGCAGTAAAACATGAAAAATGAGTTCTGGGGTGAGGCGTATATCTGGAAATATATCAAAAAAACTTAAGATAATACCTGCAAAAATGAGTGCTATTGTATAGGGAAGTTTACTATAATATCTCACACCCATAGCTACAGATATGATAACCATCAAAAGTAAAATTATTTCAGTTTCTATAGGGAAGTCCATAAAATCCACCTTGAAATTTTTTATTGTAATTATTGTATCTAAGATAGCTTAAAAAGGAAATTTTTTTTCTAAATCTATCCTTCTTACTTATCTAATTATATCCTTAGCATCATCTCTCTCAAACTCACACTGAAAAGTAGTGTGCTCTATCTCAAAACTGTCGTGTAGCTTTTTTTCTAGGTCAATGATGATGGCGTTTGACTCAGAGAGTGCTAAATCTTCTTTAAAATCTAGGTGTGCTTCGAGGTGGATACGGTGATCACTAAGTTTCCAGATGTGGATGTGGTGGACATTTGCTATCTTTTCCTCTGCTTCAATACTCGCTATCACCTCTTCTAAGTTTATCTCCTCCGGAGTAAACTGCATCAGTATAGCACTACTCTCTTTGACAAGACCAAAAGATGCCCAGATGAGATAAACTGCTATAAGTGCAGAGATAACAGGGTCAATCCAAAAGAGTCCGAAGTAGTACATGAGTACTCCGCCACCAACAACTGCCACACTTGTCATAACATCTGTGAGTAGGTGCAGGTAGGCTGCTTTTATGTTCATATTGTCATGGGCATCATCTTTGACTAGGAGTACACTCGCTGCATTTAAGATGATACTCAAAGTTCCAAGCCCTATAACCCAAAGGGAGTTGATAGCTTCAGGGTGGTAGAACTTATGAAAAGACTCGATGATGAGAAATATAGCTATTCCAATAAGTACAGAGGCATTAAAGAGTGCAGCTAAAATTTCTGCACGTTTATAGCCAAATGTTTTACTTTGGCTATTTGGTCTGGCTGCTAAACGGTTAGCAACATAGGCGATAATAAGAGCAAGCACATCGCTAAAGTTATGCATAGCATCACTCAGAAGTGCTAAAGAACCTGAGAGTATTCCTCCGACTATTTGTGAAACTGTTATTATGACATTTAAAAGTATGGTGATGAAGAGGTTTTTACCACTTACATCGTGATGGTGGTGATGTTCGCTCATGATTATCTTCCTATGTTTTTATTGACTATGTCGCTACGAGAGCCTATGGCATCTATCTTGAACTTGTAGTGGTAGTTCTTAAGCTCTGTTATTTTGAGAAGTTTTTTTGGATCAGTGTTAAGCATATGCTTCATCGCTTTAAACGCGAGAGCTTCGACTTCATCTATATCTTTTGGAGTGACATCTTTATTTGCTTTTGCCTTTATCTTTTCCTCTTCTGTTTTGAGGGCTTTTAAAAAACCTTTGTCAGCAAGTGAGACCTTATATGTTTGACCTGTTGAGATACGTTGCACTATAAAACTACCACCTAAAGAGTTGTCAAGTGAAAGTGTTTTATGGTTTATACGAGCACCACTCATAAGTGCGGATGTATCTACAAGGCAGGGACTGTTCTTTGCCACGATTCTTATGTCTGTTCTATCTACAATGCTATCATTAAAGAGTTTTGGCAGTGTGTTTGAGAGTTCTACATAGGCAAGAACAAGCCCATCACAGAGGTGTCCATGTGCTCGTGCCAGTGTTTTAATGTCTAGCTTTTTTGCATGAAGGTTGTATCTTCCCATAGCACTATCTGTATCTTTGACAAGGATAGGTTTGGCATTGGGTGCATTTTTGACAGAGCTTTCATAAAAAGCATCGTCAATATTTTGTTTTCTACTCTCATTGGCTAAAAGTACAAGGGGTATGCTGAGAAGTGTAGCTAGAAGAAATTTCATCTTGTCCACCTTACTTCAAAAGTGCTTGGATTTCATGCACCTCTAAGAGTTTTCCACTGCTTTTGACTTCGCCATTTATAACAAGAGCCGGTGTGTTTGTAACGCCATAAGCCATTATCTTTTCTATATCCTCAACCTTGATGACACAGTATTCACCCTCTAACTCCTTAATAGCCTTGTTTGCTACTTCTTCGAGCAGTTTACACTTTTTACATCCAGTTCCTAAGACTTCTATCTTGATAGTGTCCTCACTACAGCACTCAGAGCCATCGCTACAGCAAGCACTATCTTCTGTTTTTGTTGTCGACCATGTAGCTTGTGGAGCAGGAGTGCTACAGCATGAAGAGTTTTTACTGTTAGTTGGTGTCGCACAGCATCCAGAAGCTGGGTCACAAGTTCCCATCTTCATTTCAAGTGGACACCAGTTGATGAGTCCAGTTGCTAGTGGAGCGAGACCAACTAATCCAAACCAGATGTTATGTGCATAAAGACCATATCCTATAAGTGCTAAACCGATTACTATTCTAACTATTCTATTTGTTGACATATTTTTTCCTTTTATTTTAAAATGAAGTTAAAGAGATACCCAATACAGATAATCCCAAATCCTACGATACCAAAGAATGTAGCGATAAGTTTCACATGAAGTATTTTCTTAAGTATCATCGCCTCTGGTAGACTTAGTGCTGTTACTGCCATCATAAACGAAAGTGCAGTTCCAAGAAGCATACCTTTTTGTGTGAGTACTTCCACTAGAGGCATCACACCCGCTGCGTTTGAGTACATAGGGATTCCCATGATAACTGCTACTAAAACAGCAAAGGGATTGTCTGCTCCTGCATACTGAGCTATGAAAGTAGCTGGAATATAGCCATGGATGATGGCACCAACACCAACACCGATGAGAACATAGAGATAAATCTGCTTGAAAATATCGGCAGTGTATTCATATGCCTCTTTTGCACGCTCTTTCATAGTAAGAGAAATTTTCACCTCTTCTAGCTCGCCCTCCATAGGTTTGACATCCATAAGTACATATTTCTCCATACCAAACTTACCAATAACAAAGCCACCAACGATGGCAACTAAAAGTCCAAATCCTATGTAAATAGCCGTAACTTTCCAGCCAAAGAGTCCAAAGAGTAAGGCGATAGCTATCTCGTTGTTCATAGGCGAAGAGATGAGAAAGGAAAATGTCACACCGATAGGAATCCTAGCTTGAATAAATCCTAAGAACAAGGGAATAGCCGAACAGCTACAAAAAGGAGTAATGATTCCAAAAAGTGCGGCTAAAACATTGCCATAGAGTTCCGACTTACCTTGGAGATGAGCACGAACATACTCAGTGTTGAAGTGAGTTCTAAGGTAAGAAACCACAAAAATAATAGTGATAAGTAAAAACCATATCTTGATAGTATCGTAGATGAAAAAGTTTATACTTTTTTCAAGGTGTCCACTCAAACCTAGTAAATCTAGTGTTAAATAATCAACTGCAGATTGCCACATAATGACTCCTTTAAAAGTTGTAAGTTAGAAAAAGTTGGTGTAACTCTTTTGATCCGAGAAGTCCTATATGTCTGTAAACTTCCTTACCCTGTGCATCGAAAATAATCTGTGTAGGTATCATTCTGATTTTAAAATCATATGCAGCTTGGCGTTCGCGTTTGACATTGATAAACTCTATGTTAAATGTAGGGTTCTTCTGCTTAACTTTATAGAGTTCTCTTCCCATTATCTGACAAGAGTGACAGCTATCTGAACCTAGCTCTACAAAGTGAGGTTTTCCCTTGCCTATGGCTGATTGGACATATTTGTAAGGTGTGGCTCTTAGCATAGGTGTCTCCGCAAAGAGTTGTGATGTGAAAATGAGAGTAAAAATAAGTGTAAATAGTTTCATGAAAATCTCCTAGTATTGTAAAAATGCTTGATAAAAAAAGTAAATCCCAAAAGCTCCAAGCATAAGAGCAAAGAGTCTGTTGAGGTAGTTTGAAAATGTACTTAAACGCTGGTTTGAAGTGATGCTTTGAGCAAAACCAACTGAAACACCAGCAGCTAAAAGTAGCATAGAGTGTCCTAATGCAAATGCCAAGATAAGTCCATAAGCATAAACATACCCACTACTAGCAGCTAAAGTGATGATGCTGATAAGTGGAGCTGAGGCACAAGGAGTACTTACAAGCCCAAAGATGATACCGATAAGAAAGCCACCAAAGAGGCGAAACTTTATGAGTCTGAGCATGATGCCAGACTTGTTGATTTCACCAAAGAGTCCCCAAGCATACAGAGCGATGAAGAGACTCACGACTCCAGCAACATTATATGCCCAAGCAGGAGCGATGCTCAAAAAGCCATCAAACTTAGCGACTATAAGACCAAGAACCGAAAAGCTTAGCATTACTCCAAGAGCGAAGAGTGAGGCAAAAGCATAAGTGTAGAGTACTTTCTTTCGCCCAATCAAATCTTTGTTGAGTGCTACTGAAGCCCCAACTAAAAGAGGTACAGAGACTAAAGAGCAGGGCGCAAGAGCAGTCAAACTTCCTGCTCCAAATGCACTCCCAAACGCTACTAAAGTCTCTAACATCTCTTTACTTTATGAACTCTAAAACTTCACTCACACTAAGCACTTTCCCAGTACTCACTACCTTGCCATCTATAACAAGCCCGGGAGTGCTGACTACTTGATACTCCATGATTTTCATGATGTCATCTACTTTTTCAAGTTGGACAAACTTCCCACTCTTAGCGATAGCTTGTTTTACTATCATCTCTAACTCTATACATTTTTTACAGCCTGTGCCTAGTACTTCTATTTTCATGAACATAACTCCTTTTTGATGATTGGTAAAAGATTTTTATTGATAAGTTCGAGTGCTTTGAGATACTCTTCATCTTCTTTCCCACTTGGATCTTCAAAACCCATGTGGATAGTTTTTATAGCCTTTGGAAACATAGGGCAAGTCTCTTTAGCATTATCACACACCGTGACGACAAGATCAAATGCAGTGTCAAGAACTGTCTCTATAACTTTAGAATGGTATGCATCTTTCCATAAACCTTGCTTTTCTAAGAGTGCTTGAGCAGTAGGATTAACTTTCCCACTCGCTTTAACGCCAGAGCTCTGAGCTTCTACACACTCACCTAACTTAGCATTTATAAGAGCCTCTGCCATAATAGAACGGCAACTGTTTCCTGTACAAAGAATTAAAACATTTTTTTTCATATTGAGCCTTTAGTAAGTAATTATAAAGTATTGTAGCACAAAAGCATAACAATATCAAGATATATTGATATATTGATAAAATTTAAGAATAAAATATACTCAAAGCAGATTTAAAGAGACTTTTAAGTATAATTCACGGATTTTCAATAAAAAGGTGTATGCATGGCTAATAAACGTGTTTTAGTAAAGTTTTCGGGTGAAGCTCTTGCTGGTGAAGCAGGTCATGGGATCGATACAAAGATCTTAAAGTACATAGCAGAAGAGATTAAGTCTCTTGTAAATGCTGGTATTGAAGTTGGTATTGTTATTGGTGGAGGAAATATCATTCGTGGTGTTACTGCTGCTCAAGATGGTATCATCAAACGTACTTCTGGTGACTATATGGGTATGCTCGCAACTGTTATTAACGGTGTAGCTATGCAAGAAGCGTGTGAGTATACTGGGCTTGAAGTTCGTATGCAAACTGCTATAAAGATGGAGCAGATTGCAGAGCCTTACATCAACCGTAAAGCTGTGCGTCACCTTGAAAAAGGTCGTGTTGTGATTTTTGCAGCGGGAACGGGTAATCCTTTCTTTACTACAGATACTGCGGCGACTCTTCGTGCAGTGGAAATAGGGGCAGAGGTAATCATCAAAGCAACTAAGGTTGATGGCGTTTACGATAAAGATCCAGCAAAATACAGTGATGCTGTAAAACTTGATAAACTTACATACGACCAAGCACTTCAAGATCATATTAAAGTGATGGATGATACTTCTATCGCTTTAGCAAAAGATAACTCACTCCCTATCATTGTGTGTGATATGTCTATAGAAGGTAATCTTCTTGACATCTTAAATGGTAATATGAACAACTGTTCAATAGTAAAATAATAAAGGAAAATAAAAATGAATACAGAAGAATTAACAGCAAAAATTTTAATAGACAATCCAAATATGGATCGTTACCAACTCGCAATAGCAGTAGCTACAAGATGTGATCAGTTAGAAAATGGTGCACAGAGTAAACTTAGTGTAAACACTAGTGTAATCAAGTCTGCTGACTTAGCACTTATGGAAATCGCAGAAGGCCTTGTTGTAGTTAAAGGCTTTGTAGATATAGAGAAGTAATTCTCTTGGGGTTAAGTCATGTAGAGATAGAAAAAGTCAAACATCTTCATGATGTTGACTCCGCTATTAGCTATCTTTTTTCTCATATTAACTCCACTCCTCTTTTACAAAAGGCACTCTCTTACTCTATAGAAGCACATAAGCTTCAGTTTCGTAAGTCTGGTGAACCTTATATTATTCACCCCATTCTTGTTGCTTCCATTGTTGCTTCTATCACGGCTGATGAGTCTATGGCTATTGCTGCCCTTCTTCATGATGTTGTAGAAGATACTCCGACCACAGTAGAAGAGGTGGAGAGTATATTTGGAAAAGATGTAGCACACTTAGTAGATGGTCTTACGAAGATAGATACTATCCGTGATAGCGAGCTTATACCTTCACACTCAAACGAGAAGCTCGTTGCTTCTGCCCTTACTTTTAGAAAGATGCTTATCGCTAGTATTGAAGATGTACGGGTTTTAGTAGTTAAGTTATGTGATAGACTACATAATATGCTGACTTTAGATGCTTTAGCTGAGCATAAACAGCAACGTATTTCAGAAGAGACTCTTGTTGTCTATGCTCCCATTGCACATAGACTTGGTATCTCTTTTTTAAAAAATATACTTGAAGATTTAAGCTTTTCGTATCTTTTCAAAGAAGAGAAACACCATATAGATAACTATCTTGACACAAACTACCATGCTATAGAGCTTAAACTTAATGACTTTAAAGAAGCCATCTCAAAGCTTCTTGTCCAAAATGGCTTCTGTGAAGATGATTTTGAAGTACTTTCTCGTGTGAAACACCGTTACTCTATTTATCTCAAGATGCAACGTAAGGGTGTAAGTATAGATGAAGTACTTGACCTTTTAGCTCTGCGTATCTTAACAAAAGACCCAGTAAAGTGTTACAATATTTTAGGACTTATTCATCTTCACTTTCGACCTCTCGCCTCGCGTTTTAAAGACTATATAGCTGTAGCAAAAGATAATGGTTACCAGACTATTCATACTAGTGTATTTTATAACACTGCCATCTTTGAAGTACAGATACGTACATATGAGATGCATAAAACTGCAGAGTTAGGAGTTGCCGCGCACTGGAAGTACAAAAGTGGTGGTGATACCATCAAACTTGACTGGTTAGATAACCTGCAGTACCAAGATGAATCTGTAGAAGATTTTTATGCACTTATAAAAAATGATCTCTATAGTGAAGATATAAGTGTTTTCTCTCCAACAGGAGATGCTTTTACTCTTCCTCGGGGAGCTGTTCTACTTGACTATGCATATGCAGTACACTCAGAAGTAGGGAACAAAGCACTCTCTGGTCTAGTAAACAAAACAAAGTCCTCTCTTTTAACCGAGCTTAACAATGGAGATATAGTCAAGGTTATAACAGGTGATCAGATGATTACTCGCTGTTCGTGGATCGATGCCGTAAAAACATCCAAAGCACAAACAAATATGAAGCTCAACTGCAATGCGAGAATCCGCGAAATAAATAGTAAAGCTGCTGTAAATATAGTAGCAACTTCTATGAGTCTTAGCACACATCGAGTTAATGAGTGGTTCAAAGAAAACAACTGCGAAAGTATTGCAAATATTGCTAGTGATGTAGAGAGTTTTAAAAATGTCATACATAGATATGTAGCAGATATCAATAAAAATAGTCGCTTTAGAAGTTTTTTGGTAAGACATCGTTTTAAGCTTAAGACGACAACTGTCGCAGGATTAGATATCTACTCGACATCAAGTATAAATGATGTGGTTTTTGATTACTGTTGTCACCCAAAGTCCGGTGATGAAGTGATGGGTTTTTTAAATAAAAATAGGGTTAATGTACACCACAAACTCTGTAGTGTAGCAGCAAAAAAACTTGAAGAAGAGACACCTATGGTTTTTATCAAGTGGACACACCAAAAACATTACAACTATAAGCTTATCGCATCATTACACAATGAAAAAGGTGCTTTAGCAGAGTTTTTGGCGTATCTTGCAAAACTCAACATCGACATAAGTACTATTGAATTAGGTAAAGAGAGTGAAGACTATACCAAGTTTTGTGAGTTAGAATTTGAAGCTAAAGAGTCAGATATTAATGTATTACGTGGTAAAATAGACTCATCAATAAAAGTCATAGATCTTATACGGACTGATGATGCATATAAAACTAATTAATTTACGGAGAAAAGAGAAATAATGATACAAGAAGCACTAAGAGAGATCCAGAGAGGAACTGCTGAGATAATAGACATCGAGAGAATAGAGAAGCTCTTAAAAGCCTACTTTGATGAGGGAAAAACATATACAGTAAAAGCTGGTTTTGATCCTACCGCTCCAGATCTACACTTAGGGCACACAGTACTCTTACAAAAACTTGCTATTTTTCAAAAGTATGGTGCTCGTGTACAGTTTCTTATAGGCTCTTTTACTGCTATGATCGGTGATCCAACAGGGAAAAATGCTACAAGAAAAGTACTCACCAAAGAGGATATTGTAAAAAACATAAAGTCTTACACAACTCAGGCATTTAAAATTCTTGATACAGAAAAAACAGACATCGTTTACAACAACGAATGGCTAGATGAACTAGGTGCTGCAGGGATGTTACAACTCGCTTCAAACCTCACAGTTGCACGTATGTTAGAGCGTGATGACTTCTCTAAACGCTATGCTTCACAAACACCAATCGCAGTAAGTGAGTTTATGTACCCACTCCTTCAAGGTTATGACTCTGTACATTTAGCTTCAGATATCGAGATAGGTGGAACAGATCAGAAGTTTAATCTTCTTATGGGACGTCAACTCCAAAAAGCTTATGAGATTAAGAAGCAGCAAGCTGTACTTATGATGCCTATTTTAGAGGGTCTTGATGGTGTGCAAAAGATGAGTAAATCTCTTGGCAACTATATTGGCGTAACTGATACCGCTAATGATATGTTTGGTAAAGTACTTAGTATCTCAGATGAGTTGATGTGGCGTTTTTATGAGCTTTTAAGTACACAAACTCTTGATGAGATTGCACAACTCAAATCAGGTGTAAATGATGGTTCTTTACACCCTAAAAAAGTAAAAGAAGCATTAGCATTAGAAATAACTGCTCGTTTTCACTCAGAAAATGAGGCAGATACTGCGAAAGAAGAGTTTGATAAAGTGCATGCAAAAAGTCAAATTCCTACTGATATTGCTGAGTTTGAGTGTGATGGGGAAGTTTGGATAGCAAAAGCATTGCTAGATTGTAACATTGAGCCCTCAACTTCTCAAGCTAGAAGAGATATTAAGCAAGGTGGTGTTAAAATAGACCAAGAAAAAGTAACTGATGAAAAGTTAGTGCTTACAGCTGGAGAGTACCTTCTCCAAGTTGGAAAAAGAAAATTTGCAAAATTAAAGGTAAACTAATGAGCTTCAACTCTTTAAAAATCGGAAAGTACACTATAGAAAAGCCTATTGTTCAAGGTGGAATGGGTGTTGGAATTAGCTGGGATCAACTCGCTGGTAATGTTTCACTTCAAGGTGGACTAGGTGTTATATCTTCTGTTGGAACAGGTTACTTTAAAGATAAAGAGTACAGTAAAAAGCTTGTTGCAAATCGACCTCTAAGTGAAACAAACTTTTACTCTAAAGAGGGTTTTAATGCTATTATCGAGAGTGCTCGTAGTATCTGTGGCGATAAACCTTTAGCGGCAAATATTCTCTATGCTATTAATGATTATGGTCGTGTTGTTCGTGATGCTTGTGAAGCAGGGATAGACATCATTATCACAGGTGCTGGACTTCCTACAAATATGCCTGAGTTTACTGAGGGCTATCCTGATGTTGCTCTTGTACCTATTGTATCTTCACCTAAAGCACTCAAAATTATCTGTAAACGTTGGCAAAAACGCTATGATAGACTTCCTGATGCTGTTATAGTGGAAGGGCCCAAGTCTGGTGGTCACCAAGGATTTACTTATGAGCAGTGTAAGATGGAAGAGTACCAGTTAGAAAATATTGTTGCCCCTGTAGTAGAAGAAGCTGCTAAGTGGGGTAATATGCCAATTATCGCTGCTGGTGGCATTTGGGACAAGTCTGATATAGAAGAAATGATGAGTCTGGGTGCAAGTGGTGTTCAAATGGGAACACGCTTTATTGGAACTTATGAGTGTGATGCTCATGCAAATTTCAAAAAAGTTTTACTAGACTCCAAAAAAGAGGATATAAAACTTATGAGTTCTCCTGTTGGTTATCCGGCACAGGGTGTTGTTACTAATCTTACTCATATGGTAGATAAACGCGAGGGTCCTGCTATTAAGTGTATCTCGAACTGTGTTGCACCTTGTAACCGTGGTGAAGAAGCAAAAGTAGTAGGTTTTTGTATAGCTGACAGACTCTCTGATGCTTACGAGGGTAACCTTGAGACTGGTCTTTTCTTCTCTGGAACAAATGGTTATAGACTCAATGAAATTATTACAGTAGAAGAACTTATAAACAAACTTATGCAAGGCGAATAGTCTTTTAATGTTGCGTTTACTTTCTCTACTCCTTATCTTCGCACTCTCTTTGAGTGCGCTAAGTGACAAAGAGACACTCAAACGTGCGAACTCTTTTGTAAAATCTTCCAACAAAAGTAAGCAGTTTCGTGCTTACAATGACTTCAAAAACCTTTATCTGCATTCTTTAATGCAAGAGAATAGTTCTTTAAAGTATAGTGCTCTTTCTGGGATAGTTCAAAGTGGAAAAAAGCTTCATATAGATGTCACTCAGTATGAAGAAGAACTTAAATCAGCAAAGCCAAGAGTTACT
Source organism: Sulfurimonas sp. (assembly GCA_027082875.1). Taxonomy (GTDB): domain Bacteria; phylum Campylobacterota; class Campylobacteria; order Campylobacterales; family Sulfurimonadaceae; genus Sulfurimonas. The sequence continues at coordinate 13,398 of JALWTK010000101.1, read as the reverse complement.
TATAAAAAGCCAGTACCTAGAAAAAATGTCAAGATAAAAACAAAGAAAAAACTCAAGATAAAATCCTCACATAGACTTAAATCTGTACGATGGAAAAATGAGCGGTTAGTGCTATCTTTTGATAAAAAACTTTGCAGCAATCAGGTGAACTATTTCACTCTTTATGACTCAAAAACAAAAAAATATAAGTATGTGTTTGATATTCATGCTTCTATGTTAACACAGTCTCAAAATCTTAGAAAAGAGGGTATAGAGAAGATAAAGCTAGCTCAGTACAACTCAAATACTCTACGATTAGTGATCATAAATAATTACAAGCTCAAAGTGCACTTTAAAAAAGAGAGTAGAGCTCTTTCTATAAATATTCTCAATGTAAAAAAATCTAGCTACACTAAACCAAAGCATAGAGCGATAGCACCTAAAAGACTCGATAGAAATAAAAGAATAGTTATAGATGCAGGGCATGGTGGAAAAGATCCAGGAGCTATAGGATATAGACACTATAGAGAAAAAGTAGTTGTTCTACAGATCGCTCAAAAACTCAAGAAGATTCTTAAGCGACGTGGGTATAAAGTCTATATGACAAGAGACTCAGATAAGTTTATAAAGTTGAGAAACCGTACAGGATTTGCTAACAAGAAGAGAGCAGACCTCTTTATAAGCATCCATGCAAATGCTGTAGGTAGGAAGTCGGCGAAAAAAGTACATGGGGTAGAGTGTTATTTTCTTGATAAATCGCGTTCTTCTCGTGCAAAGCGAGTCTCGGCTAGTGAAAACAGGGGTGACTTAAAAGATATGAATTTTTATGGTAAAGAGAGTTTTTTAAATACCCTTAATACTCATAATATTGTAGCTGCAAATAAACTCGCAATAGACTTACAAAGAGGAGCATTGGGTTCACTTAAAAAGAACTTTAAAAATGTTAAAGATGCAGGGGTCCGCCCTGGACCATTTTGGGTACTTGTTGGGGCTCAGATGCCAGCAGTATTAGTAGAAGTTGGATTTATTACACATCCTACAGAAGCACGGCGTTTAGTGAACTCTAAGTACCAATACTCTATGGCATTAGGTCTTGCTAATGGAGTCGAACGCTACTTTTTAAATAACTGAAAAAGAGGAATATATATGAGAAGAAGAGACTTTTTTAAACTTTCTGTAGTTGCTTCAAGTGTAGTAGTTACTAACTCACTGAATGCTTATAAGACAAGAGAGCCTAGAGATAATCAAACTATATCCTTAGAGAGCTTTCCTGAGAAACGTCCACTTATTATTCACTCCGATAGACCACCTCTTTTAGAGACTCCACGAGATGCTTTTACTAAGGCAATCACACCGAATGATGAGCTTTTTGTAAGGTGGCATATGCCACATATTCCTACTGCTATTAACATGGAAACTCACTATCTACAGGTACATGGAGAGGTGAATGAGAGACTCTATCTTACAGTGGAGATGTTAAAAAAAGAATTTAAATCTCATACTATCACTGTAGCTATGCAGTGTGGAGGGAACTCACGTTCAGCCTTTGTTCCGACAACTTCTGGAATTCAGTGGGGAAGTGGGGCTATGGGCTGTAGTACATATAAAGGCATTAAACTAAAGGATATTCTTGCTCGTGCAGGACTTAAAGCTGATGCTCGATGGATAACACTTAATGGTGATGATAAAGCAGTGATGGAGAAAATGCCTCACTTTAAACGCGAGCTTAAAATCTCTGAGATAAGTGATGAAACTATCATAGCATATGAGCAAAATGGAGAAGAGTTGCCATTTTTAAATGGTTATCCCCTGCGTTTAATTATTCCAGGGTTTTATTCAGACTCATGGGTGAAGATGCTTAGTGATATAAGGGTTACCAAAGAGTATCAAAAGTACTACTATATGGACACAGCCTATAGAGTACCAGATAATGCAGATGAGAGCGAAACACCAGAAGTTCATGCAAAAAGTACAAAACCTTTAGAGTTTATGAATGTAAAGTCCTACATAGGCTATCCTACTCCAAATACTAAGCTTTATGCGAAGACAAAACTCACTATAAAAGGGATAGCCTTTGATGAAGGATCAGGGATAAAAGAGCTACTTATCTCACTTGATAAGGGTAAAACTTGGGTAGAAGCAACACTTGGTGAGGAGTTATCAAAGTTTGCCTTTAGAAGTTTCACTTATAGAATGAAGCCCATGAATAAGGGGAAGCTTACTATCATGGCAAAAGCTGTCAATAATAAGGGTGAAGAACAACCATTCGCACACGAGATAGCATGGAATCATGGTGGGTATAAATACAACGGTATAGACAGTGTGACTGTCTCTGTAGTTTAAGGAGCATATGATGAAAAAGATAGTTTTTATACTCTTAATAGCAACACTCTCTCTTCAAGCAGTCTATACTGAGAAAGTAAAAATGAAGAGTATAAGTTTTGAAATTCCAGTGGATAAAAATACTATAGTCATGCAGAGAAACTGTCAATGGTGCCACTCTTATGGTTATATCTTAAATCAAGGGAAGCAAAGCAGAGAGTTTTGGCATAAAATAGTGCTCAAAATGCGTAATACATATAAAGCACCTATAAGCCCTAGAGATGAGCTTTTAGCGACTGAATATCTCTATAAACACTTTGGAAAAGAGAAGAACTAGCCCTCTTTTTTCCACTCTAAATCACCATGCATTGCTTCTTTATCGTTGATGATATTTTCTATCTGCTGTTTTACTTTCGCATAGCTATACTGCTCTTTAAAATGTGGAATTCTTCCACCTGCAGCATTAGGATGTCCGCCTCCATTTGCCCACTCTTTTGATATTTGAGCGACACTTACCTTGTAGTCTGCACGCAGACTCATAGCACCCTTAAAGCTGATATCTACGATAAAGTCATACTCTGGGTATGCAACTAAAAAACCATTTCCTACTATAGAAGTGTTTCCTACTGCATAAGAGAGATAGCCTTTATAGCCTTTATAGTAGATAGTATTTGTTTTTCTTTGAGAGCCTAAAAGTGCTACAACAAAATCAGTTGCAAGATTATCTAGGGTGTCATTTTTCCCACGTTTAAAAAAGGCTTTTTTAATCAGATGAATCTGCTCATCTAAAACTATAGGAGCATCCTCTTCGTTGATGAACTTCACTGCTTCTTCTAAAAGTGTAAGTTTATAGTCATTATCTTCATTGGCAAACATAACACGGTTAAGCTCTCGTGTTTCGTTGACTAAACGCATACATACTTTTCCATACTCAAAGTTGTCATGCTCCTCTTTTTTCCAGAGGTCAACCGCATTTACGATGTCCACATACTTCTGCATCCATGATGGCTCATCAAACTCGAAATGCTCTTTAACATAGTCATAGACTATCTTTGTAGCACAGCGTTCTGTGTCGAGGTAGTACCACTCATGTTTTTTAGCACTTTGAGCTCCACTTCCATGGTGGTCTAGTAGAGTAAGCTGCACATCTATCTTACTTGTATTACACTTATCTACCTCGCGTTTGAGCCAGTCTGACTCATCTGCTGTGAGGTTAAGGTCACTGATGAGTATAAGTGCTGCTGACTTTTCTTTACGTATGGATTCAAGGATGAGAGAGAGTTTTGCTTTTACCTCTGGACCATAGTTGGCATTGAAGTTGACTTTTGTGTAGGGTGTGTACTTCATTACAAGTTGGCAGCTATAGCCATCAAGGTCTATATGTGAGAGATGATAAATTGTTCTATTATTCATAGTTGATTATTTTCCTTTTAAAGTTTAAGTTGTTTAGAGTGCTTTAGGTACTTATAGCAATAGAGCCAAGTACTTCAAATGTAGCACTAGAGTCTATCTCTGCATGAGAGAGCACGATAACATCGAGAGAAAAGCGCTCAAATATCTCAGCAACACCACGGCGAAGCTGAGGATCTACGATAACGATCACTGGAGAGATACCTTTTTGGAGGATCTCTGAAGCCTTTGTGCTTGTCGCTTGGATGAGTCCGTTTATCTCACCGACATTGAGCATGAGGTTACGAACACCATCTTGTTCTTGAGACTTTTGTAAAAGCATCTGTTCTGTATCTGTGTCAAAGGTAAGTAGTCTGATAACTCCATCTTCACTTGAGTACATCTGTGTGATAACACGTGAGAGTTTTGCACGAACTTGTTCAGTAATGAGCTCTACATTTTTCGTAAACTCTGCGATATCTGCGATAGTCTCTAAGATAGTAAGCATATCTTTAAGAGGGATTTTCTCATGAAGAAGTGCTTTAAGGACACGTTGTACAAGACCGATAGAAGCAACTTTGAGAACATCGTCCACGATAACAGGAAAGCTATCTTTGATCTTATCCACAAGTTCTTGAACCTCTTGTCGAGTAAGAAGCTCTTCGGCATTGCGTTTGATGAGCTCACTCATATGCGTAGAGATAACAGTAGAAGGGTCAACTACCGTGTAGCCGTTGATGATGGCATCTTCTTTGTCATCAGGATAAATCCATAGGGCATCAAGACCAAAAGCAGGCTCTTTTGTAGCATCACCATTTATTTCACCGGTTGCCATTCCACTATCCATAGCGAGAAACTTGTCAGGTTGTATAGTTCCTTCACCTATACTAATACCCTTGAGAAGTATCTGGTACTGTTGCGGTTGAAGATGTAAGTTGTCACGAATACGGACTTGTGGCATTAAAAAACCAAAATCACTTGCAATTTTACGACGCATAGATCGGATACGCTCAAGAAGATCTCCTCCTTGATTTGCATCTGCGAGTTTAATAAGCTGATACCCCAATGTAAGCTCTAACATCTCCACTTTGAGAATATCTTCAAGTGCAGCTTCCTCCTCTTGTGCTATCTCTTCACTGCTTTTTTTAGGTTTGATCTCTTCATGCTCTTTTTCAAGTTGTGCTTTAGATTTGTTACCTACGAGGTTGTCAACATCTAAGATAGAGAGTTCACCTTTATCGAATTTGTAGATAGCCCAACCAAGAACGGCAAAAAGAATTCCAACAAGTCCCATAGAAGCTGTAGGAAGACCAGGAACAAGTGCGAAAAGAATCATAATAAACCCAACAATCATCATGATCTTTGAGTTTCCAACCATCTGGTTGATAGTTCCCTCAGCAAAGTTATCCCCATCACTAGAACTTCTAGTAATCATAATACCCGTTGCAGTAGAGATAATAAGTGCGGGAATCTGCCCAACAAGCCCATCACCTATAGTAAGTAGTGTAAAAGTAGATGCAGCATCGCTTACATCCATATCGTGCTGGAATACCCCTATGAGAAATCCACCAATGATATTTATAAGGGTGATGATGATACCTGCAACAGCATCTCCTTTTACAAACTTACTCGAACCATCCATAGCTCCATAAAAGTTTGCATCCTGTAGAATCTCTGCACGGCGATCTTTAGCTTGGGCATCATCAATAAGCCCTGCATTTAAGTCCGCATCAACGGCCATCTGTTTTCCTGGCATAGAGTCGAGGACGAAACGTGCTGCAACCTCTGCAACTCTAGTAGAACCCTTGGTAATAACCATAAAGTTTATAAGTACTAAGATAGCAAATACAATGATACCAATGACAAAATTTCCCCCAACTACAAAGTTACCAAAGGAGGTAATAATCTCACTCATAGCAGCTGGTCCTTCACTTCCATGACTTAAAATCATCCTTGTAGTAGCGATATTTAGCGAGAGTCGAAAAAGTGTAAGGATAAGAATAAGTGTTGGAAAAGTAGTCAGATCCGTTGGTTTAGGAATATAGAGAGAGATAAGCAAAATGAGAACAGCCATTGCCATAGAAACAGTAAGCAAAATATCTAAAACAGCAGAAGGAAGAGGTACAATGATAATGGCAAGAATTGCCATAACGAAAACAACGACACTAAGATCTTTTTGTCCAAGTAAAAAGTTAAGTGCTGTACCGATTTGCTGTTTAAAGGTGAGTTTTCTTGCCAAGTTTTTTCTCTACTCTTCTATAATGTCTGCAAGTGTAAGTTCACCAAGAAAAGAGTCTATCTTCCCTTGAAGTTTATGAAGAAATGGCCAAATAGAACATATGTTTGCTCTTTTTGAAGGGCAATTATCCTCAGAAGGTGCACACTCAAAAACTGCTGGTGCTTTTCCTTCAACACTTGTCATGACATCAAGCATACTTATCTCTTGTGGCATTTTATCTAGGGCAAAACCACCTTTAGCACCTTTATAAGATTTGAGAATACCTTTTTTTGCTAGTGATTGGAGTATCTTAGCTAAAAAACTTTTAGGGATGCTCAGCTCACGAGAGAGAGTCTCACTATCCATAGGTTCGTCAGATGAGCAAAGAAGTATTAAAGAGAGTATCGCATACTCACTAGCACGAGTTATTAGCATATTTTTTTCTTTATAATTATTTAGAACTTTTATTATATCTAAAAAACCTAAAACTACATGAATAATCATGATGAACTAGCATTTCAAGAATAATTTGGCTATAATTCCATTTCAACTTTACATAAGTACTAAAGTACAAGTGTGTGAACGTTAGATAACTATACCCATCAGGAGGCTATTATGGCTTTAGATTCGGCTAAAATACAAGAAATTGTTACAAAATACGGACGTAATGAAAACGACACTGGTTCAAGTGAAGTTCAAATTGCATTATTAACTACAAGAATTGCAGAGTTAACTGAGCACTTAAAAGTGTTCAAAAAAGATCATGCATCACGTTTAGGACTTCTTAAACTTGTTGGTCAACGTCGTCGCTTAATGAGATACTTCAAACGTAAGAACAAAGATGCTTACATGAAACTCGTTGACGCTCTTGAAATCCGTGACAACATCTAGTTAGCACACTCTTTTCAGTTTAAGAACTTTTCTTAGACTGAAATTTCTCTTCTTAATCCCTTTTCTCTTTAAAATTATAAAAACTTATAATTCTTCTAAAATATAAACACTAGATAACATCATTGTGACCCTATTATCCTACTATTCTCTAAATACTCCCATGAAGTATATAATTGTTAAATTTTTTTTGTAAATTCAATTCTCTTTTAGTTTCGACATAGTAAGATTTGTGTAATTTGATTTTATTGGAGGTTTATTGTGTCGAAAAATAATAAGAATGATATAAGTACGGAAGGTTTGACTTTCTTAGATGATGGTGAAGTACTCTTTAATGATCTCTATCTACTTTCAGAAACAGATGAAAAAGGTATAGTGACTTATGCAAGTGACTCATTTTATAAAATAGCAAATATGAAAGAAGAAGATCTTATAGGACAACCACATAATGTAGTAAGACATCCAGATATGCCAAGAGCGGCATTTAAGTCTCTTTGGGATGATGTTCAGTCTAAAGGTTTTTGGACGGGTTATGTAAAGAACTCTCGAAAAGGTGGTGGACACTACTGGGTATATGCAACTGTACTTCGTTCTATTGATAAAAATGGAAACACTAAATATGTATCGATTAGAGTAAAACCTTCACGTGAAGATATTCAAAAAGCTCAAGAGCTTTACGCAACACTAGATTAAGAGAAAAGGAAAATATAATGGCATTAATGAAAAAAGGAAGTTCGTCTTCATCTCACAGTGTAGTCTCTTCAGGTGGCACAGATAAACGCAAGCAGAGAACATTAGCAAAGCAACAACAGATCAGTGAAAGTATCGCAGGTGTCTCTATGAGCATCTTAGATAATGCACAAGAGAGTGTAAGTGCTATAGAACAGCTAAAATCTTCTATGGAACAGATCGCTACTGCAGCAGAAGAAAATAGTGGTGCAAGTGAGCAAGCTCTCTCAAATGTAAAAAATATTAGTTCAAACATCAATAAAATGACAAGCACGATTAATGCAGTAGCAGCTTCAACTATTTCTGCTGGTGATAACATTATGGCTGCGGTTGGTAAAATCAATGTAAGTGTTGAGCGAATGGGTAATGCCGTGACAGTTGCAAAAGAGTCTTCAACAAAGAGTGAAGAGCTTAAAGAATCTTCACAGAACATTGGGAATGCAGTTGGTTTTATCGCTAAGATTGCAGATCAGACAAACCTTCTTGCACTCAATGCTGCTATTGAAGCGAGTCGTGCAAAAGAGCATGGAAAAGGTTTTGCAGTTGTTGCTGATGAAACACGTGCTTTAGCCGGTGAGAGTGAAAAAAATGCAGAGTTTATTTCTGAACTTGTCAATAAGATTCAAGGAAGTATAGATAGTATTATCAACAGTATTGGTGCTACAACGGGTACTATTTCAGGGAATGGAATAAAGGGTAATGAACTTGCACTAAAAATGGAAGAACTTACAAAAATTGCTGTTTACTCGGTAGAGGCAGCGAGAAGTATAGGTTCTTACACTACACAGCTTGGTGATTTTATAGAAAAAATCAATGATGGTTCAGTCGAAATAGCACAAGCTTCTAGTGAGATAGCACTCTCAGTAGAACGTACTCTTAACTCTATAGAAGTACAGTCAGATGCACTTGCTCAAACTGAAGATGACATTAAGGAACTCTCAAGTCAAGCTGAGGAGTTAAAGTACTCAACAGACACAATGAAATCTGCAGAAGACATCGCAATGAGTGCAGATACTATTGGTGCATCTATGGATGAGATTCAAAATGCACTTGAAGATGTTACGAGTTCACTTAACCAGATGGAAGACTCTTCACAAAGTACGAACCAGAGTGCTTTAAATAATAAAGAACTTGTTGAAGCAGGTTTAGGTACAGCAAAAGATATTGACAAGCTAATAGAGATTGCAAGAAGAAACTTTGATCTTTTAAAAATCTCTTTTAATGAAGTAAAATCTTCAGTTGTTGAGATTAAGAGCTCTTTTTCTGACTCTATCTCTCAAGGTAATAGTGCAGCAACAGAGTTAAATGTTATAGTAAAAGAGACAAAAAGTGTAGATAAAACAGTTGGAAATATCTCTAATTCAATCGTACAACTTAATATGCTTGCTATTAGTGGAAGTATTGAAGCTGCTCGTGCTGGAGACTTTGGAAAAGGTTTTGCTGTAGTAAGTGCAGATATTAGAAACTTAGCAAAAGATTCAGAGAGCAATACAGAAAAGATCAATGATATTGTAGAGTCAATGAACTCTGAAATTGATACAGTGAAGGGTGATTGGAATGATTTACTACACTCTCAAGGGACAGAAGAAGCTAACATTAACTCTTTAGTGAATGACATTATAGTAATTACAGAATTACTTGTTGATTTACTTGATAAATATACAGGACTTAAAGCTACAAATGATCAAAACCTTGAAGGTATGAATCAGGTTATGATTGGTATTAATGAGATTCAAAAAGCTGTAGAACTTAGTGCAAGAAATGCAAGTGAGTCTCGTAAAGCAAGTGAACTTATTATCGACACTGTAACACATATTAGTGAAGGTGTTGAAGAGTTAGCAGTTATGGCAGATGAGCTACAACAAGGGTAAAAGTAGGTGAACACTATGCAAGTTGATGAGATTTTAATTATTAAAAATGCTCATGAAAATTATGGTATATCTACTGAAGATATAAGCCAAATTTCACGAGTTCCAGACTTAATGCCTCTACCTTTACGTCCATTTGGTGTAAGAGGTTTATGCTCTGTTGGAGGTGGTGTAGTTTCTATGGTAGATATGAATCTACTTCTTAATATGCCAGAAGTAGATCTCTCTGATCCAAAGGCAAGAATAATTAGTCTCAATGATGATGTTTCTTCAAATACACTTCTTGTAAATGATGTATATAATACTGTAGAAATTGATCAAAAAAATATAGAATATATAGATACTGAAGATGATCCTGTTATCGCTATTTATAAGTATGATAATATTTTAGTGCAAGTACTCTCTTTAGAAGAGATGTTCTCAAAAATGAGTAAAGTCTCGATAGAATCAAAAGAGATAGTAGCCGGAAAGATAAAAGACAATACACTAAAAGAAGAAGAGAATAAGCGATTTTTAATCTTTGCAATGGAAAATGAAAAGTATGCTTTGGATATTGATTTTTTACAAGAGATTATTTTAGCAGATACAGAATATACAGATATTTCTGGAACTTCTGATGAAGTTTTAGGGCTTATTACTCTTAGAGAAGAGTTGCTGATGGTTATTGATCTTCGTATTTACTATGGCTTTGAAGCAATAAATAGTGAAACAAATAGGATCTTAGTTGTTTCTTATAAAGATAAAAAAATAGGACTCTTAATAGATAGTATTATAGATATTAAAAATATAGCCCTTAAAAATATTGAGTATATGAGTGAAGCATTTGAAGGCAATAAAATAGCGGGTGTCATTCATGATGAAAATATGCTGATCTCTTTTTTTGATGATAAACTCATCGATGAAATTTTGATGCAAAATGAGACTTTTGTAGATACAAAAGCAGAGATACAAAATGAAGCTGAAACTACAAAAGAGTATGCAAAAGAAGTAATAGTCTTTAAGCTTGCACAAAAAGAGTATGCTTTTGATGTAGACTATGTGAATGAGATAATAGATATAGTTGATTCGACAAAGGTTGCATTTACAGAAGAATATATTGATGGAATTATTAATATTAGAGGTCAAATAGTAGCAACAGTTTCTCTTTTTGAGAAGTTAAATCTTCCAACTGTGATTACTGAAGAGTCTAAGATTATTATCTGTAATATTGAGGATAACCGTATTGGTTTTATAGTAGATAGTGTGAGTGATATTATGAGTATTGAAAAAAAGGATATAAAAGAGGAGAGTGAAGGGTATTTTAATAGTGTTCTTCATCTGGATAATGGAAAGAGACTTATCCTATCTATAGATATAGAAAAAATAGTAAATTCGGAGCATGTAGATGGCTAAAAAAGTACTAATAGTAGATGATTCAGCACTTGTTAGAAAGCAGCTAACACAGATGATAGAGACTCTTGGTTTTGAGATAGAGACTGCAAGAAATGGTCAAGAAGCTGTAGATAAGGCAACTAGTGAGCAATATGATGTCATTACAATGGATATTAATATGCCTGTAATGGACGGAATAGAAGCTGTTCGTCAAATAATGCAGGAGAAGCCTAGTGCCATACTTATGGTGAGTTCTCTTACAACTGCTGATGCAACTATAACTATGGATGCCCTTGATTTAGGTGCGGTTGATTTCATCGCTAAACCTGGAACTATGAATGTTGGGAAAAATGAGAATCGTGAAGAGATCTTAGAAAAAATAAAGTCGTTAAGTCGTATATCTCCAAGACGTCTTAAACGAAAACTTGCGCAACCTCCACGACGTGAAAGACATCGTGCTACTCCAGAGCCGCAAGAGAGAGCTGTTGTTGAAACTCGTAGCTCTAAAGATATTGAAAAAGTGATACTCATAGGTTCTTCAACGGGTGGACCAGGATTGATTGAGCAAATATGTTCAGCTTTTCCTGCTGACTTTAAACATACTGTATGTATAGTTCAGCATATGCCAGAGCAGTTTACTGCTGCCTTTGCCCAGAGACTAGATCGTGCTTCAAGTCTTAGTGTACAAGAGACAAAGCAAAATATGGAACTTTTACCTGGACATATATATGTTGCCAAAGGTGGAGTTCATATGAACTTTGCTAAAAAAGTATCTGGTAAGGTAGTCCTTCGTGAAGATAGTAAAAAAGGTGATAACTTCTTTCAGCCAAGTGTAAATGAAATGATGAAAAGTGCTTTAGAAGTTTTTGAGGGCAAAGATTTGGTTGGTGTTATTTTAACTGGTATCGGTGATGATGGTGCTGATGCAATGGTGGCTTTGAAAAAAGCTGGAGCATACACTCTTGGTGAAAGTGAAGAGAGTGCTACAGTTTATGGTATGCCTAAAGAGGCTTATGAGAGAGGTGGTGTTTTAGAACAGCTAGCTTTTCCTGCTATTCTTAGAAAAATAGCAGCACTTAGATAGAGCATAGGAGGAAAACAAATGGCATTAGTAAAAAGACATGAGAAACAAGATATTGTTGAGTTAGAACATTATGCTACTTTAGATGAAGCGATAGAAGCATTTGAAAATACTGATGAAGATGCAGATAAAGATTATATTATTGAAGAGATTGTGAAATTTCATGGTGGTGGTGATTTTCTTGTAGACTATATTCATCAAGAAGATACGCATAAAAATGTTTCTACAAAGATAGCTTCTACTATCTCTTCTATGGATCCAGATGAAGCACCTATTGAAAAGATTATGGAGTTACTAAAGCTTGAAAATGCCTATATACGTAATCTTGGTATCTCAATGCTTCGTGATTTTGGTGCATCCATTAAGTACTATATCGTTAAATTTTTAATTGGTGAAGACAGAGACTTAAGAATCTTTGCTATTAATGTTCTTGGTGATGTTGATTTTGCTGAGTCACGTGAGATGCTTGTTGAGTTACTGCAGACAGAAGAAGATATCAATGTTGCTATGACAGCAGTTGATTATATGGGTGAAATAGGAGAAGTGGAGGATATACCACTTCTAGAATCTCTTAAGGAACGCTTCTCTGGTGAGTTCTATGTTGAGTTTGCTGTTGATGGTGCTATAGCACTTATAAAAGGGTAAGGTTATGGCTCATCTATTATCTAAAGAAAACTTTACAAAAATCGGAGAGTTTATCTATAGAAAAAGTGGAATTAGTTTAGAGGTTGATAAGCATTTTGACAAGATTGCGAAGTACATAGATAAACGCTCCGCAGAGTTAGGCTTAGACAATTTTCGTAAGTACTTTTTCAAACTTCGCTTTGAAGATAAAGATGGTTTAGAGTTTCAAGAGCTTATGAATGCAGTTACAGTTAATGAGACATACTTTTTTAGAGAAAAAGATCAGTTTGAAGTCTTGGTGAACTCTATACTTCCTGAACTTCATAAAAAAATGCCAGCTTCAAAAACACTACGCATACTCTCATCTCCGTGTTCAACTGGAGAAGAGCCATACTCTATGATACTTCATATCGTAGAAGAGGGGAGAGTTGTTGAGGAGAGAGATATTGAAGTAGTTGGTATTGATATTGACTCTACTGTTATTAAAAAAGCAGAGATTGCGAAGTATAGTGATCGTTCTGTACATGCGATACCAAAGCCAATTTTAAATAAGTGGTTTGTGAAAAAACCATTAGGATATGAGCTCGGAGACGATCTCAAAGGAAGTGTTGATTTTCAAGTAGCTAATATTTTTGATAAGGCACAGATGCGCAAATTAGGCAAGTTTGATGTTATCTTTTCAAGAAATATGCTTATCTATTTTGATGATGCATCAAGAAAAGAGGTTGCGATGACCTTTTATGATATGCTCAACCCAGGTGGTTATGTTCTTTTAGGACATGCTGAATATATGAGTCGAATTGTTTCCGTATTTAATGCGAAAAAAATTGACAATACTTTAATATACCAAAAATAAAATTTAAATTAAGGATAAAATTATGCCATTAGTAATATTTGTAGATGATAGTGAGACAGCGTTAGCTTCAACG